>NZ_JAMYMO010000013.1:0-140890 GCF_040318575.1 Mesorhizobium sp. M1088 | reverse complement strand
CGGCTGTTTATGTTTTTTAAAATATCAATCTATGTCAAACCGGGGGCCGCAGGGGTGCCGCTTTATTACGTATAGTTTTGGTTTTCACCCCCCGGCGGCCGGGGTTATTCCCCCCCCGCACCACTTCCTGTTGCCGGACTCCAGCTTAGCAAGGGGGTGAATTATAGTCATGGGCCCCACCATCAAAGTCGTGCGATGCGCTGAGCCGGGCAGGCTGGTGTTTGAGGAGCAGCAGGCACCAGGCACTCCGCCCGAAGGCTGGGCACTGATCAATGTCGCCTGTGTCGGGATATGTGGAACCGACTACCACATCTTCGAGGGCAGGCATCCTTATCTCGCCTATCCGCGCGTCATGGGCCATGAGGTTTCGGGAACAATCGCGGCAATCAACGCGCCCGTGGACCTGTCGGTTGGAGAGCAAATCCTCGTCAATCCCTATCTTGCCTGCGGAAATTGTGCCGCCTGCCGCCAGGGAAAGCCGAACTGCTGCATGTCGATCGAGGTGCTTGGCGTGCACCGTGACGGTGCCATGAGCGAGCAGATTCTCGTGCCGGCGCAGAACTTGATACCAGCGGCCGGCCTGTCACCGGTCGAGGCTGCCACGGTCGAGTTTCTGGCCATCGGTGCTCACGCGGTGCGCAGATCCATGGCGGGGCCCGGCATTCGCGCCTTGGTTATCGGCGCCGGGCCGATTGGCCTCGGCACCGCGCTTTTTGCGCGCATAGCGCAACTCAACGTGACCATCATGGACGTCGATGCCGAGCGGCTGGCCTTTGCCGCAAGGCAATTGGGCTTCCTGGTGATCGACGCGTCGAAGGGATCGATCGTCGAAACGATAGCGGAGCGAACTGCGGGAGCAGGTTTCGACGTCGTCTTCGACGCCACGGGGAACAGCCGTTCGATGCAGGCTGCCTTTGCCTATGTTGCCCATGGCGGCGTCATGGTGATGGTCAGCGTCGTGCCGGACGACATAACCTTCTCAGATCCAGAGTTCCACAAGCGGGAAATGATGCTGATCGGCAGTCGCAACGCGACGCGTAGCGATTTCCAGCACGTCATTGCCTCGATGCGCGCTGGAAAAATACCAATCGACCGACTCGTCACCCATCGCACCACCCTGCGCGACAGCCCACGCGACATCGCAATCTGGGCGCAGCAGAAGTCCGGTCTGATCAAGGCCGTTGTCGACGTGGCTGGATCTGGCTGATGTCAGCAAACACAATCAAGATATGTGACCGCAGCCCTGATGCTGCATTATGGGAGGGGGAGTTGCTCGGTGACGCCAGGCTAAGCGGCGCGCTTGACACGGTATTCGGAGTGGGTTTCCTCCGTGAACAATTGTCCCTGCCGAACTGGCTTGGCGTTTCACTGATTGCAGCGGGCGCAGTTCTCGTCGCATACAAAGGTTGAAGCCGTGAAGCGACGATCCTTCCGGCACAAAATGCGTTCACGCCAAGTCCGCCGGGTATTCGCATCGCTTGAGTATCCGACGTCGCTATTTTATATGATGCGTGATGTTGATGCGCACCAAGCAGGGCAACATGAGAACCACACTGGCGATCGATGACGATGTCCTGGTTGCAGCCAAGGCCATCGCCCGGCAGCAGGATCGCAGCCTCGGCGAGGTCATCACCGATCTCGCCCGGCGCTCGCTGCGCCGGCCTCAAGCCGGCGGCGAGCGCAACGGGATCCCTCTTCTGTCGCCTCGGCCGGATGCACCTCCCGTCACGCTTGAGACGGTCAATGCCTTGCGAGACGAACTGCCGTGACGCTCCTGCTCGATGTCAATGTGCTGATCGCACTGATAGATCCTGGCCACGTCGCCCATGACGACGCGCATGGTTGGTTCGAAGAGACCGGTAAACTCCGCATGGGCTACGTGTCCCGTCACTGAAAACGGCGTCCTGCGCATCGTCGGCAACCAAAGATATCCCAATTCTCCCGGCTCACCAGCTGTTGTTGCGCGAATCGTTACCAAGTTGCGGACCCTGCACGGGCACAGCTTCTGGCCCGACGATGTGAGCCTGGTTGGCTCCGGCGACATTGATGTAGCCAAAATCCTGACCTCGGCGCAGGTGACGGCTACCTACCTTCTCGCGCTTGCCAAGGCGCGCGGCGGCCAACTTGCCAGCTTTGACCGCAAGCTGTCACAAGCTGTCAGCGGCGGCCGTGAAGGGCGGGAAGTCTGCACTGCATCTGATTCCAACAAGGTAGAGACTTCGGTGCGGTCTACCTTCGATCTTCTCGGGTTTCTTCGGCGAGAAAGTCGCGGAGGTCCAGAGTCAGCACGGAATCGAGAGCGTCAAAGACTTCTGCAGGTCGAACAACATAGGCAGGTGGTCGAGCGAAGAGGTCAATTGCCATTCGCGAGCGGCCCGAGAATTTGGATTCCCTGGCGGCGTGCGGCAAGTGCGAGCTTCCGATCGAGGGTGGCCAGCGGCAACTCGGTTTCGATTGCCAGCGCCAGATAGGCGGCGTCATAGGCGCTGAGCCCGTGCGAAGCCGCTAATGTCAGCACTGCGCCGTCCGACCCGCCGCCGGCGTCCTCCAGCGGCAATCGGCGCAGCCGTGCCATGGTGGTGGCAGCTTCGCCCGCCGCGATGCGGCCACGCCGCTCGGCCATCAATACGACGTTACGCGCCTCGTGCCAGAACAGGGAAGGGACAGGCGCCGTTGCTCCCGGCAATCGTCGCATCAGGGCGGCCGCCGCCTCACTGTCTTCATCAGGAAGAATCCAGGCAGCCGCCATGGAAAAGTCGACAACGAAAGGCATCAGACGATGATCGCCATCAAGCGCGACGCCCTTCATCGCGCCAGGCCCGAATTTCGTCCTGCGTCACGGGCTTGGCGCGAGCGCGGGCAGCGCTGATCTCTTCGATCACGGCTTCGACATCGTTGCGGCGTTGAATCCGCGACAGTTTAGCGATGGGATCATTGCCGCGCGAAATAATCACCTCCTCGCCGGCTTCTACCCTTGAAAGCAGTTCCGAGAGATGCGTTTTGGCCTCGCCAACTTTCACCGTGATGGTCATTTCCTGTCCTTGGCGCGTCGGGTCAACGTGGTGAGCCGTGTTCATTGCCGAGCTGAGTGTGGATTGCTCGACAATCGCTCTTGCACGCGACGATAGGCGCAATCCTGACCCTTGGTCAAGGCTTGGTCAAGTCATTGCCGACCCCTCGCACGCCGCAAGGCGGGCCGTCTCTTGACAAGGTGAATCGTTCTGGAGCAACGGCTTCTGATTATGCGCAGTGTCTGATTTTGCGGGCGGAAGCTTGCGCAACTTGTCGCGGTTAGCGCACTCCAGTGGATCGCGAGTGGCTATCTGACCATAGTTTGCGGGGCATCCTTGTTCGAGCGTTCGCGCTTGGACGCGCAGCGCCGATCTCTCGCCGTCTCTGTTGCCGTAGCACGACAACCTGATCACGCGGCTCTTCCCCAGGCCCGCGACCCATCTGGACAGTTCGGCCTTGCCCCAAATTGCCCTTTCAGCTGAAACGATTAGGGCGGAACGTTGCAAGCATGGGATGCGGATTGCCAGAGGCGATTTCTTTGGCAAGCAATTCGCCGACGATCAATCCAAGCGTGGCGCCGCTGTGGCTGAAGGCGACGTGAAGTCCGGCAACGGTCTCGACGGAGCCAAGCACTGGCTCGCCGTCGCCGGGGATGGGCTTCGGGCCAACTGCATAGGCAGCGAGTTGGAGCCGCGGATTGCCCTCGAGCACCGCACTAGCCTCCTCGAGCAGTCCTTTGACGGTCTTGTCGTGCACGGTGTAGGTTCCGTCAGAGTTGACCACGACTTCTTCCTCCGACCACGCCGAATCCAAAACAAGTGCGCCATCCGGCGTCGGGCGAACCGCCACGCGGGGCGTATTCAGCACGGCACGGAGCTCGGTCTTGATCGGCTTGGTCTTCAAGAGAAGTGAAATTGGCGTGGCGTCGGGGACACGAACTCCGATCTCTGCGAGCATGATAGGCGTCGCTGGCCCGACCGCAAGGACCACTGCATCCGCCTTTACCGGCACACCGTCGGCAGTGACGACGCCACGCGCGCGACCACCTGTGGCATCTATCCGGACGCGTCCAGCGTCCCGAACAAACTTGCCGCCGCTGGAGCGGAACTCATTGAGCAGCAGACTGATCAAAGACGGCAGGTCAACCCATCCTTCGCCGGGATTGAAGATGGCACCCTGGGGGGTAATTGCGCTCGCGTTGACGCCGGGCACCACTGCACCGACTTCGGCAGGGCCGAGCAGAAGCGCGTCATAACCAATATCCTGCTCCAGCTGGCAGACGGACGCGATCTGGTTCGTCTCGTCATCCGCATCCCAGGTGAGGCCGCCGTCAAAGCGAAGCCACGATCCCGTTTCCGGCCTTGTGGCGGCCAGGGTCCGATAACGGTCGATGCCTGCAAGCCTCAAGCGGTGGTAGGCAGTGTCGGCACGTCGCGCTGAGTTCAGCCAGGAAAGTGAACGGCCGGATGCACCGTTGGCTGGCGCGCCGTCGTTGACAACCGTTACATCAAGGCCAAGACGAGCAAGGTGCAACGCGGAAGAGATGCCGAAGATGCCCGCGCCGATAACAACGACATGGCGCGGCTTTGGTGATGCAGTCATAGAGAAATCCTTCTTCGCAGAAGCCGGGCCGGGAGTTGTTGGATGGCTGCAGAGCGCGGCGGAACTAATAGTCGGTGAGCTTCTTCATGTAGCGCCGGCCCTCAAGCATTGGACGGCCGCGCAGGGCGGCCAGCTCGTAGGCAAAACGCCAAAGCGTGTCGAAGAAGACCAAGGGCACGAGATAGGGTTTGATGTGTTCGGACATACCGCTGAGGTCGAGTTCCGCTCCATCGAGCACCAGGACGTTTTCCCGGCTGCCGTACTTGAAAAGGAAGTCTCGGGCGCGTTCGGGAAGGCTCCGCGTTTCGTCCAAACCCAGCAAGACCACGAAGCAAGTATCCCGGTCGACCACCTCAAATGGGCCGTGAAAGAACTCGTTGGCGTGTATGGCCTGCGAATCGTACCACTGCATCTCCATCAACACGCAGATGGCGTACGAATAGGCCGCACCATAGCTGGCACCGCTGGCCAGTGTGTAGATCGCATTGCGCGGCGCGAAACGGGGGGCGAAGGCCTGAAACCGGTCGGCATAGGTCCGGTGCGCACGCTCGATCGCCGGCTGAAGATGGCTCAGGCTCGTCAGCAGATCGGCAGTTAGCCCGGCATCCTCCCGAGCATCGATCAGGCCGGCGAGCAACATATAGAGCACGCCGTAGTTGCTGCAGGCTGAATCGATTGCTTTGCCCGTCGTGTAGGAGGCCTGGTAGGCGACTGCGTGGTCGACCGCCAGCGCGAGGGGCGATATCTGGTCGAGCGTCATGCCGATTGTCGTTGCGCCTCGATCCTTTGCATGATTGGCCGCTCGCACAGTTTCGCGGGTGGTGCCGGTCTGCGAGCAAAGGACAACGAGCGCGTCAGGTCCCAACCGTCGCGGGTCTCGGCAGACGAACTCATCCGCGTTGTAGATGTCGCAGGCGAATCTGCCGCTGTGACGGTCGACGAAGTATTTGCCTGCCATCATGATCGAGAGCGAACCGCCGCACGCCACGAGGAATAGGTGCGAAAACTGCGTGCCCGCCGTAGCGGTCAGGGCGCGTTCCACGTCGGCGGGCAGGGCGGAAATCATGAGCTTCCTCGTCTCGTTGGCAGAGCTAGGGGCGGGCCCACAATTGACAGGTGGGCGGCCATTGTGCGAACGTTATCACACCCTTTAAACTGAAAGTCCTGCAATGGTCAAGATTGCCGCGATGGGCGATAACGTGGTCGATTGTTATCTTGCTCGCGGCGAGATGTATCCTGGTGGAAATTGCCTCAATGTCTCGGTTTATGTCAGCCGCTTCGGCGGGCGATCGGCCTATGTCGGAGCGATCGGCAAAGACCGGGCAGGGGACCTTATCTGCACTGCACTGGCGTCGGAGCGCGTGGACATCACCCGATTGCGGCGTCTCGAGGGAGCGACCGCTTACTGCCTCATAGGTCACCGCAACGCCGATCGGATTTTCCTGGACTTCGATCTCGGAGTTTCGGTGTTTACGCCGACGCAAGAAGATCTGGATTTTCTCTCGGGCTTTCAGGCCGTCCACATCGGCCAGTCCAGCGGTTTGGACCCGTGGGTTGCCGCTGTATCAAGTAAGTCACTGTTGTCTTATGATTTTTCCACGCGACGGGAACCGGGACATCGACGCGAGATTGGACCCTATTGCTATCTGGCTTGTGTCTCGGGTGACGGTCTCGACGACAAGGAATTGGCCGCAATCGCGGCCGAATTGCTTGCATGTGGTTCAAAGTGGGTTCTTGTGACTCGTGGCCGAGCCGGCGCGGTGCTTCACGGCGACACCGTCTCTTACCGAACCCCGGCGCGGTTGGTCAAACCCGTCGACACCCTGGGCGCCGGCGACACCTTCATCGCCAGAACGCTATTCGGCCTGCTTAAGAAGGAGCAGCCTCAAGACATCCTCGGCCATGCCGCGGACGCGGCGGCTGCTACCTGCCGGTACTACGGGGCAATCGGCCATGCGACAGCAATCGACTTAGGAAAGATGACGCCGGAGATCCCCCGCGCTTAACACTGGAAACCATCTAGCTGAGAAATTCTCCGAAACAATTGACGCGAGAAATGGACAATGCTAGATCAAATGATAACGTTCTCACCTACCTGGCCGAACGCCATCTAAGAGCGTTTTGATAGATGAGACGTCGAGTGGGATCGCAAGGCCGAGTTCGGCCAATCGTAAGAGGAGAAGACATGCACACGAATTCGAGCAGGCGCCAACTTGTGAAATCCGGTCTGGCGCTGACGATCGCGCTGTTGACAGGACTTGGCACGTTGGCCTCGTCAACTCAGGCAAACGCGGCCGACAACCCCTACAACCTCATCGACCCGACGGTGATCAGCGTCGGAACCATGGGCGATGCGAAACCCTATGTCTTCACCGACGCCAACGGTAACTTCACTGGCTTCGACGCCGAACTCTTCCGTGATGTGGCGCGCCGGCTCGGGTTCAAGGAGGAGCAGATCGTTTTCACCGGCCAGGAATTCTCGGCGCTGCTGCCCTCCGTTGCCAACGGCCGCTTCGACGTCGCTGTCGCCGCCATCGGCACAACGGCGCAGCGCAAGAAGAGCGTGGATTTTGGCGACGGCTATCTCGCCGGCTACCTGTCGATCATTTCGGCGGATCCGGCACTGACGAGCAATGAGAGCACCGCCGGAAAGCGCATCGGCGTGATCCAGGGAACGCTGCAGGAAATCTATGCCGAGAAGAACCTCAAGGGCGACATTGTCAAATTTCCCGACAACAACACTGCGGTGGCGGCGCTGAATAACGGGACGATTGATGGCCATTTCACTGACTATGAGTCCGCCAAGCAGTATGTGGAGCGCTACAAGAACCTGAAGATAACAATGAACGTGCCGTCCTTCGATGCGCCGGCCGGGTTCGTGGTCAAGAAAGGCAACGATGCCTTCCGCGTGGCGCTCAACAAGGCGTTGCGCAAGGCCATGGACGATGGCACCTGGAAACGGCTGCATGAGAAATGGTTCCCGGGCACTCCGATGCCGGATCAATATCTGCCCAAGAAGTGAATTCGCGCGTATTCATTTTCGTTTCCGGCCGGGCCCGTCAGCAACGGTGCCCGGCCGAGTTATAGATGGACTTGATATGAGCTGGTTCGATACCTTCGCCCGCAGCTTCCTTGATTTCCAGGCGATGGCAGAAGTTCTGCCAAACATGGTGATGGTCGGCCTCAAGAACACTTTGATCCTGGCCCTTGCCTCGACGTTTTTCGGGACGCTGATCGGTATCGTCCTCGCAGTCATGGGAATTTCAGAGAACCGGCCGCTGAAACTCCTTGCCCGAGTCTACACCGATATCTTCCGTGGGCTTCCTGCCATTGTCACAATCCTGATCATTGGCCAAGGCTTCGCGCGGTTGGGCCGAGATCTGTTCGGTCCATCGCCTTATCCGCTGGGCATTCTGGCGCTCAGCCTGATCGCCGGAGCCTACATCGGGGAGATTTTCCGCGCCGGCATTCAGAGCGTCGAGCGGGGTCAGATCGACGCCACGCGCACTCTCGGTATGACGTATGGCCAAGGCATGCGCCTGGTGGTGATCCCGCAAGGCATCCGTCGCGTCCTGCCTGCACTGGTCAACCAGTTCATCGGCAATGTCAAAGACTCCAGCCTGGTCTATTTCCTTGGTCTGCTCGCCTCCGAACGCGAACTGTTCCGCGTCGGCCAGGACCAGGCTGTGCTGACCGGCAACTTGTCGCCGCTATTGCTGGCCGGAGTGTTCTATCTCGTGATCACGGTGCCGCTGACCCATCTCGTCAACTACATCGACGCGCGCATGCGCGTCGGCAAACGAATAACCGCCGTGCAGAGTGGCCTCCAAGAGGTCGCCGAGCTTGCCGAAGCCGTCGTGCCGGGAACAGCGACGTTGCCTGCAGCAGCGCCCACACGCTTCAAGGGTGGCGGCATCGAGGTCAAAAATATCGACATGGCCTACGGCGCCGTCCAGGTGCTGCATGACGTCGGTCTGAAAGTGGAGCCCGGGACCGTCACCTGCCTCATCGGTCCGTCCGGATCGGGCAAGTCGACCTTGCTGCGCTGCCTCAACCGTCTCGTAGAATGCCGAGCCGGTGACATTCTGCTCGACGGCGAAAGCATCTACAAGCAGACCCCTGACCAACTCCGGCGGCGCGTGGGCATGGTTTTCCAGCAGTTCAATCTGTTCCCCGACCGTAGCGCGCTCGCCAACATCACCTTGGCGCTGCGCAAAGTTAAACGCATGTCGCGCGAGGAGGCTAATGACGCGGCCTTGGCGAGGCTAAATGAAGTCGGACTGCTGGAGCGCAAGGACCATCGGCCGGCCAATCTCTCGGGCGGGCAACAGCAGCGGGTGGCCATCGCGCGTGCGCTCGCCCTCGAACCCGAAATTATGCTGTTCGACGAAGTCACCAGCGCCCTCGATCCAGAATTGGTCAAAGGTGTCCTGAACTTGATGGCCGACCTCGGGCGGGGCGGGATGACGATGGTGGTCGTTACACACGAGATGAATTTCGCTCGCAAGGTCGCGAACCAGGTCGTGTTCATGGACGAGGGGCGGATCGTCGAGGCAGGCCGGCCAGAAGACCTATTCGACAATCCGCAGAGCCCGCGTCTTCGACGCTTTCTGTCGGAGGTGCTGTAATTCAAATGGTGTGCGCAGCGGCGGGTTCTGCGGTGTTCGGCCTTGCGGGGCGTGCCTAACTGCCGCTAGTTCGTCGCCACGACGTTGCATGGTCGGCGGGACTTGCTGGGTGACTCAAAGATCCAAAAACGCAACTATCATCGAAGTCGCTCGCCGGGCTGGAGTGAGCTCTGCCACGGCTGGGCGCGTGCTTGGTGACTACGGGTACAGCAGCCCTGAGGTCCAGGAGAAGGTGCGCGCCGCGGCATCTGCGCTGGGTTATCGGCCCAATCGCCTGGCCAAAGGCCTGATCACCGGTAAGACCCAGACTATCGGCGTTGTCGTAGGCGACATCGAAAGCCCATTCTATGCAAGCGTGCTGCGCGGAATAGGGGACGTCGCGCGCCGTGGCGGCTTCGGGGTTATCGTTACGAATAGTGACGAAAATGCCGAACTCGAGCGAGAGGCGGTGCAGCTGCTGTTGGAAAAGCAGGTCGATGGTTTAGTCGTCTCATCGACCTTCTTGGACAAGCCGGATCATCTTCGTGACGCAGTCGCGGCCGGCTGTCCCGTCGTGCAGTTCGACCGCATCGTGGCGGGCATGGAAACCGATTCGGTCGTGGTCGATAACGTTTCTGTAACGCGTAGCAGCATAGCGGCGATCATCGCCGCCGGACACAGCCGCATCGGAATATTGGCGGAACTCGGGCCGGACCAACGCGATGATGTTGGTTCCTTTGTGACAAACGCTGATCTCTCCAGCTCCGACGTTCGCTACCATCATCCAAGCTGGCAACGGTTGTTGGGTTATCTCGAAGCCCATCGCGCTGCGGGCATTTCGCCGGATCCACAGTTGATCCGCCGCGTGGCGGTCTATTCCAGCGAGGCAGCCCGAAAGGAGGCACTCGATCTGCTGACAATGCGCAATGCGCCGTCCGCCCTGTTTACCGCCGACGGTGTGATGTCGACAGGCGTTCTGGAGGCGACATCCGCACTGAAGCTTGCGATTCCGGGAGAGGTTTCGCTGCTTTGCTTCGACGATCTCGACTGGATGCAGTTCGTGGCCCAAGGTATCACAGCCATCGCGCAGCCGGCGCATCTGATCGGGGCGACGGCAGCCGAGCTTCTCTTGAAGAGGCTGGCTGGCGACACCGCACCGTTTGAACACCGTGTCCTCGCGGCTCGCCTGGTGAACCGTAATTCGATTGCGGTTCATCTCAACCGCAACGCCCCTGATCCGGCCGCGACGGTGTAGCTGGAGCCGAATTGCCGCGCCTCTTTGTGTCGAGGTCGTCCCATGCAACGGCTGAATGATAGCTCAAGCGTATTGCTGGGTAGGACTTTCGTCGCTTGCGATGCCCAGCGTGAGCTGCGCCAGAAATCGGGCGAGCCCATCCGGGTCCCGAACCTAATCACGTGCGGTCGCAGTAGTATGGCTTGGTCGTTGAACGCAAAGGCTGCCCGATTTCGTTCCGCGATGGGTACAATTATAGATCAAGCAAAATGTCGCCTTGTGGGCGGCTGCAGCACGCCAGGATGTAGCCTGCCGATTTATCCTCCAAGGTCAGTCCGCCTAGGTCATCCATGACGACTTCGCCAGACAGCTTGGCGATCCGGCACGTACCGCAAACTCCCTGCTGGCAAGCGGTTGGGACATAGACGCCACATTGGCGCGCCGCTTCCAGCAGGGTCTCTCCGGGCGCGCAATGATATGCAAGGCCGGAGCGGGCGAAGCGGACCGAAGACGAAACCTTTGAATCCGATGGCGAACGCGAAATGTTGCCGCCCCCGAAGCTCTCCTCATGATACTGTGAAGGGGCGAGCCCGATTGCATCGAGGCAGCTGCGTGCAGCCTTCATGTAGGATTCCGGCCCACAGGCAAAAATCGTGCGGCTATGGAGATCGGGAACCAAAGTCAGGAGCATCTCACTGTTAATTCGCCCGGTTGGACCCGTCCAGGCCGGGTCTCCATGACTGCAAATGCAAGTCACATGAACATTGGGAAAGCGAGCGGCAAGTGCGTCCAGTTCGAGCCGAAAAATGATGTCGTCCGGCGTTCTCGCACTATGAATGAAGTGGATATCCTGGTTTGCTGCGCGGTCGGTAAATGCCCGCAGCATCGACATGACGGGAGCTATCCCGCTGCCACCTGAAAGGAAGAGGGACTTTGCATGCGGCAGATCGTCGAGATTGAACGAGCCGAGCGGCCCTTCGATCTCGATCCCATCGCCCGGCTTCAAATTGTCATGGAGCCAATTCGAAACGAGCCCGCCCGGCGTCCGTTTCACGGTGATCTGCAGGTCGAGCGGACGCGTCGGCGGTGACGAAACAGAGTAGGAGCGTGTCACCGCGGCCCCCTCGATCCTCAGGTGCACCACAACATATTGGCCAGCGCTGAAGCAGAGCATCCGATCTGAAGCGGGTGTGAGAACGAATGTTTTCACATCGTGCGTCTCGTCGATCACGCGCCGGCAGAGCACAAGCTGCGGCGTGGGCTGTGCCCACTGCCGGTGAAGCTTTGTTGGGGCGAAGCCGGGGGCTCCTAAGGCCGCGTGTGCGTTCATTATTCAACTCGGGTTTGAAGTCGAGCCAAGATGCCACTTCAAAACGCGCTGAACAGCCGCGCAATCCTACCTTTATGATCGGTAATTTCGATTAAACTTCCAGGGACATTACAGCCACCTGGAGAGCTCGGATGCCCTTGCGAATAATGGGTTCGTGTTTGCGGCGCGCAAGGATCGCGGTGTGGACTGGCTGGTGCAGCGTCGGCGCTCCCTCGACGAGGAACGATGGGAGCTCGGCCGTGAACCGGCGCGCATCGTCGCTGCGCATGTAGCAGGTGCCGCCCGTTCGTCGCAGCATGATCTCCGCCAGAGTTTCCGATCCCGTCGAAAGCCGACAGATCGCAAGCTCGGCCAGCAGCTCTGCGTGCGTCTTTTCCAGCACCGCGGTGTAGCCTGGGCGAATGTAGGTTTCAGGGTCGACATCAGACAGCGTTCTGGCAGCCGTCGAAACCATCACATATTCCTCGACCATCAGATGCTCGTAGGCGATCTCAGGCAGGTAGCGAGGCGCATAAAGCACGGCAATATCGAGATTTCCCATGCTTAGGTCGCTGACCATCTGGTTCGAATAGTCCGACTCGACATGGATCGAGGATTTTGGAAGCGCCTGGCACAGTGTCTCGACCCATCCCGGCAGGACCGAACGGGTCATCCCCACCTGTGCGGCGATGCGCAACGTGCCCTCGAAACGGTTGAACGCTCGCACATCGTGTCGAGCTTGCGACCACGTCGACAGCAAGGATCTGGCATAGGCTTCGAACCGCCGCCCGGCGGCTGTCGGCTCAGCGCCGGCGCGCCCGCGCAGAAAGAGCTCGGACCCGATCGCGCTCTCCAGATTCTTGATGCGGGTGCTGATCGTCGACTGGGTCAACCCCAGCCGGTCGGCGGTACGATTGAAATTTCGCGACTCGATGATGTCGAGAAAGGTTTCGATGTGATCTAGCTGCACATGACCTCCGATCGAAAAAGTCGATCATATTGCGCAGGATCATAAGCTTGATCAAACAATACTCAAGGCGGAAGCTGCACGCGGTGAAATCGGCCGGCAGATCGTCCAGGCTGAAGCTACGGAGCTGAGCAACGTGTTCATAGTCGACTGCGATTGTCACAATTACTGGTCGAGCGCGACTGTATTGGAGCCTTACCTTTCCGGCCTATGGAAGGACATGTTCGTTGAAGGCGAGAAGACAGGTCCCGTTGGCGCCTTCCCGCATGGCCATCGTCCCTGGTTTCATCCGCAGGACTTCTCACGCAAGGACGTCCGTCCGAAAACAGAAGCCGACAACTATCTCATCATGAAGGAAAAACACCTCGACAAGTACAAGGTCGACGTGGCGATCCTGACCGGCGATGAGCCGATCGAGGCTTCCACCCTCGCCAATCCCTATTATGCCAGCGCCCTCGTCAGCGCCTACAATGACTATCAGATCGACCAATGGCTGCCGAAGGACGATCGCTTCATGGGCTCGATCATCGTCGCGCCACAGGATCCGAAGCTCGCGGCCGCCGAGATACGCCGTCTGGGCAATCACCCGCGCATGGTTCAGGTTCTCGCTTCGCAAGGCTCCGTCAAGCCCTATGGCGATCTGTTTTACCATCCAATTTATGAGGCTTGCGCCGAGGTGGGGCTGCCCTTTGCCATTCATCTGGGCGGCCATGGCGGCGTGAATTCGACCGCGATTGCTCCGGCCCCGACGACATTCTTCTGGGAGACCCATGCCATCCTGCACATGTCGGCCATTTCGCATGTCGCAAGCATGATTGCGCATGGCGTCTTCGAAAAATGGCCGGACCTCTACTTCGTGGTCATCGAATGCGGCGTCGCCTGGGTGCCATCGGTATTGTGGCGCCTGGACGCCGACTACAAAGCCCTACGCAAAGAGACGCCATGGCTAAAGATGCTGCCGTCCGAATATTGCCGGCGCAACATCCGCTTTTCCACGCAGCCGCTGGAGCAGCCCGCAAATATTCAGCATCTCTGGTCCACTCTCGAGGCGATGGACGGCGAAAATACGCTGATGTTTGCCTCCGACTATCCGCATTGGGACTATGACGATGCCAACACGCTGCAAATCCCTCCTGCCTGGAAGAGCAAGATCATGGGGCTGAATGCGCTGGAGGTTTACAAGCGCATCCCGCGCGCGCAAGCGGCGAATGCTGCCTGAGGAAGCAGACGATGCCCGAGAAGACATACATCTGTAGAGTCGACGAGATCGAAACCGGATCTCCCTTCATCGCCAAGATCCGCAGCCTTTCGGTCGGCGTTTTTCGCATCGGAGATTCATTCCACGCGCTGCTGAATGTTTGTCCGCACCGCGGCGCTCCCCTTTGCGAGGGGCCGCAATGTGGAACAACTGCACCGGTCGAAGAGGCGCAGTTCATCTATCACCGCCAAAACGAGATCGTGCGCTGCGCCTGGCATGGCTGGGAATTTGATATCAAATCGGGCGCGGCCCTGGTCGATCCGTCCGTTCGCGCGCGCACATTTCCAGTAACGGTCGAGGCGGGCAGCATCTATGTGACGGCCTGATTGAGGTACGGATTCGAAAAGTAGCAGAAATGATTATCGCGGCTAACGGGTAGATTTCTTAACAGGGTGCGTGACGAACAATAACGCGGAAAATCCGCAATGGGAGAGTCAAATGTCAGAATCTGGATACAAGCTTGCTATCGCTCAAAGCCTGATCGGTCGCGGCAAGATTTCCCGTCGCGACTTCATTCATCTTGGGCTGGCCGCTGGGCTGACGGTCACCGCTGCGGATAAGCTCTTCGTCAGCACGGCCCGGGCCGAACCGCTGCAGGGCGGCTTCGCCAAGCTCGGAATGGCACATGGCGCGACGACGGATTCGATCGATCCGGCCGGCTACCCGGACACCTTCACACAGACAGCGTTCTCGGGCTCGATGTCCAACAGCCTCACCGAGGTCGACGCCAAAGGCAACGTCCAACCGGACCTTGCCGAGAGCTTTGAATCGTCCGATGGCGCCAAAAGCTGGGTCTTCAAGCTTCGCAAGGGCGCAACCTTCCACAACGGCAAGAATGTGACGGCGGACGATGTCGTGACTTCGCTTCGCTATCATATGGGCGACGAAACTAAGTCGGCGGCGAAGCCGCTGCTTGAGCCCGTCGCCAGCATTAAGGCGGATGGCCCCGAAACGGTTGTCTTCACGCTGAAAAGCGGCAACGCCGACTTCCCCTACATCATGAGTGACTACCATCTGGTCATCATGCCGGCCAAGGACGGCAAGGCGGATTGGGGATCGGGCGTTCGCACCGGCGCTTTCGTGCTTGAGAATTTCCAGCCCGGCGTTTCGGCCAAACTCAAGCGCAATCCGAACTACTTCAAGAACGGCAAACCCTATCTCGACGAGGTGGAGTTCATCGCCATCACCGATCTCGCCGCTCGCATGGCCGCGCTATCGACGGGGGAGGTGGACTATATTGGCCGCGCCGACCTTAAGACCCTCGGCATGTTGAAACGCAACCCCAAGGTGGAGATCGTCGAGGTCACCGGCTATGGCCATTACACCTTGCCGATGAATGTCACGATGGCGCCGTTCGATAATCCGGATGTCCGGATGGCCTTAAAGTGGGCGATCAACCGTCAGGAGATCGTCGACAAGATCTTTCTCGGTCACGCCACTGTGGCCAATGACAACCCGATCGCGCCGGCGATTAAATTCGCCACGAATCCGCAGCCGCAGCACAGTTTCGATCCGGAGAAAGCCAAGCACTATCTGAAAAAGGCTGGAATGGAGAAACTGAAGGTGGACCTCTCGGTCGCCGATGCCGCTTTTGCAGGCGCGGTGGACGCGGCTGCGCTGATCCGCGAGACGGCAGCCCAGTGCGGTATCGACGTAAACGTCGTGCGCGAGGCCGAGGACGCCTATTGGGACAATGTCTGGCTCAAGAAACCTTGGTGCGCTTCCTATTGGAGTGGTCGCGCCACGGCCGACTGGATGTTCACGCAAGCCTTCGCCGCCGATTCCAGCTGGAACGAGTCGTTCTGGAAAAATCCCCGCTTCAACGAGTTGCTTGTCCAGGCGCGCGCCGAGACGGATGAGGCCAAGCGGGCGGCAATGTATGCCGAGATGCAGCAACTGACGCATGATGATGGCGGCAGCATCGTGCTGGTCTTCAACAACTTCGTCAGCGCCAAATCCAATAAGCTCGCACATGGCGAAGTGGCGCCGAACTGGGAGAACGACGGACTGAAGATGGCCGAACGCTGGTGGATCGCCACTGCGTGAGAGAGCGGGCCGGACCCGCGATGGCTACTGGGCTTCGGCTTGCAGCCGCGTGCCCTGCCGGCAGGGCAGCGACGGCAACGGGAAACGCGAGCAAATGAACCCGGTCGCAAGAACGGTTCTGCAGCGCCTTGGCCTCGGCCTGGTCACGCTGTTCATCGTCTCCATCATTATCTTCTCTGCGATTGCAATGCTGCCGGGCGACTTCGCCAAGGCGATGCTCGGACAATCCGCGACACCCGAAACGGTCGCCGCCTTCCAGCGAGAAATTGGCATCGACCGTCCGCCTGTCGAGCGTTATTTCGTCTGGGTCGGGCAGATGCTCCACGGGGATTTCGGCTCTTCGTTCGCAAGCCGCACCGGATATCGGCGCACCGTCGCAGAGATCATCGCGCCGCGCCTTTACAATACGATGTTCCTCGCATCGATGACCGCGCTGATCGCAGTTCCGCTCGCCTTGGGACTGGGCATCCTCGCTGCGCTCCACCGCAATGGCTGGTTCGACCGGGTGGTCAACGCAGTGACGCTGACAACCATTTCGTTCCCGGAGTTCTTCGTCGCCTATATGCTTGCCTACCTGGTCATCTCGCGCGACACATTCATCGGCTCCGAGTTCGCACAATCCCTGCCGCACTGGCTTGCAGTGTCACTGAACTGGATACTTAACGCAGTTCCCAAGTTCCCGACATTGTCGAACGTGAACGACCAGACGCCGTTCTGGGATCAGGTCTGGAGAGTAGCCTTGCCGGCGACCACGCTTACGCTCGTCATCGTCGCACACATGATGCGCATGACACGAGCGGCGATCATCAACATGCTTGCAAGCCCCTATATCGACATGGCGCGTCTCAAGGGAGTCTCGCCGATGGCCATCGTACTCAGGCATGCCTTGCCCAACGCATGGGCTCCGATCGTCACGGTGGTGGCCTTCAATCTTGCTTATCTCGTCGTCGGAGTGGTCGTCGTCGAAGTGGTGTTCGTCTATCCCGGCATCGGTCAGCTGATGGTCGACGCGGTCAAATCAAGGGATGTTCCGGTTGTCCAGGCTTGCGCCTTGATTTTCGCGGCGACCTATATCCTCCTTAATCTGACCGCCGACATCATTTCCATCGCCACCAATCCCAGGCTCTTGCATCCACGATGACCAGCTACGAACCCATCGCGCAGGTTCACAGGCTGAGGCGCTCGCGCGCCACCCGGGCCAAAACGGCGCTGAGGAAGGCACCCTTCAGTGCCTGGTTCGGCATCCTCGTGATCATTGGCTATGTCGTCGTTGCGGTCTTCGCGCACTGGATCGCCCCATACGGCGAAACACAGGTCTTCAGCGAGGCCTTCGCACCGTGGAGCAAGCAGTTCAAATTGGGAACCGACCAGCTCGGCCGCGATATGCTCACACGCTTGATTTACGGTGCGCGCAACACCATCGGTATAGCCGTCGCGACTACATTGCTGTCCTTCGCAGTCGGCGTCTCGCTAGGCCTTCTTGCCGCGTTGTATAGAGGATGGCTCGACCAGATACTGTCGCGTGCGGTGGACGTCTTGATGTCGATCCCAAGCCTTATCTTCGCCCTGGTGCTGCTTTCGATCTTCGGCTCGTCGATCACAAGCCTGATAATCATCATTGCGCTGCTCGATTCTACCCGTGTCTTTCGGCTCGCACGCGCCGTCGGGCTTAACGTGGCGGTAATGGACTATGTCGAAGTGGCGCGATTGCGCGGCGAAGGCCCGAAATGGATCATCGCCAAGGAAATCCTTCCCAACGTGATGCCGCCGCTGGTCGCGGAGTTCGGCTTGCGATTTTGCTTCGTATTCCTCACGATCGCGGCACTGTCCTTCCTGGGGGTCGGTATTCAGCCACCGACCGCCGATTGGGGATCGATGGTGCGCGAGAATGCGACCCTGATCACCTACGGCGACGTCACGCCGCTGCTGCCGGCCGGCGCGATTGCCCTCCTCACGGTCTCTGTGAATTTCGTCGTGGACTGGTTCCTGAATGCAACAAGCGGGTTGCGGGATGAAAAATAGCGCTCCCGGATTGCGCGAAAAAGGCAAGGATCTGCTTCAGATCCGCAATCTGCATGTGGAGGGTTTCTCGGACGAGCGGTGGTATCCCATTGTCCGCGGGGTCGATCTGGCGCTGAAGCGGGGGGATGTTCTTGGCCTGATCGGCGAGTCAGGCGCCGGCAAATCCACCATTGGCCTCGCGGCGATGGGTTACGCCAAGCCGGGCTGCCGTATTACACAGGGCTCGATCCTGTTCGACGGGATCAATCTTCTGGCACTAAGCGAAACAGGGCGGCGTCGCCTCAGAGGCTCCCGTATCGCCTATGTCGCGCAAAGCGCGGCGGCCTCTTTCAATCCGGCCCATCGACTCCTCGATCAGACTGTCGAAACCGTGGTGGCGCATGGGATTGCCAGCCGAGAGAAAGCGAACCGGAGTGCGGTCGATCTTTATCGGCGTCTTCAGCTTCCAGATCCGGAGACCATTGGCTTTCGCTATCCTCACCAGGTTTCCGGCGGACAATTGCAACGGGCGATGACCGCGATGGCGATGGCTTGCCGTCCGGACCTCATCGTCTTCGACGAGCCAACGACGGCGCTCGATGTGACAACGCAGGTCGAAGTTCTCGCCTCCATTCGCAACATCGTGGAGGAGTTCAACACCGCTGCAATCTATGTGACGCATGATCTGGCGGTGGTGGCGCAAATGGCGGACCGCATCATGGTTTTGCGCCATGGACTAACCGTGGAGGAGGCAGAAACGCGCCAGATGCTCGCCTCGCCCACCCAGGAATATACCAAGACGCTCTGGGCCGTGCGCAAGCTCGCCAAGCCCGAAGTTCCGGCCGATGAATATTTGCTTACGATAGACAACGTCACCGCGGCCTACGGCCGGGCGGTTAAGGTGCTCCAGGATGTCTCGATCAAAGTTCCACGCGGAAGAACAGTGGCTGTGGTCGGCGAGTCCGGTTCCGGGAAATCGACGCTCGCTCGCGTCGTTACCGGCCTGCTGCCCCCGCTTTCGGGGTCGATTTCCTTTGCCGGCCAGGCCCTTTCCAAGACCGTGAAGTTGCGCCCAAAAGAGATCCTGCGACGCATACAGATGATTTATCAAATGCCCGACAACGCCCTAAATCCGCGCCAGACGGTCGAAGAAGTTATAGCTCGTCCGCTTGAATTCTACCTTGGCCTCAAGGGTGCACAACGGGATCGGCGGATCGGCGAACTCATGCACATGGTCGAGATGAGCGAAACTTACCTGGATCGTCTGCCGGCCGAACTGTCGGGAGGCCAGAAGCAGCGCGTTTGCATCGCCCGGGCGTTGGCCGCCGATCCGGAGCTGATAATCTGCGACGAGATCACGTCCGCGCTCGACCAGATTGTGCAAGAGGAAATCCTGAAGCTCTTGATCCGGCTTCAGCGCGAGCTCGGCATGACCTACATTTTCATCACCCATGACATTGCCACCGTGCGGGCGATCGCCGACGAAATTGTGGTCATGCACCAGGGTAAAGTCGTTGAGCAGGGATTAAAGAGCGAAATTCTCACGCCGCCGCATGCCCCCTATACCGAACGGCTTCTGTCCTCCGTGCCGGAAATGGATCCGGATTGGCTGACAAGGCTGCTCGCCAGCCGGACGATGTGATCGTCGGGGACAGTGTTCTTCCATATCGCCACGGTTTACAGTCTCGCGGAAGGCGCTCGGCGAGACCGCGCTCGGTCGCAAACGGACAGCGCGCGTCGCCCCGTCCATACGAGGATAGGCGCCCTTTGCCGTCACTCGGTTTTCTGAGAGCATGATGGAGTACGCGCAATCCGGGAGCCGATACTCTATGCCAACAGAAATCGATGCTAGTGTAGCGCCGGTGGTTTGCCGAAGACCTGCGTGTCGCATCACCTGTCTTGCACAATCCTGCGGTCATCGAGGCCTTCGCAAAGGTTCCGCGCGAACACTACTTTGGCAACGGGCCATGGCGTATCCATTCGAGATTGCAAATCGGGGCGGTCCATACCAGCCCTTCAGCCGCACTTCATGAGATCTACCACGACGTTCTGGTCTTGCTTGACGAAAAACGCGGACTGAACAGCGGCTTGCCGTCGCTTTGGGCATTGGTTTTCGACCATCTGAACATCACTCCCGGCCAGACCGTCCTTCAGGTGGGCGCCGGTGTCGGCTATTTCACCGCCATCCTCGCTGAACTGACGGGTTCTGAAGGACGCGTGATTGCATATGAGATCGACGAAGAACTAGCTCGGCGCGCGCAAGGCAATCTCGCTCATTATGCGCACGTCGAAGTGACGTGCGGTGATGCAACGCAGGCAATTGATCTGCCAGACCTCGATGTCGTGATCGCCTTTGCCGGAGTGACGCACGTGCCGGAACGGTGGCTTTCAAATTTGTCCGACGCTGGCCGGATGGCATTGCCGTTCACGGGTGAAGACCGACGAGGTTTCATGATGCTTCTGGAAAGGGCTGGCGATACGTTTCCCGTACGATCACTTGTGCCATGCGGATTTTACCCTTGCAGCGGAGCCAGGCGCAGTGACGAAGAAAAGGCCTTGATGGTCGCCCTCAAAGCTGCGCGAGGCAAGGTCACCGGTCTCGCACAGTACCATCGAGGCCGACCAGCAAATGGTCTCGAGACCGCTTGGCTGGTGAACCGACACGTACTGGATTTCGAAAGCCTAGAGATCAATGTCGATCTTGCGTGTCACCGTCGTAGCGTGCGGCACGGCTTTCCAAGAGCGGTCTGTGCCGGCGGGAGCAGTCCGAAACACTCATTGTTGCGTCCGCAATTTCCCCGATCCGCGCGTGGGGATTGCAGCCGCGGTCCTGGCCGGCTGCAACACAGCCGTCTTCTTACGCGAACTATCCTGCGCAGCACGATCCGCCGTCGAGACGTCTCCGACCAGCGCCGCAAGTTCAGTCTCATCGAGCGTCTCGGTCTCGAGCAGCCTGCGTGCCGCCCTTTCCAGCACGTCGCGCCGGGAGGTGAGCAGGCTGACGCTTCGTTCGAACGCGGCCTCCACAATGTCGCGCACTTCTGCGTCGATGGCATCGGCGGCGGCTTCGCCGTAATCGTGCTCGCGCGGTCCGCCGGCGAGCGGGTTGGGGCTCAGGAAGGAGCGTGGGTCCTTTTCCAGCGCCACGTGGCCGAGTTTTGCCGACATGCCGTAACGCGTCACCATGGCGCGCGCTATGTCGGTTACCTTGGCGAGATCATCGGCGGCTCCGGTGGACAGATGGCCGAATACGATCCATTCGGCCGCCCTGCCGCCGAGCAGCACTGCCATCTTGTTGTCCAGCTCCTCGCGCGTCATCAGGAAGCGGTCCTCGGTCGGACGCTGGATAGTGTAGCCGAGCGCGCCGACGCCGCGTGGTATGATCGACACCTTGTGCACCGGGTCGACGCCAGGCAGGGCCATGGCTACCAGCGCATGACCCATTTCATGGTAGGCGACGATCTCGCGCTCCTTCGGGTTCAGGAGCCGGTTGCGCTTCTCCAGTCCCGCGACGATGCGCTCCACCGCGTTGTTGAAATCTCCCATCATTACCGCATCCGCCTTGCGGCGCGTGGCGAGCAACGTCGCCTCGTTCACGAGATTGGCCAGGTCAGCACCGGTGAAACCGGGCGTCAGCGCCGCCACCTTTTCCGCATCGACATCCGTCGCCAGCTTGGCCTTGCTCATGTGAACCTGCAGGATCTTGATGCGACCCTGCTTGTCGGGCCGGTCGACCAATACCTGGCGGTCGAAACGGCCGGCGCGCAGAAGTGCCGGATCAAGGATCTCAGGACGGTTCGTCGCGGCCAGCAGCACGACGCCGATCTGTGGATCGAAACCGTCGAGTTCGACCAGAAGCTGGTTGAGCGTCTGCTCCTTTTCGTCGTGACCGCCGACCATGGTCCCGCGGGCGCGGCCAAGAGCGTCGAGCTCGTCGATGAATATGATTGCGGGAGCCTTGGACCGCGCCTGCTCGAAAAGATCGCGCACGCGCGCGGCCCCGACCCCCACGAACATCTCGACGAACTCCGAACCGGAAATCGAGAAGAACGGGACCTTGGCTTCGCCGGCGACGGCCTTGGCGAGCAGAGTCTTGCCCGTCCCCGGCGGTCCGACCAGCAGCACGCCTTTGGGCATGCGGCCTCCGAGGCGGCGGTATTCGCCCGGGTTCTTGAGAAAATCCACAATCTCCTGCAGCTCGGCCTTGGCTTCATCGACCCCCGCCACATCGTCGAACGTCACCCCGGTATTGGCTTCAACATAGACCCTGGCCTTGCTCCTGCCAATTTGCATCAAACCTCCGACACCGCCGTCCATGCGTCTTAGAAGCAGCATCCACAGGCCAAAGAAGACGAGCACCGGCACAACCCAGGACAGCAGGTCGCTCAGGAAAGTGCTCTCGACCTGGCCGGTCACAGTGACACCGTGCTCCTGCAGGTCGCGGGCGAGGTTCGGCTCGACGCGTGTGGTGATGAACAGCGGCCTGCCGTCTTGCGGCTCCTTGAAGCGGCCCTGGATGAAGCGGTCCGAAACCTGCACCTCGGCGATTTTGCCGGCGTTCAACAGGGTCTCGAATTGGCTGTACGGAATCTGGGCGACGTGCTGCGTCGTGGCATAGATATACTGGACGACCATCACGCCCACGAACGCCGCGATCCAGTACCAGATATTGAACTGCGTCTTTCTGTTCCTCACGTCCATGGCGGCCTCCACAGGGAAACGGATATAGGTCCCCCAGCCCGCGCGGCATCGGTGCAGGCCGGGTCCGGCGCAAAAAAGTGGGAGGCCCCAGACCGGCCGGCGACGATAGTGGGTCAGTCATTGTCCTTCCTGTGCGGCAGGCCCGGCGAATTTGTCAGCCGTTTTCCTCCGCCGGATAGACTCCTTTCAATACGTCGTTGAAATGATGGCTGACCGCCGCATTGCACTCGCAGGCAAGGGAACGCAGCCCGTCAGCATTGCGCACCGCAAGCCGGGCGCGCCGCGTCTCGATGACGCCGCGCTGCCGCAGGTCGCGGATGACTCGGCTCAGATAGCTGCGGCCGACGCCTAGCATTGTCGCAAGCTGTTCCTGCGTCACACCCAGTTCCTGTGCCCCCGTCCGTTCTGTCGCCGCCACCAGCCATCTTGCAGTGCGCTGTTCAATCGAATGCGCTGCGCTGCAGGCGACGGATTGGAACACCTGCGCCATCAGGCAATCGGCGTAACGGGCGAACAGGTGATGCAATGTCAAGGAACGCAATTTGGCTTCTTCGAGATGGTGCAGGTCGATCCTGAAGAATACCCCTCCAAGCTGAACTTCGGCCCGCGCATACGCCGGCAGTCTGCCTTGGCTGACGATGCCGCCTACCGCTCCTTCACGACCGATCAGCGCAGTCTCTATCGCTCGCCCGTCGCTCAGCACGACAAGATAGGAGACCAGTGCCGATCCGCAAGGAAAGTAAGCGAAGCGGACCGTATCGCCTGGTTCGTGCAGCAGTGTCCCGGCGGACGCCCACCATTGTTCGAGTCCTGGGTGCAGGATCTCCCAGTCGTCCGCCCTGAGTGCCCGAAGCAGGTTGTTTCCAATCGGCTCCGATTGTTTTTGCAGGTTCTCCATCGCACTCCTCTTTTCAAATGGGACGTCTACAACGCCAAATGTGGAGAAATGTTCACAAGTGCGCAGACGAACCAGGCACAGCTATCTACAAAGACATAAGGGGCGCTGATCCAGGCCTCACCGAGCGCGAGCCGTGGTGCATCGGCTTCCAGGCAGACCGACTTCTGCTGAGGGAAGAAAAATGCCGGCGACTGGATTCCGTGGCGTGGCGCCTCGTGCACGCCGAAAACTGCAACTCCCTGCAGCAAGGCGTGAACATGAGCGTCAATGATCGGTCCAATCCAGGGGCCAACGGCCTGCTTCGACTCTATGTCGCCGGCGATGCGCCGGGCGCCCGGCGGGCGCTGGAAAGCCGTCTGAGGATAGTGGAGGAGTTGGCCGGCCGTGTCGAAATCCAGGTCGTCGACGTCCTCGCCCATCCTGAAGAGGCTGAAAGGGCCGGCATTCTAGCGACGCCGGCGCTCTCGGATGAGTCAACCACCCCTCCACGCCGGCTGATTGGCGACATCGGCAACATCGCTCAGGTTCTCGACTATTTCGGTTATCGCAAGAAGGACAGTGGCTATGACCACAGCTGAAGAGATCCTCATCGATCCTGTGCTCGAACGCGTCAGGACCGGTATCGAGGCTTTCGACGATCTTGTGATGGGCGGCCTGCCGCGCGGGCGCACCACCATCGTCGGAGGCACGCCGGGCAGTGGCAAGACTGTATTTGCAACGCAGTTTCTGGCCCATGGCATCACCGTGCTCGACGAGCCAGGCGTCTTCGTCACGTTCGAGGAATCGCCGCTCGAGATCGAGGTCAACATGGCCAGCTTCGGCTGGGACATCCGCCGTTGGCGCGAGACGAACAAGTTGGTTTTCGTCGACGCCAGCCCGCGTGACCACGACCAGATGATTATCGGCAATTTCGATTTGTCAGGCTTGCTAGCGCGTGTCCTGTACGCTGCGCGAAACGCCGCGGCGAAGCGCATTGTGCTGGATTCGGTCACCCAGCTCTTCGACCACTTCGTCGCGGAGCAGACATCGGTGCGTCGGGAGCTCCTTCGCATCGCGACAGCGCTAAAGAGGGATGGTTTGACGGTGCTGATGACCGCCGAACGCAACAGCGAGTATGGCGAGATCTCCCGCCACCGGATCGAGGAGTTCGTTGCCGACAACGTCGTAATCCTGCGCAACGCGCTCGACCGCGAGCGGCGCAGGCGCACGATCGAAGTTCTCAAGATGCGGGGCAGCCGCCACGTCGAGGGCGAGGTGCCGATCACGCTCATGGTGAAGCAAGGCATAGTGGCAGTGCCACTGTCTTCATTGCGGCTTGAGCAGCAATCCAGCACCAAGCGGGTGACGAGCGGCAATCCGGAACTCGACAGGATGTGTGGCGGTGGATTCTTCCGCGACAGCGTCACCCTCGTCAGCGGTGCGACGGGCACCGGAAAGACGCTGCTGGTGACCAACTTTCTGGCAGGCGGCGCAGCGGCTGGCGAACGTGCCTTGCTGGTCGGCTACGAAGAGAGCCGCGGCCAGCTGTTCCGCAATGCGCGCGGCTGGGGCGTCGATTTCGAGGGCATGGAGGCGGATGGCCGGCTGAAGGTCGTTTGCATTTACCCGGAAGCGCAGAACTTGCCGGATCACCTGTTGATGATTCGCGAACTCGTTGAGGAGTTCAAACCTGACCGGATCGCTATCGACAGCCTGTCGGCATTGGAACGGATCGCACCAGAGACCGGTTTCCGGGAATTCCTGATCAGCCTCACTTCCTTCATCAAGAAACACGAGATCGCTGGCCTTTGCACAGCCACCAACAAATCGCTCGTCGGCGGCCAGAGTGCCAGCGAACAGCATATTTCAACCCTCACGGACTCGATCATCCTGTTGCGGTACATCCAGGAAGGGGATTTCATGCATCGGGGGATCATGGTGCTGAAAATGCGCGGCAGCGAGCATGACAAGCAGATTCGGCGCTTCACAATCGACAGCGCCGGGATGCATCTCGGTCAGCCCTTCGATGGCGCGCCCGACGTGTTCGGCGCTCCGCCGCGTCCTTGGCGTGAGGAGCGTTGAGATGGCGCGCGCCGCAGCCGAAATCTTCGACCAATACGGCGAGGCAAGTCTGACGGGCATCAGCCAGTTCGATTTTCGACGGCTGATCGAAACCACGGCCGACGGGGTTCTCGTCGTGGATCTGACGGGAACGGTGCTTTATGCAAATCCGGCGGCGGCCGCGATCTTCGGTTGTCCGGCTGCCGATCTCGTCCAGATTCCCCTCGGGCGACCGGTCATATCGGGTGAAACCACGGAAATCACCGTCCACAGACCCAATCGAGCACCAGCCGAAGTGGAAATGCGGACGGTCGAGCTTAGCTGGGATGGTAGGCCGGCGCTGCTTGCCAGTCTTCGCGACGTCTCCGCGCAACGCGCGCAGCAGGAGCGTCGACGTCAATCACAAAAGCTCGAGGCGATCGGCCGGCTCGCCGCCGGCATCGTTCACGACATCAACAATCTGCTCGCGGTGTTCGAATCGGGGCTACGACTGCTTCAGAAGCAGCTGCGCCAGGATCCTGCCAATCCGAACACGGCGATTCTGATTGAAGAGTTGCTGAAACGAACGCAAAACTGCGGTGCGCTCACGCAGCAATTGCTCGCGTTCTCTCGCGGACAGTCGCTGTATCCGGAGAGAATCGACCTGAATGGACGAGTCAAAGCCGTCACGATGCTGCTGGAGCGGACGCTGGGGAACGGGATCGGCATTAGCCTTGAGCTGGATCCGGCACTTGGCCCTGTCCTCGTCGACGCCAATCAGCTGGACGTCGCCATCCTGAACCTGGCTGTGAATGCCAAGGACGCGATGGCCGGCAGGGGCACGCTGGCGATTGAGACCAGCGATACTCCAGGCGACATCGAAGACGTGCCCGCTCTGGCTGCCTCTTTCGTTCGGGTCACGGTCCGCGATACGGGGTGCGGGATGAGCAAGGAGGTCCTGGCCCAGGTGTTCGAGCCGTTCTTTACCACCAAGGCGGATGGCCAGGGGACCGGACTTGGGCTTAGCCAGGTTTACGGCTTCATCAAGCAGTCTGGAGGGCATGTTCGGATCGAGAGTGCAGTCGGCGAGGGAACAAGCGTTCATCTCTTTCTTCCCCGCGCGCCAAGCACGGGAAATGACGAGCTGCAGGGCGAGATCCGGCTCAATACACGTCGGTGAAAAAGCGGCCTGTGTTTCGGCTGCCGATGTGCCTGGCCGCAACGCCTGCAACGGCAGACCCCATCGAAGACGGTTGAAAAAAGCGGGCCCGGAAATCCAGGCCCGCCGGAGAGACTGGTCAGGCCGTTGAAACCGGACGGTCGCCGAAGAACCAGAGGTTTCCGGCAGCCAAGGCCGCCACGATGACGCCCACAATCACATGCGCCCACATGGCGGCAGCCAGAGCCGAAAAACCGAGGACCCAAGGCGAGATCAGCGTCCATAGCCCAACCACCAGGTTTGCCCATTCCTCATAGGCATGGAACGCAACCAGTGCACCCACGGCGATCAGGGCGATCACCGCACCGGCGATCCAGGCGTTCCAGGCCGCATGGGGTTCAGCCGCAAAGCCGAGAAACCAAGGCGACAGAACCAGCGCTATGCCGGCGATCACATTGAGGATGTCGATCACCGGACGTGTTTCAGATTTCAGCCATTTCTCCATTGTTCATCCTCCTTTCCTGACATGGTCAGTGCACCGCCCTCTGAGCGAAGGCGGGTGCGGCGGCCAGGGATTGCCCTTCGCCACCGCGAAGCTTTCTTCGTCGGCCGGGCCGAACCCGGCGATCGCGCGGAACCGAACCCGCCAGAACGAAGGGCTTGACTCGTCGGGCTGGAACCGGTTGCCGGCGATCTCACGCAGGCGAGTTCGACGGCCACAGTCACTTTGTCGGACAGGCGAGGCTCGGCGCCCCGGCTGAGTGCACGAGCCCGTCTCACCGCGGCGACAGCCAGTGCGAAACGGTTCGGCACGGTATTTTCACAATCGAACACAATGAGCGGATCCATAGCGTCACCTCACATTGCCTTCTGCTTCTGTTCAGGAATGGAGACGGTCAGGTTCGCTGCCGTCATCCAGGGTTCCAATGCGACCAGCGCCTGTTCCACTTCGTCGAGCCGCGTCGGACGCGCGTTCTCCGGCATCCCCTCGGCCGTTGCGAGATCGACCAGATACTCATTCCACGCCCAGTTGCGCAGGATGGCGCGTTTCTCGTCGGCGGTCAGAAGAGGGTCGACGACCACATCCATCGGCGATGCAAAAAGTGCCTCCGAGTCCGCCAGAGCCGCTCGATAATGCGACGCCTGCGAAACAGCGCCATAGCTGGTCTGCAGCAAAGTCAACTGGAGGCGGTTCAAGACAACGTCTGCGCCGGCCTGCAGCCGCTTGTCCGCATCAGAAGATTCGACGGACTTTTCGGCCGCCGGGCTTCCTTGAACCTCGTAGGCAAGCCCCTGCCGTTCGGCATAGTCGATGGCCGCCTGAGCCGTCGGAAAATCGAGCTCCACCTGGGTCAGCGTGTCACCACTTCCGGTGTAGCCCATCAGCGGTTCAATGACCGGCGCAGTACGCCGCTCGAACACCAGCCGCCAGACCTTCGGCCGCGCACGGCCGGAGGTCATGACTGAGCGGCAAGGCTTGTAGATCCGTGCGACCGCATCACTCGGGAACTCGGATCTGCCGAACAGCGGCGCTCGCCCGCGGTTGTCGTTTGCCAGTTCGAGATTTTCTACGACTGGTGTGACTTCTCTTTCTTGCTTCTGCATCACTCATCCCTCCCATTTTGGCGAAGGATGCGCCGGAGGCAGCGGCCTGCCGCCTCCGACTTGCTCCATGCGTCAGTGGGTGATCGGGATGCGCTTCACCTTCGACTGCGCGTTCGGGTTCTTCGGCAGCGTCAGGGTCAGGACGCCATTGGCAAAGGACGCCTTGACCTTGTCGTCCTCGACCTCGTAGCCAAGGGGTATGCGCCGCTCGAAGCGACCATAGAAGCGCTCGGAATAGTCCTTCTCGTCGGTCTCCGACTGCTTTTCGCCACGCAGGGTCAGCACGTCTTCGTCGAGCAGAACTTCGATGTCCTTCTCTTCCATGCCGGGGACCTCGGCGGTGACGCGAAGCTCATTATCCGACTCCGAGATCTCCACCTTCGGCCAGCCGCTCTCGAAAGGCGAAAGCTGCCCCGCAGCAGGCAAGCGCGTCTCGAAGCTCCTCAACATATCGTCAAAGAGCCGGTTTACCTCGCGGTGAAGCGAAAGGAACGGGTCGCCACCGCTATAGATGCTCGGGGCCTGGTTGTTGTTGCGGCCCCACGGGATAAGGTCACGCATGTTCATTGTCATTCACCTCCACGTTCAACCGCGCGGCACCGGACGATTGCCGGTGCCTGTCGCTTCTGGTTCACGCTGACTTCAGGCTGCGTTCTTTTCGGCCTCGATCTGCCGCGGTGCTGCCTTTGCCGTGCTGCCGGCGATGGCGATCCGGCGCGGCTTCATCTCTTCGGGAAGCTCGCGCTTGAGATCGATGTTCAGCAGCCCATTGTCCAGGCTGGCGCCAACGACCTTCACATGGTCGGCCAGTTCGAACCGACGCTCGAAGGCGGGCCCGGCTATGCCGCGATAGAGATACTGGCCGTCATCGTCGCCAGATTGCGACCCGCTCACAACCAACAGGTTAGGCTGATGAGTGATGGTCAGCTGATCCCGCGAGAAGCCGGCGACCGCCATGGTGATGCGATAGGCGTCCTCACCAGTCTTGGCGATGTCATAGGGCGGCCAATTGTCTATCGCAGTGATACGGCTCGCATTCTCCAGCATGTTGAAAATTCGGTCGAAGCCGATGCTGGACCGGAACAGGGGGGTAAAATCGAGGTTTGTCCTCATAGCCACATCCTCCTTTGAGCAACATGGATACAAGGAGACGCCAAGAGAGCCTTGACGCCTCCTGGACCTGCGCCGGCCCCATCTGGCGACCGGCGATTAATTATTTATAACAGTGCTTTACGTGTTCAAGGGGGGCTATAGGAAAATTTTCAGCCAGACGACTGGTCGCTAAGAACACGTCTATCCCGCCCGCCGGCCAATCCTGGCCGGCGGGCGGATGCCTCGGATGAAGAGCGTGGCTGCGCTCCACTCAAAGTCGATCGACGGATGCTGTAAAACCGGTGACCGCAATACTTTCGATCTCACGACCGTGACCGGCGCCGGGAAGCTTCTCCAATTGATCCAATTGGCGCAACGCGTCCATGATGGCATCGAAGCTGACCGGTTCGGTTGCTCCCGGCGGCATGCGCAGCGCCGGCACCGATTCCACTGCACAGGCGTCCGATGCCCAGGACGAAAGGATTGCACGCTTCTCCTGGACGTCCAGCGTCACGTCAGCCAGCACGTCCTGAGGTCGCTCGAAATGCCGTGCTGGATGGAGCAACCGGTCAAGAAAAACATCAGGCCCCTCGGGCCCGATTGGGGGAAAACTCGTCGAAATGGCTCCTTCCATCGATGGTCCTCCGCTTTGAATAGTCTCCTCTGTTGATGTCATCTTTGGTGGCTCTCGCGATTTCTACCAGCTGAAATTTTGGAGAGTTTCGACCAAATTTCAATGGCCCCGCAACGCCACATTTCTCGCGGTTCAGCCCACCATCAACATTTTTTCGAACCGGTGAAACAATCGGCGTGAGTGTCAGTTCTTGCGTCTGGCACAACTCACGCAGCAGCGCCAGGGCGGTCGGGCAGGAGAACCAATCATGTCTTACATTTCCAGGAAGCGACTGTGCAGGGGCCTCTTCGCAGGAATCTTGATGCTCTCGGCTGGCGGCTTTGCTCCGGTTTCAGCACAGGAAATCCCGAACGACTTCAGCGCAATCGTGCGTCAGAAGCTGCCGGCCGTGGTCGCTATCACGACGAGGCAGATCATCCAGGACCAAACGATGCTCGACGATTTTCTCAATCCCTTCGATGGCCGCGGGCCAGTCCAGCCGCAGGTGCGAGAAGCTCTTGGCTCCGGCTTCGTGGTCAGCCCCGAGGGCTACATCGTCACCAACAATCATGTCGTGGCCGACTCCACCGAAATCCACGTCGTATTCTCCGATAAGGAGACGTCGCCCGCGCGACTGGTGGGCCGCGATCCAGCAACCGACATCGCGGTGCTGAAGGTCGATCCACGCCCCAGCATGACGACCACCGCCTGGGGTGACTCTGACGCAATGCAGCCGGGTGCCTGGACGATCGCGATTGGCAGTCCCTTCGGGCTCGGGGGAACGGTGACCGTCGGCGTGCTTTCCGCCCGCTCGCGCGACATCCAGGCCGGCCCTTACGACGATTTCCTCCAGACAGACGCCTCGATCAACAGAGGCAATTCCGGCGGCCCCCTGTTTAACGCGCGAGGCGAAGTGATCGGGGTCAACACGGCCATCGTCTCGCCGTCGGGCGGCAGCATAGGCATCGGTTTCGCCGTGCCGTCCCGAACCGCACGGAGCGTCGCCGATCAGCTGATCCGCACCGGCCGGATCGAGCGCGGCTTCATCGGAGTGCGTCTCCAGGAGGTGACGCCGTCGCTTGCCCAGGCGCTTGGCATATCGAGCACCAAGGGAGCGCTGGTCGCCTCGGTCGAGCCCGGCAGTCCGGCGGAGAAGGCCGGCTTGCAATCGGGGGATGTGATCACCCGGTTCAACGACAAGGACATTCAGGGCGTCCATGACCTGACGCTGGCGGCAGCGAACGAAAAGCCAGGGTCGAAAGCCACGCTGACAAGGAACCGCGGCGGCTCTCAGCAGGAGGTGGAACTGACCGTCGGTCAACGCAAGGACGAGGAGGTACAGACCGGTGCCGTTCCGAGTCCGGAAGCGGCGGACCAACGCCTCGGGCTGTCGCTCAGCCCCATTCCGGACGAAGCGCGCCAGCAACTGGGTCTGCAGCCGGGTACCACCGGCGTGTTTATCCAGGAAGTGGCGCCGAACAGCCCCGCCGCCGAGAACGGCCTTCGGCCTGGCGACGTCATCGTCTCGGCCAACACCCGCAACGTGACGCAGCCGTCGGATATCCAGCAAGAGTGGACGAAATCCCGTCAGCAGAAAAAGCCCATCCTGTTCCGCATCGAAAGGCAAGGACAATCGCTTTTCGTTGCAGTGGCTGCCTCCTGACGTGCTGCGTCAGGCGACGCGCACAGACGAAGAAATGACCTTTGATGTGCCGCCCTCAAGGCTGTCCTGGCAAGGTCGCGGTTTCGCGCTCTATCATCGAGGCCGCCCAGCAAATGACCGCGAGAATGCTTGCTGATGAGGGACACATGCTGGAACTCGAAAGCCTGGCGATCGATGTCAATCTCGCGTGTCGCCGCCGTAGGGCGTGGCACGCATTGAAGGGCGTTCCACGAAGGATCTATACCATTGTTCCAGTCGTGGCCTTCGCTGCAGGAAGTCGGGCAGTCCGCGGAATTCCAGCCAGCTTGGACAAGTGGCGAGCGCGATGTCGCCGACATGGAGCGGCGGGTCGAATTCGACCTCGCTTTCCACAAAGTCATAGGAGTGATCGCCGACGGAGGGCTCTCGATACTGGACTTCACTTCGCTTTCTCTTCTCGATCAGCGCGTTCGGTGCTGTTCTCAGGCATGGTCGGCGACACTCCGTGGGCAGGTCTGAACCAGGCCGAAGCCGACTGCCGATTTTTCCGATCGAATATGCGATGATCTGGTAGCAGGAGCGCGCTGCCGCCTTTGCCATACTCACCGGAGTACCAGTTTCGGGCTTCGCTGCTGCGGCTGAACGAACGGAGCCTACCCCGGACCTTCGCGCGCCGATTTTTTAGTAGCTTCCCGCGAGCGACAACCCACTGGCGCGCTCGCATAACAGGGCAAGCAATTCGCTGCGCCGCGCTTCTGGCGTGTCGACGGGCAACACGAAACAAAGCGTCTTGTTGATGGCTCCGTTGCCGTCGCGGATCGGCGCGGCCATGCACCAGGTGAAGCGGTCGGCCAGAGCGGCGGTCTCGCTGAAACCTTGCTGGCGCGCCAGAGCGACATCGTCGAAGAACTCGGCTGGCGCAATGACGCGGCCGTCGGGAAGCGTGTAGTCGCCAGGCGGAATGAAGTCCCGTATTTCCTGCTCGCTCATATGGCCGAGCAGCAGCCTACCGGACGCCGTCCACGGTATCGGCACCTCGACGCCTACATCGCTTGAAATCCGGAACGGGCCAGGCGAGTCCCGGCAATCAAGGACGACATATTTGGTCCCGCGCAGGCCGCACAGTTGGACGGTCTCGCCCGTCTCCGCGCCAAGTCTGTCCAGGGTTTCGATGATGCGCCGGTAATGGGCATTATGATGTGAGTAGGCCCAGCCGAACAGATGCATCGCCTTTCCGAAATAGACGTAGCCTTCCGTCCCGACATTTTCGAGCATTTCGGCTTCCAGCAGGCTGTTGACGATTTCATAAGTGGTTGAACGCGGCGCGCCGATCATCTTGGCGATGTCGCCGACGCGCATCGGCGCGCGGTGCCGCAGAAGGGCCTCGAGTAGCATGATGACGCGGTCGATCCCGCGACGCCGTTCGCCATTGCGCGGCTCGGCGCCGGTTTCCGTTTCAATTAGACCAGTGACGCCATCGCTCATGTAGGCCGCACCCGCGCAAAAATCATTCGGCCCTCGTCTCAAGACGCTTGAAAGATGTCAAGGCTCAGTCTAGCATCCCGTTTGTCCGATATACAGGCCTATTGTCTGAAATATCGGACAATAACGAGCCAGGCGCAGAAAGTTCTGACGAGAAAAACGGGCGGTTTCCGATGCGGCAACCGGCGGGTTCTCTCGTCCCGATCCCGCACGTCCAGGCATAACTTCAGAAGGGAACAATCATGACGAAATCATCGTTTTTCGCGTCCGCCAGTGCCCTTTGCCTCTGCCTTCTCCTCAGCCTCGGCGCCGGTTCGCAGGCCAACGCCGCCGCTAAATGCATCAAGGGCGATCGCAAAGCGCCATATACGATCGGCTGGGCCAATATCTATTCAGTGCCGACCTGGATGAAGCAGACACAGGGCACGATCGAAGCCGAAGTCGAGACTTTGAAGAAGCAAGGCTTGGTCGACAAACTCGTCGTGACCGATGCCCAGGGCGACGCCAACGTCCAGATTCAGCAGATCCAGTCGATGATCGATTCCGATGTCGATGCCATCATCTTGATCGCTGGTTCGTCGACCGCGCCGGCGCGCGTGCTGGCGGACGCCTGCGCCAAGGGCATCGCCATCATCAACTTCGACAGCCTCGTCGATACCGACCAGGTGACCGCCAAGGTCAACACCGATTCCTCACAGTGGGGCGATCAGGCGGCCAAGTTCCTGATCGACGCCATCGGCCGCAAGGGCAAGATCCTCATCCTCAATGGCCCAGCCGGCGTTTCGGTCAGCGACGACCGGCGCAAAGGCGCCGATGCCGAGCTTAAGGCCCATCCCGATGTGAAGGTGCTTGCCGAGACGAACACGCCCTACAATGTCGCGCCCGCCCAGGAGGCCGTCACCAGCCTGCTTTTCGCCAACCCCGAAATCGACGGCATCCTGTCGCTGGGCGGCGCGTTGTCGGCGGGCGCCGTGCTCGCGCTCGACAAGCAGGGCCGCGACCAGGTGCCGATCACCGGCGAGAATGCGCGCCAGTTTCTCGAACTGTGGAAGGAAAAGGGCCTGAAGAGCTGGGCGACGATGCAGCCGAACTGGCTCGGCGCCTTCGCCACCTACACCGCCGTCCAGGCACTGGAGGGCGAGGATGTGCCGGCTTTCGTCAAGATCCCGTTGCCGGTGATCGACAATTCCAACATCGACGAATACCTCGCCCGGGCGAAGGATTTCCCGGCTGACGGTTACATCTATTCGCCGTACGATGAGGATCTATTCAAGAAGCTGCTGGCCCAAAAATAAGCCTGAAGGGTTGTAGCATTGACAACCACGGCTCCGCTTCTCGCCGCGCAGGGGGTGTCGAAGTCCTTTTTCGGCAACCCCGTTCTGCGCAACGTTTCAATCGCTCTCCAGCCCGGCCGCGTGCATGCACTGCTGGGCGAGAACGGCGCAGGTAAGTCGACACTGATCAACCTTTTGTCCGGCGCCTTGCGCCCGGACGGCGGGGCGATCGAGGTCGATGGGCGCCCGGTCTCGCGCATGACCCCCGCTAATGCGCGACAGGCCGGGATCGCCGTTGTCCAGCAGGAACTCAGCCTGACGACCAGCTTGTCCATTGCCGAAAACATCGGGCTGGGTGCCTATCCCAAGCGGTTCGGCTTGATCGACTACAACGAGCTTGCCGTCCGGGCCAGGGCCGCATGCGATCTTGTCGGGCTTTACGAACCGCTGTCTGCGCCGGTGGGGCACCTGTCCCTCGGCCGCCGGCAGATGGTGGAGATCGCCAAGGCGCTTTACCGCCGGCCGCGCGTGCTCATTCTCGACGAACCCACCTCATCGCTATCGGCAACTGAGACAAAAATCCTCACCGACCTGCTGGAGAGGCTTCGGGGCGAGGGCATCGCTATTCTCTACATCTCACACCGACTGAACGAGGTGATGGCGCTGTGCAAGCATGTCACCGTGCTCAAGGACGGGACCTGCACGGCGGACTGCTCGCTGGAAGGAACCGATGCCGCCGGGCTGGTACGGCTGATGGTAGGACGCGACCCCGGCGATCTCTTTCCACGATGGCGGCCTTCGCCATCGCCGGCCGACGCCATCTCGGTTCGTAAATTTTCGGCCGGCCTGATGCGCGACGTCGATCTCGACATCAGGACGGGCGAGGTGCTTGGCATTGGCGGCCTGGTCGGGCAGGGGCAGGAAGATCTGCTGCTTGGCCTCTACGGCGCGATCCCCGCCAGGACGGTATCCGCGACCGTAAACGGTGTTTCGGGCTTGCCCGGCGGCGTGCCGAACGCCAATGCGCTCGGCCTCGCTTATGTCCCGGCTGACCGCAAGCGCGAAGGCCTGCACCTGATCCATCCCATCATCACCAATATGATGCTGCCCGCCTTCGCAAGGCTGCCGGCGCTGAAGCTGCGCAGTCGGCGTGCCGAGCGCGATATGGCAAGGGGTCTCGCCGCCCAGCTTGCCATCAAGGGCGACCTCGACCGCCCGGCACAGGCACTCTCAGGTGGCAACCAGCAGAAGGTCGCGCTGGCGAAATGGATGCCACACGAGCCGCTTGTGCTTCTCCTCAACGACCCGACGCGCGGCGTTGATGTCGAGACCAAGCGTGAGATCTACATGATGCTTCGCAAACTCGCCGCCGCCGGCAAGGCGATCGTGCTGCTCAGTTCCGACACACCCGAACTGGTGCACCTTTGCGACCGCGTCGGCGTGGTCCGCGAAGGCCGCATCGTGGCCATGCTCGAGCGCGAGGCACTGAGCGAGGAAGCCATCGTTTCCGCCGCAATGGGCGCCGAACAGCAGAAAGTTGCGGCATGAGCGCGGTCGCATCCTCAAGCCAAGCCGGCGCGCTCTACTGGCCGGTTCAGCTGCGCCGCAATGTCGGCGTGCGCAGCCTGTTCGCTGTGGTCCTGGCGTTCGTCATTGCTTACGGTTTCCTGTTTCCCGGCCTCTTGACAGCGTCCGGTTTCGCCAAATTCACCCAGAGCTGGTTTCCGCTGGCGCTGGTCGCCATGGCCCAGGCGATCCTCATGCTCACCGGCGGCATAAGCCTGGCCATCGGCGCCATGGTCAGCCTGGGCGCAGTGATCGCTGCGACGACGATGACTGGACCGCTGGGCGTAGCCGGCGGTGCCGCTGCGGTGGCGCTGACCGGTCTCGGCATCGGTGCCGCGATCGGGTTCATCGTCGTGAAACTTCGGTTGCCGGCGATCGTGGTGACGCTGGCTGGCTCCTTCATTATCGGCGGCGCTGCCCTGCTCATCCTGCCGAGGCCGGGGGGCGCCATACCCGAGTGGCTGTCGGACCTGCTTGCCGGCAACACGCCGGCGGCATTCGTGCTGCTGGTACTCATCGTGGTTTTGTGGAAACTCTATCTCGCCACGCCGCTTGGTTTGAGCATCTATGCTGCAGGCGAAAATCCCGTCGGCGCCTACCGCTCCAGCGTGCCGGTCGACGGTGCCCGGATCGCCGCCTACGCGATTAGCGGCCTGCTTTGCACAGGCGCCGGCCTGTTCATCGCCGCGCAAACGGGTTCGGGCGATCCAGTCATCGGCACGGCGTTCACGCTGAATTCCATAGCCGCCGCAGTGCTCGGCGGCATCGGTTTCCTTGGCGGCCAAGGTACCATGCGCGGCGCTCTTGCGGGCAGCCTGCTGCTCAGCCTGATGATCAGTGTCATGTTCTTCCTCGGCTTCACGCCGGTCGCCCAATATGTCGCCCAGGGCCTCATCATCATCGGGGCGGTCGCCATCCCGCAATTCCGCAAGGTGCAGCAATGACAGCACGGAAAGTCAGTGTGAGCGGCAGGCGCGCCGTGACGATTTTGCGCAGCCGGCCCTTCCTTACGATCGCTATAGTTGCGGCGGTATGGATCGCGGCGAGCTTCGCTTCACCTGGCTTCGGCGCTTATGGGCATTTGCGCTATTTGGTTGAATTGGGCGCGGTGGTCGGCCTGGTCGCGGCGGGCCAAACTTTCGTGGTGATTGCCGGCGGAATCGACCTTTCCGTCGCGGCGATCGTCACGGTTAGCGCTGTCAGCCTGCCGCTGCTTTCATGGCAGGCGGATCCGACAGGGCTCACCGCCGTTCTTGCAGTTCTCACGTTGACGAGCGCAATCGGTCTGGTGAACGGGCTGGGCGTGGCGCTGTTGCGCGTTCATCCAATGATCATGACGCTGGCGATGGCGACATTCCTGCAAGGTCTGCTGATCATCATCGCCGGCGGCAGTGCCGTGACCGCCGAGAACCCGCTGGTCCGCTGGCTCGGCAATGCGCGGCCGGTCGGTATTCCGGCAGGCGTGCTTTTGTGGGTGGTCATTTCAGTGATCGTTCTGACCACGATGCATGCGACATCCCTTGGCGCCCGGATATTCGCGATGGGCGCCAATCCGCTCGCCGCGGCGCTGTCCGGGGTTCCCGTCGCCTCGACCACGCTGGCGGTCTACGGCATCAGCGGCTTCTGTGCGGGACTTGCCGGTGTGTTGGTCCTCGGCATGAACGGACAAGGCTATGTGGGTATCGGCGATCCTTATCTGCTCGCCTCGATTGCCGCCGTGGTGCTTGGCGGCACCTCGATCCTCGGCGGGCTCGGCACGTATGCCGGCACCATCCCCGGCGCCATCCTGCTGGTTACGATCACGGCGCTGATCACCGTGGTCAACGCATCGCCTGGCTGGCGCAGTATCCTGTTCGGGTCGCTGATCCTGGGGCTGCTGCTTCTCTCAGGCAGAGAGCAGGCCCGCCGATGACATATCGTCCAGCCGATAAATGCGCCGTGCATTGCCGTAGAACAGTGCCGTCTGCTCGTCCGCGGAAAACTCTCCTGCAATGGCCTTGAAGCTGTCATACACCGCATCGAACGATGCATGCAGGCCGGCGACCGGAAAGTCGCTGCCGAACATCGCGCGCCGCGTACCGAAACAGTCGATGCAATGCATGACAACCGACCTTAGGCTGTCGAGCGTCCAATCATGATCGTAGGCGACCAGATCCGATATCTTGATGGCGACATTCTCGCGCTCCGACAAAAGCCGCAGCCCCTCGCGCCACACCCGCATTCCGTCCGCATCGCGATCGATCGGGCTGCCGCAATGGTTGAGAACAAAGAGCTGGTCTGGAAAGGCCGCTGCGAGGCGCGCCGCGCCGGTGAGCTGGCGCGGAAACACCATCAGGTCGAAAACCAGCCGGCGGCGCCCAAGCAGGGACAGGCCGGCACGCCAGGCCGGATCGTCCATGATGCCGTCGCGGGCGGCAAAACGACGGGCGGGATCAGGATCCCAGCTCAGTATGTCGCGTACGCCGACGACACGGTCGAATGCCGCCTGCGCCTGGACCAGCGCCGGCGCTTGGCGGTTCGCCAGAGGTACGTGAACGACGTAACGGGCGGCCACGCCGCGCGACTTGTCGAGGGTTTCAAGCCACCGCGTTTCACCCACGCAGTCATCCCCGGCCCAACCGGCTTCAATATGGACGGTGGCGACGACACTGTGCTGGCCGGCGTCGCGCAAATAATCTTCAGGAAGGTAGTTTCGCCGCAAGGGGCCAAGCTCGCCCAGACCGCCGCGTTCGCCAGCCGTGGGCGCGAGCCAGGGATGGCGGCCGAGGCCGAGATCCCACAGGTGATGGTGGGCATCGATGATCGGTCCGCAGTAACGCTTTGGCACGCATCTCTCTCATGGTGTGGCCGGCATCGGAAATCGATCCGGACTTCATCCTGCGAAAGCGAAAGGACTAGCATCGGATGACCGAAAACTCACCCGTACTGTCGCTCGCGACCCGTGAAAATTTCCTGCTCGACGATCGTATCCGCGGCGTTCCGCCTGGCACCCTCGGCCTGGACAGCAGCTTTGTCGCATCTGAGCGCTGGCATCCAGCGCATGGACGTATGTCGTTGCCGGTGTTGACCCTCGACGAGGAGGCCTTCATCGCCAATCGTGACCTGTTCTTGGGGTATGCGCGAGAACAGGGCGCCGTGATAGCCCCGCATGCCAAGACCCCGATGGCGCCGGACCTTGCCCGGTCCCTGGTCGAGGCCGGAGCATGGGGCACGACCGTCGCCGACATAAGGCAGGCCACAGTGATGCTCAGATCCGGGCTCTCTCGGCTGATCATCGCCAACGAGGTCGGCGGACCAGGTGGTGCGAACCGACTTGCTGTCCTTGTCGGCGCCTGGCCAAGCGCCGAGTTCTACGTTTTTGCCGACTCTTTCGACGCCGTGAATGCGCTTGCTGAAGCTTGGCGCGCCAATGCGACGCTGCCGCCATTGCGCGTGCTCGTCGAACTTGGTGCGGGGAGGGCAGGCGCCCGGACCACCGGCGAAGCCGAGGCGATCGCCGACGCGGTTGTAGCTGCCGGAGGGCGGCTGCTGATCGCCGGCGTCGCAGCCTACGAAGGTGCCGCGGCGCAAGCCGATCCTGGCCGTACCGATGAGGCGATATCCGCGCTGTTGGCAATGACAGCCGATATGTTTCTGCGGCTCCGCGCCCGCGTCGGCGGCGACACCCCGCTGATCGCCACCGCCGGCGGCTCGGTGTACTTCGACAAGGTGGTCGCAGCGCTTTCGCCCCTCGTCTCCAGGGACGGCAATGCCACGTTGGTGCTGCGCAGCGGCGCCATCTTCTTTCACGACCATGGCGTCTACGACAGGTCGCTCGGCGCACTCGATGCCCGCGACGGTTTTGCGATCGGCGGCGTCGGTGCTTCCGCACGAAATTCCTTCCATCCGGCTTTACGTCTTTGGGCCGAGGTACTGTCGCGGCCGGAGCCCGGCCTTGCTATCTGCGGTATGGGCATGCGCGACGTGTCGTTCGACCAGGGCTTTCCGAAGGTCGTGACCATCTTCCGTGCCGGCAAGCAGCTGCCGAAAGCGCGTGCCGAGGTCTTCAAGCTCAACGACCAGCACGCCTTCCTGACAATTGCGTCGGGCGACGATATTGCCGTTGGTGACGTCGTTGAATTCGGCATCTCGCACCCCTGCACCTGCCTCGATCGCTATCGCGTGATCTTCGGCGCCGACGCGGCCGGGTATGTCCGCCACGCCTTTCCTACCTATTTCGGCTGAGCAGATATCGCGGCCACTTCCAAAAAAGAGAACCTCGAAAGGATCTGATATGATCAAGTACTTCCAGTCCGGCTCCCGCATGTCTCAGGCGGTCGTCTATGGCGGCCTCGTGCACATCGCAGGCCAGGTGGCAGACGACCGCAAGGCCGGCATCGAGGGTCAGACGAGCGACGTGCTCTCCAAGGTCGAGGCGCTCCTTGTTGAGGCCGGCAGCAGCAAGTCGAGGCTAGTGGCGATCAACATCTTCCTGCCGCAGATCGCCGACTTCGATGCCATGAACAGCATCTACGATGCCTGGGTGGATCCTGCGCGCCTGCCGGCGCGCGCCTGTGTCGAGGCGCGTCTCGCCGATCCCGATCTCCGCATAGAGGTCACTGCGATCGCAGCTATCTGAGCCGCCGCCATGCACACCGGCCTCAGCCATACGCTCGACTTCGACCGGGACGGCAAGACACTCGGCCATCTCAGCATTCCGTTTTCGATCGACCGTTCGCCCTATTTCCAGGTCAAGGTCCCGATCTGCCTTGTCCGCAACGGCGAAGGCCCGTCGGTGCTTCTGATGGCCGGCAATCACGGCGACGAATATGAAGGCGAGCTGTCGTTGGCAAAGCTGGTGCGCCGGCTCGATCCCAAGCAGATCAAGGGTCGCGTCACCATCCTGCCGATGGCGAACGTGCCGGCGGTGATCGCCGCAAAGCGCTGCTCGCCACTCGACGGCGGCAATCTCAACCGCGCCTTTCCGGGCGACCCGTCAGGCACGCCAACAAGCCGGCTTGCCAATTTCCTGGAGATGGAACTGTTTCCCCGCCACGACGTCATCTTCGACATTCATTCTGGCGGCACCTCGATGGAGCATCTGCCGACCGCGCTTGTCGAGCACAATACCGATCCCGACCGGCACCGGCGCGGTGTGGAGCTAATGCGGACGCTCAGCATGCCCTATGGGTTCGTGGCCGACAACGGCCAGGCCTCACCGACCTCCATGGGTGCGGCGCGCCGGGCCGGCGCCCTCGGCGTCAGCGGAGAGTTCGGCGGCGGTGGCACTGTCACGGTCGATACGATGGAGATTACCGCCCGCGCACTCGACGCCCTGATGGCCGCCTTGGGAGTGGTTGAGGCGCCGGTTCTTGCACCGGCAACCGGACCTTCGGCGCCGACGCGGCTTCTTTCGTTGTCTCGGCACAGTCAGGGCCTTTATGCCACAAGCCGTGGTTGGTTCGAGCCGGCAGTCAGGCTTGGCGACAGCGTGACTTCAGGCCAACTGGCGGGCTGGTACCACGACCTCGAACGACTCGACCTCGCCGAGCAAGCCCTGCACTTCCTCGAAAGCGGCATTGTGCTTTCGCGCCGGCTGCACACGATGTGCGAGGCGGGAGACTGCCTCATGCAGGTCGCCGAGCCGGTCGACTGATAAGAAGCCCTCCCGACCATACGCCCATATCAGGATCAAGACTGAGGATAACCGGATGCAACTGTCGATGTGGACCTATCCTTGGGATGTCCAGGATCTGGGCTTGGAGATGGTCGAGCGCGATCTTGTCGAGCGTGCCGGGCTCAACATGATCAGTCTGGCGACTTCGTATCACGCTGGCCGGTTTCTGCAGCCGCGCAGCCCGCGCCGGAAAGCCTATTTTCCGGAAGACGGAACCATCTATTTCAAGCCAGATGCGGCACACTGGGCCGACCTAGCCATCCAGCCCAAGGTGGCGAAGGTGATCATGGAAGGCGGCGATGTGCTTGGCGACCTTGTCCGCCGGCGCGAGGTGGGCGGGCTGGGCGTTTCGTGTTGGACGGTCTGCTTGCACAACACCCGGCTCGGCATGCTTCATCCGCAGGCCGTAACCCGCAACGCCTTCGGCGATGCCAACTACTACAATCTCTGCCCATCACATCCGGAAGCGCGCGCTTATGTCCGCGCGCTGATCGCCGATATCTCGCACAGCTACAGGCCGGACCGGATCGAGCTTGAAAGCCCGTCATTCATGGGCTTCGCCCACGAATACCATCATGAGAAAGACGGTGTCGGGCTGATGCCGGAAGACGATTTTCTGTTGTCGATATGTTTCTGCCCGTCCTGCCTTGCGCGCGCGGCCGAGGCCGGCGTCGACGGCGAAGTAGCGCGCAAGCTCGTCGGGCAATGGATCGTCGAGACCTGCGAGCGCGCCGTGCCCGAACGGCGCTTTCCAGACTTTCCGGGGAGCGGCCTCGACACTTTTTTGCCATGGCCGGAACTCCATGGCTACCTGCTGTGGCGGTTCGAACCGGTGACCAGCCTGGTCGCCGAACTGCGCGAGGTGGCCAATCCGGCGACCCGCGTTGTCATCATCGATTTGAAAGACGGTTGGCTTGGCGGCTGCGATCTCGCGGCGCTCGGCAAGGTCTGTGACGGGGCAATCCTGTGTGCCTACGACATGCAGCCCGGCGATGTCGCCAGCCTGATGGCGGCCGGACGCGCAGCCCTTGGCGTGAAAAAGTTCCTCGGCGCCGGCTACCGGCTGTTCTATCCGGAAATGGCCGGCCCCGACATCCTCACCGCCAAGGTCAAAGCTGCGATGGCGCCGGATGTCGACGGCATCAATTTTTACAATTATGGCCTTGTCCCTGCCGCACGCCTCGATTGGGTGAGTGCCGCAAGATCCGTTTGAAAAACCGATCCGTTGCCGCAGTCTGCTAGGACTGACCTCACTTTGCCTTGGAGCTTTATGAGCATGCCGGCTATTCGCTTCGGTCACATTGGCCGGCGGCGGCCGGACAAGCTGAAAGCATGGCGGTGACGGTCCATGCGGATCGAAGATCATACGCCGACCATATTGCTGCTTATACGCTTCAAAGTATACAAAATTCGATACGGAAAAGCGTATATTGAAATTTATCTGCGCGAGCGTATAATACCATGGCTAGAGAGGTATGCTGTGGACCAAATCGCCCGAACACCCAAGCAGATTGGAGATGCCGTCCGCCGGCAGCGTCGCAAGCTCCGCCTCAACCAGACCAATGTCGGGGACCAAACGATGCTGCGTCAGGCGACCATCTCGGCCGTCGAGAGTGGCGCGCCTGGGACCCAGCTCGGAACGCTTTGCGATATTCTCGCAGCGCTCGACCTCGAATTCGTCGTCCGCCCTCGTACCAAGGCAAAGCCGGCTGAGATCGAGGACATCTTCTGATGGCTCGTCCGCGGCAGCACATCCCGCTAAATGTCTTCTTGAACAGCCGTCTCGTCGGGCGGCTGAATAGACAATCCAGCGGCGCGATCGATTTTCAGTACGATCCGTCCTGGCTTGCTTGGGAGCACGCGCTGCCCGTCTCGCTATCACTGCCTCTGCGTGAAGATCGTTATATCGGTGCGCCCGCCATCGCCGTCTTCGACAATCTCCTGCCCGACAACGTCCCCATTCGCCGCCGTATGGCGGAGCGTGTTCATGCTCAAGGAATAGACGCTTACGACCTGCTTGCCGCTGTCGGGCGCGATTGTGTCGGCGCATTGCAATTCCTGCCGGATGGTGTCGAGCCAGGCCCCGCCGGTATTGTCAACGGCAAACCCGTTGACGATACCGAGATTGCTCGTCTTCTCCTCGATCTGGCATCGGCTCCCCTTGGGCTTGGTGAGGACGAGGACTTCCGGATCTCGATCGCTGGCGCTCAGGAAAAGACTGCGCTCTTGTTCTGGAAAGGACGTTGGTACAAGCCGCTGGCGACGACTGCCACGACGCACATCCTCAAACCACAGATTGGACGGTTGCCAAATGGCATCGATCTTTCCTTCAGCGTCGAGAACGAATTTTTCTGCCTCAAGCTGACAACCGCCCTAGGGCTCCCGAGCGCCGTCGTCGCAATCGAGGAGTTCGAAGGCAATCGCGTGCTCGCGGTCGAGCGGTTCGATCGCCGATGGACCAGTGACAATCGTCTCCTGCGTTTGCCCCAGGAAGACTGCTGCCAGGCCCTTTCTGTGCCGCCGTCACTGAAATACGAATCCGACGGCGGGCCTGGCGTTCCGGCTATCCTCAATTTGATGAAGGGAAGCGACCAACCGGAGGTAGACCAGGCTGCGGTTTTAAAGGCCGTGGTTGCCTTTTGGCTTCTCGGCGCTACAGATGGGCACGCCAAGAATTTTAGCGTCTTTCTTTCCCCCGGCGGCCGGTTCCGCATAACGCCGCTCTATGATGTGATTTCAGCGCAGCCCAGCCTTGATGCGGGACAGATCAAGCGCAACAAAATGAAACTGGCGATGGCTATTGGCGACACACGCCACTACCTCGTCGACAGCGTCATGCCACGCCATTTTATCCAGACCGCCGCCAAAGCAGGGATCGGTCCGAAACCCGTCAAGGCGATCTTTGATGAGCTGCGCCAACAGGCGCTAGCGGCGGTCGAACTGGTTTCTGCATCGCTCCCAAAGGATTTTCCTGCGGAAGTCGCTGATGCCATCGGCAATGGGGTCAGGGCTCGTGTACGCAGACTGGAAGAGGCGTGATGCTGAAAGTAGAGACGCAACGAGACTGATGTCGCCATTGCAACAACGCTCAAATGGTCTTCTTCAGCAGCAGCAGCATCCAGGCGGCCACGGCCGCCGCTGCGTCGTCCAGATGATGCCGAACCCACCCCTTACCTTCTCATGCGCGATAGGATGGGCCAAGGTTTGACCACGTCAAAAAAACCGGAAAGCAAGGAACCTGCCGACCACCAGAGCGGCTCGAGCGGCAGCATGGAAAGTGTGACGCGGCGCTACCCGATCCTAGCCAGTGCCTTTCCGGGATAGGATCAACTCACGGATTTGCCAGCCTGTAACTTTCTTACGAGGCCGATCAACTGATCCAGATCAGCGCGTGGAAGCGCAAGTATCTCGGGCGGGGGTTTGTGATATTCCTTCATCAATTCCTTGATGGTTGCGGCACCTTTGGGTGTGAGCTTGACAAGCTTCACACGGCGATCGCCTGGCGACGGAATCCGTTCGGCGAGCCCCGCCTGCTCAAGCCGGTCGACCAGCCAGGTCGCCGTCGATGGATCGCACTGCCATTGAGCAGCCAATGCGCCGATCGGCTTGCCCGCATCTTTGTCGAGCGTGAAGAGGGCGCGGGAGTCGTTGGGCGTCAGGCCCAATTTCTGCTGGATCGCCAACCGGTCCGGCGCGGACCGCATCAGGAAATCAAACATCAGGCGCCATGCCTCGGTGGCGTGCTGCAAGCGATCTTGGCTCGGTCTCATTCCACGCTCCTTCGTGTCTTGACACATACTTGGACCAATCATATGATTTGATCAATCAAAATGTTTTTGTGGTCAAAGCAATGAGAGGAGATCCGAGATGACCAATACCACGGTTCTCGTCGTCGGAGGCGGCCTGAACGGTCTGACGGCGGCCGCCCTTTTGGCTCACAACGACATTGCGTGTGTCCTCGTCGAGCGTCATCCCGACACGTCAATCCAGTACAAGTTTGCCGGCATCTCCCCGCGCAGCATGGAGATATTCCGAAGCCTCGGCCTCGAGGAGGAGATTCGTACAAATCGGACGGGGGACCAGCAGGCAGGCGCTATTGCGCGCGCCAGGAATCTCGCCGATCCGGAGATTCAATGGGGCGGACCGGCGTGGCCGGATGCAAGTGCCCTCAGCCCCACGCAACCAGCGACGTGTGATCAGCACGTCCTGGAACCGATTCTGCGCCGCTACGCCGAGCGGAACGGTGCAGACGTGCGTTTCAGCACGGAGCTGGTGACTTTCGATCAGGACGAGACCGTCGTCCGCGCGGAAATTCGCGATATCGCGACCTGCGCAAAGGAGGTCATCTCGGCCGACTATCTGATCGTCGCGGACGGTGCGAACGGTTCCCTGCGAGAGAGGCTGGAGATCAGCCGCAGCGGGGCAGGCGGCCTTCAGCACTGGATGAATGTCGTCTTTGACACGGACATGCCTCCGACGATAGGCGGCAAGCGCTTCACGTCGTGCTTCGTGACGGACCTCAACGGGACCTTCACGCCCAGGGAGGGTGGACGATGGCTTCTGGCGCTCCAGTACTTTCCCGAAAAGGGCGAGAAACCACAGGATTTTGATGAAGCCAAGTGCAGGGAACTGATCATACGAGGTGCGGGCCGGCCGGACATCACGACGAGGCTTGTCGATGCGCGCTCCTGGGAAGTGGCCGCCCTCACAGCGCGCCAATTCCGCCGAGGCCGCGCGTTTCTTGTGGGGGATGCCGCACATGTGATGCCCCCAACAGGCGCTTTCGGTGGCAATTCAGGTATCCACGACGCCCATAACCTTGCCTGGAAGCTTGCGATGGTAGCACGCGGGCATGCCGATCCCTCGTTGCTGGATAGCTATGACATGGAGCGCCGGCCGGTCATCGAGGCTACGTTGGCGCAAGCGCTCGCCCGCCTACTGAAATGGTTCGACGATCCGTCGAAGCGGTTGCCTCCTCCTGTTGCGATCGTCGAGGATTACGACGTGGTATTTGGCCAACGCTACGCTGCAGGCATCGTGGCTCTGGCATCCACACCGGACGATCACCCATTCCAAAAATCCACGGAGCTGTCGGGCCGCCCCGGCACGCGTTTGCCGCATTTCGCGGTCGGACGTGCCGGCCAGCGGATTTCGAGTCTCGATTTGTGCGACCGCGATCTTCTTCTCCTCTGCGCGGACGAAGCATGGTGTCAGGCCGCTGACCCCGTAAGCCAGCGCCTCGGGATGCCGCTGACGTGCCACTCGTTGGGTGCGAATGGGGATCTGCTTGACTTGGACCATCGGTGGCCTTCCGTGCTCGGGGTTAAAAGCGGCGGTTCCGCCTTGGTCAGACCGGACGGATTTGTCGCGTGGCGGTCAACGCACGGTGTGCCTGATCCTGTACAGGTGCTGATCGAAACACTTGATGGGCTCGGTTTCCGCACGGAGGCGCACGAACATCATCGGTGAGCGGCGGCGAGTGCGGATGCGCCTCCCGCCTTCGGGCATGACTTCCTTGCCGATGCCATCACTGGGAATGACAACGATGCCAGGCGCTTGCTCCTTTCCTACTCGTTGTCGCCGAGTAGGGCCGCGCACACCGCTTCGGTGACCTTATCGGTGGTGGCACTTCCGCCGAGATCGGGCGTGTGCAGTGAGGCGTCCGCCGTCACGCGCTCGATGGCGCGCATCAGGCGCGCCGCGGCAGCCGGCTCGCCAAGATGCTCCAGCATCATCACCGCCGACCAGAACGTGCCGACCGGATTGGCGATGCCCTTGCCGGTGATGTCGAAGGCCGAGCCGTGGATCGGCTCGAACATCGACGGAAACCGCCGCGCGGGGTTGAGGTTCGCAGTCGGCGCAATGCCGATCGATCCGGCAAGTGCGGCCGCAAGATCCGACAGGATATCGGCGTGAAGATTGGTCGCGACGATTGTGTCGAGCGAGCGCGGATTGAGCGTCATGCGCACTGTCATCGCGTCGACCAGCATTTTGTCCCATGCGACATCAGGAAAATCGGCCGCGACCTCACGGGCGATGTCGTCCCAGAGCACCATGCCGTGACGCTGGGCGTTCGACTTGGTGACCACGGTCAACAGCTTTCGCGGCCGCGACCGCGCCATCTCGAAGGCGAAGCGCATGATGCGCGTCACGCCGGCGCGGGTGAAGATCGAGACCTCGGTCGCGATTTCCTCAGGCAGGCCGAGATCCGAGCGCCCGCCCTGGCCGGCGTATTCGCCTTCCGAATTCTCCCGAACGATGACCCAGTCGAGATCCCCTGCCGTGACGCCGCGAAGCGGGCTCTCGATACCGGGCAGGATGCGGGTCGGGCGGACATTGGCGTACTGGTCGAAGGGCTGGCAGATCGCGAGCCGCAACCCCCAAAGCGTCAGATGGTCGGGCACGTCTGGCGCGCCGACAGCGCCGAAATAGATCGCATCGAAGGCCTTCAGCCGCTCGGTGCCGTCCTTGGGCATCATCACGCCGTTGAACTTGTAGTAGTCCGAGCCCCAGTCGAAATGCTGCACCTCGAGACTGAAACCGCCGTCGCGCGTGGCGCAGGCGGCCAGCGCACGAAGGCCGGCCGCTACGACTTCCTTGCCGATCCCATCGCCTGGAATGGCCGCGATCCTATAGCTTCGCATTAGTCCAGTCCTCCCCTTGTGGCGCTAAACTAGCATGGACCATCGTGCTGGCCTTTGGCCGTGAGGCCGAATGCCGCCATTACGGCAAATGGTCAATCAATCCGTTCAGCAGGAGCAGCAGCACCCCGGCGGCCACAGCCGCAGCCGCATCGTCCAGCATGATACCGGCCCCACCCCTTACCTTGTCATGTGCGATACGGATGGGCCAAGGCTTGACGACGTCGAAAAACCGGAAAGCAAGGAAGCCTGCTGCCCACCAGAGCGGATCGAGGGGCAGCATGGAAAGGGTTAGCGCCGCGCCGAAGGTCTCATCAATGACGACGATCTGCGGATCCTCCGTCCCGGTACGGGAGATAACATACGATGACGCCCATACGCCGACGGCGAACAGGGCCACGTAGGCAAGCACCGTCAGCCAAGGTGATGCGGGTATCAGAGCCGCGGCAACAGCCACTCCAACCATTGCGCCGGCCGTGCCCGGCCATATTGGAGATAATCCCGCGCCGACAGAGGTCGCGAGCAGGTAGGCGAACTTGGGTGGAAACTTATGCATCGATTTTCGGCCGGCTTCCCACGGATCGCAAGCGATCATAGTCACATCGTTCGGGTGCTGCCGCCAGACTGCTGTTCGATTTGCACCACCTCACAAGGGCATCGCCCAAACCGTGAAAATGCTGTCGGGCAGCTGTCGCAGCGACTGGAAGTTCTGTTTCGCCGCCAGCTCGGCGAGTACCTTAATCCGCCGGCCCCATTCGCCAAACGAGATCATTTTTGCGGCAAGTTGAGAACGTTGCTGAGCCCGGTCTCGGCCCGCATTGGCCAACCGAAACGGTGGCGACGGTGGAACAAACCCGCAAATTGCTGGTAAAGCTCCGTCAACCGACATCATCAGAGGAGCCGCCATGATCGCCGGTCTCATGAAAAGTCGCATCGACCCGCTATGGGAGCAGGCCGCCTCTCCGCTGATCGGGATCGGCATGACGCCGAACCAGGTTACGGCCAGCGGGCTGGTGCTCGTGGCTTTGTCTTCGGCCGCCTACGCGTTTCATCATTCAAGTCTTGCCTTTGGCCTTTGCCTGGCGTTTGCCTTCAGCTTCGATGCGCTGGACGGTGCGGTCGCCCGCCGGACAAATATGAGCACCAAGGCCGGTGGCTATTTCGACGCCGTCGTCGACCGCTATCAGGAATTGGCCGTCTTTGCGGCTATCGGCTGGGTTGCCGATCTGTGGGCGATCGCAATGTTCGCATTCGCGGGCGGGATCCTCACCAGTTACGCCAAGGCGCGGACGGCGCTGGAAATCCCTGTGAAAAACCACGGTTGGCCGGATTTCTTCGAGCGGATGGAACGTCTGGTGTTCATTTGCGTGCTGCTCGCCGCCGACGGAGTCGCGACCGCGATGGGCGCGGCTTCGCCCTGGATTCTGGCGGGTGGGTTCGCGCTGTACGCAGTGCTGGCCAACGCCACAGCCCTGCAACGGATCAGTCGCGCATTTGCGATGCTGAAACGAGCCGACGGGAAGCAGCCGTGAGACTACGGGGATGCTTGCACTTGGCCTCACTTGAGGCTATGCAATGCTTCACATGAATGGAGAGCGGCGATGTTGGCATTTGGAAATATAGCCGATGTGCTGGGGCTGCCGCCCAAGGAGACGGCTGCACGGTCGCCATTCGGGCTGATGGCTCGAATCGAAGACGGATTGCCGTTGGGTGCGCTTGAACGCGTCTCACAATTGCTGGCACCGGCCGATACGCAATTCAAATATCGCCTCGTCCCAAAGGCAACTTATGAGCGCCGCAAGAGAGGTGCTCTCCGACTCTCTTCGGAAGAGGGCATGCGGGTGGCGCGGGTGGCGCGCCTATGGAACCTGGCCCTCGACGTTTGGCAGATCGAAGGTGAGGCTCGTGACTTTCTGTTTCGATCTCATCCCATGCTGGAAGACCGACGCCCGATCGACGTGGTCATTCAAAGCGAGATCGGCGCCGAACTGGTGCTCGATATCCTTGCAGGCCTGAAGTACGGCACCGCTGCTTGACGGCACAGATACTCGATCGCATGCTGCAGTGCTTCAGGATCGGCGATCCAGCCGGCACATATCCGATCTTCGACGCGACGGGCTCGACGATAGCGCCTGGCCGCTGGAACACGCCCGGCAGCCCGTTGATCTACACCAGCGAGCATTATTCAACGGCCTTGCTGGAAAAGCTGGTGCACGGCAGCGGCAGACTGCCGCCCAACCAGCCTTACGTCCAGATCATGCTTCCGCGCGGGCTGAGCTACGAAATCTTTTCTCAGCCGTCGTTGCCCGGATGGGATATGATGCCGGCAACGGTGAGCAAGGAATTCGGTGAGACATGGTGTGTCGAGCGCCGCAGCGCGATCCTGATCGTGCCAAGCGTCGTGGCTCGCCCCGACAACAACGTGTTGATCAATCCGGCACATCCGGAGTTTTCCCTGATCACGGCCAGCCTGCATCAACCCGTATACTGGGATAGCCGCCTGTTTGGCTCCTGAGCCGGGCAGAGAGGCAGGTTCCTACTTAACACAACCCGTCAGCGCCAACTCAAGCCTGGAGCGACATGGGTCAGGATCGCCTCGATGGCATGGACATTGTACTCGACGCCGAGCTGGTTGGGGACGGTAAGCAGCAGCGTATCGGCCTCGGCGATGGCTTCGTCGCCCTTTAGCTGCTCGATCAGGACGTCCGGTTCGGCGGCATAGGAGCGGCCGAACACCGCGCGTCTGTCTGCCTCGATGTAACCGAAATGATCTCCGCTCTGGTTGCCGCCGAAATAGGCTCGGTCGCGATCGTCGACCAGCGCAAAAATGCTCCGGCTCACCGACACCCGCGGCTCGCGCGTGTGTCCGGCCGCCTTCCAGGCCTCACGAAAAGCCCGGATCTGTTCGGCCTGCTGGACGTGAAACGGCTTTCCGCCTTCATCGAATTTGAGCGTGGAGCTCTGCAGGTTCATCCCCAGTTTCGCCGCCCATTCGGCGGTGGCGTTTGTGGCGGCGCCCCACCAGATGCGCTCGCGCAGGCCCTCCGAGTGCGGCTCGACGCGAAGCAGGCCAGGCGGGTTGGGAAACATCGGCCGCGGGTTGGGCTGCGCAAAGCCTTTGCCCAGCAACACTTCGAGCAGCACTCCGGTGTGTCTACGGGCCATGTCGGCATCGCTCTCGCCCTCTTGCGGGGCGTAGCCGAAGTAGCGCCATCCCTCGATCACCTGCTCCGGCGAGCCTCGGCTGATGCCCAGCTGCAGACGCCCTCCGGCGATTAGGTCGGCGGCGCCGGCGTCCTCGGCCATGTAGAGCGGGTTCTCATAGCGCATGTCGATCACCGCCGTGCCGATCTCGATTCGGCTGGTCTTTGCGCCGACCGCCGCCAGCAGCGGGAAGGGCGAGGCGAGCTGGCGGGCGAAGTGATGCACGCGGAAATACGCGCCGTCCGCACCCAGCTCCTCGGCCGCGACCGCCAACTCGACGGACTGCAAAAGCGCGTCGGATGCCGTCCGCGTCTGCGATTGCGGCGAGGGCGTCCAGTGCCCGAACGAGAGGAAACCAATCTTCTTCATGAGAACCAGCCTAAAGGGGAGCCAGGTGCAGACTATGCTGCGGCGCGCAGCAAAGCATCGCAAAATCGGTGCCGATGACCGCCTGCCTTGACGCGCAAAGCTTGAATCGGCGGTTGTTGATCAACGATGGCCGACCGTGCCGAGCTGCCGTCGGACGCCAGCCTAGGAAGGTGCCGCGAATGCGAGCGCTATCGCGATGAGGATCAACAGCGGTCCCATCCATTTGAAGCGAGTCCCAAAGTTGGTCCACCATGCTTGCTGCTGGCCGGGGCGAGCTTGGAACGGGTCCGCGAGAAATCCGAAGCCGATGCCAGCCATCCACAACCCGGCGCAGAACATGATGAACTCGTCGATGTATTCCGCGACCATGCTTCGAAGCTTTCGAATTTATGCCGCCGCTACATGCGCCGAATTCGAGCCGATATAGTTTCGGATCGTTTCGATGATCCGGTCCTGGTCAGCCTCGCTCAGATAGGGATGCATTGGCAGGCACAGGATGCGCTTCGGCAGCTCTTCCGAAACGGCAAGGCCGGTCGGCGTGCGCGGATAATCGCGATAGGCAATCTGGCTGTGCAGCGGTTTCACATAGTAGATGACCGACGGAATGCCCTTTTCACCGAGATGTGCCTTGAGCCCGTCCCGTTTCGGCGTTTCGATGGCGTATTGCGCCCAGGCCGAGCGGCCGCCGCCCAGATTGCGCGCCGCCTTGACGATATCGCCGAGACCTTCGGCATAGCGATTGGCGACCGCTTGCCGCGCCACCATCTCGTCCTCGAGGATGGCCAGCTTCTCTATCAGGATCGCCGCCTGAAGCGTGTCGAGCCGTGAATTGATGCCGACGCGGACATTGTCGTATTGCGTTTCGCCCTTTCCGTGAAAGGCGAACGAGCGCAGCTGTTCGGCCAGCGCATCGTCATTGGTGAACATCGCACCGCCGTCGCCATAGCAGCCGAGCGGCTTTGCCGGATAGAAGCTGGTCGAGCCGACGGTGCCGAACGAGCCGCACATCTTGCCGTCAGCCGAGCCGCCGGTCGCCTGCGCCGCATCCTCGATGACCATCAGGCCTTCGCGATCGGCGATGGCCATGATCGCCTCGTAATCGGCGGCGAGGCCGAACAGGTCGACGGGAATGATTGCCTTCGGCCTCAGCCGGCCCTCCGCCTTGATCATGGCAATTGCCGCCTCGAGGCTGGCGATGTCGATATTGTAGCTGTCGGCATCGACATCGACGAACACCGGTTCGGCCTTGGTCAGCGCCACCACTTCGGCCGTGGCGGCGAAGGTGAAGCTCGGCACGAACACCGCGTCGCCCGGGCCGATGCCGGCGGCAAACAGTGGCAGCAGCAGCGCATCGGTGCCGTTGGCGCAAGCGACCACGTGCTTGATGCCGATATAGGCGGCGAGCTTGTTTTCGAATTCGGTGACCTGCGGTCCGAGAATATAGCGGCCTTCGTCGACAACCCGGTCTATTGCCGCTTTCAGCCTGTCGCGGATGCGTTCGCGCTGCGCGCCAAGATCGATGAACTGCATGTCGGCCTCAAACGGTTTTAGTCAGATAACCGGCCGCTGGTAGCAGACTTGGTACGGCCGAGAAAGCCGCAGGGCAAAAACCCTGAATTGCTCAAGTGTCGCAGCCTGTTACCTCTGATTTCCGATCTGGCCTCTTAAAGGCGTGGAAATCCGGGCTTCGGCCGGCCTGTTACAGGCTTCGCACCCCGCCCGCCAGGCTGGACGAAACATAAAGTGATCGTCGGTGAGCAGTCCATGGGCTGCGCACCAGCCGGTCAAGCGATTTCATGCCGCCATGGCGGGTTGGCGCCGGCCCGCGATACCGTCACCGCCGCCGCCTTGGCACCGAGCGTCAGCGCCTTGTGGATGGCGTCTTCCGGCAAACTGGCGATTGCCGTCTTCGACAGCAGACCCTGTTCGTGCAAGGAGGCAAGAATGCCGGCATTGAATGTGTCGCCGGCGCCGACCGTATCGACCACCTCGACCTTGTCCGGCACGACGGTGACCCGGTGCTGGCTGCTGTAACCGACCGCGCCTTCGCTGCCGTGGGTGACGACGATCAGCTTCGGGCCGCGATCCAGCCAGTTGCGGACGACGTCCTCATGCGAGCCGGCTTCGCCGAACCAGTTCAAATCCTCGTCCGACAGTTTCACGACGTCGGCCATCGCCATCATGCTGCGGATGCGCCTGAGGTGCCTGGCCTTGTCGGGAATGAAGTTTGGCCGGATGTTGGGGTCGAGCATCATCACGCGGCGCTCATGCTCGCGCCGCATGAACTCTTCATAGGCCGACCCGGCCGGCTCCGAGATCAGGCTGATGGCGCCGAACAGCATGGCCTCGATCTCGCTGCCGAGTTCCGGCAGGTCCTCGATGGTCAGCATGCGCCCGGCGGTGTTCTCGTCGTAGAAGGTGTAGGTCGCTTGGCCGTTGGTGAGCCGCACGAAGGCGAGCGTGGTCGGCCGCGGCGAAGTGTGCGCATAGGTGGAACTGACCTTGCTGGCCTTCAGCGCCTCCCTGAGCCGGCCGCCGAACAGATCCGACGACAGGCCGGAGAAAAAGGCAGCGGGCGCGCCGAGCCGGCCTAGCGCAATGGCCGAGTTGAAGACGGCACCGCCGACATAGGGGGCAAAGGCCGGCTCGCCCTCCGTCGTGGTCCGCGGCAGCATGTCGATCAGGGCTTCGCCGCAGCAGAGGATCATGAAGTCTTGCTTTCCGGCGGATAGATCACGCCCTTGCGAATGATGATGTTGGCGTAGAGCCGCGGCTCGCTCGTCGCGACGATCGCGTGCGCGGCCTTGACCCGTGCATAGAAGTCGGCACCGGCAAGCGCAACCACCTTGCGGCCCGGCGCACGCCTGGCGCAGATCGCTTCCATCTCATGGTGAACCGGATCGGCGAGCAGGGGATCGCCTTTGGCCGAGGCGCGAAACAGCGCCTGCGGCACGGCGTCGTCGACCGGCAATACGCTCAATACCGCATCGAGCACGGGGACGAGATGATGACCGTCGGCGCGGACCAGCCGCTGTGCCTGCTGCTCGGCCGGGTAGTTGCCGTCGACCAAGGCGATCTCGTCGCCATGGCCCATGGCGCGCAATATCGCCAGAAGCTCGGGGCCGAGCAGCGCCGGGATGCCGATCAGCATGCTCAGAAGCTCCGGGAAATCGTGGTCGAGCCGATGAGGAAGCGCTCCGACAGCGGCAGGCTGGCGCCACCCAGCGCCCGCGCATGGATGCCGACGGTTCCCTCGCGAACGGCCGGCAGCCTCAGGCCCTCGCCGTCGATCCGGCCGATGGCTTGGATAATGGCATCGACAAGCCGCCTGCGCACGGCAAGCGGCATCCATCCGTCGATCACCGCGGCTTCGAAGTCAATGACGGACGAGGCCGAAACGATGGCATAGGCAAGCGCCTGCGAGGCGCTGGCGATCCAGTCGTCAAGCTCGGCGCCGATCTCGCCCCAGTCCCCCGGTGATGTCCACAGATGCGAGGCCTCGATGCCGCGCGCGTTGAGCGCCTTTTCCAGCATGGCGATCGACGCCACGTCGATCAACTGCGTCGGCTTGCCGTCCGGCCCTGGCACCGGCATCGAGCCCAGCGCGCCGGCATTGCCGGTTGGGCCACCAAACAACCGGCCGTTCAGCACGATGCCGCCGCCGGCAAAGGCACCGATATAGAAATAGACGAAATCGCGTGCCGCACCCGCCGCGTGGCCGAACACGAGTTCGGCGCCGCAGGCCGAGGTGGCGTCGTTCTGCAGATAGACTGGAAATTCGCATTGCGCCTGGATATCGGCGCGGATGTCGCGATGGCGCCATTCGTCCATGATTTCGCGCGGTGCGCCGGCGGTGTCGGCCCAGTTCCACAATTCGAACGGCATGGCGATGCCAAGCCCGGCAATGCGTTTATCCTGCACCGGGGTGAGTTCGCCGCGCATCTTCTTCATGCCGCTTGCGACGAATTCCACCGTTTCGCGCGGCGCCGGATAGCGGTAGGAATGCTGCAGCATAGAGCGCACATTGCCGAGGAAATCGATCAGCACCAACTCGGCGCTGCGGCGGCCGATCTTCAGGCCGATGAAATAGGCGCCGTCGGGATTGAGCGCCATGGGTATCGAGGGCTGGCCGATCTTGCCGCGCAACGGCGCCTGGCGGACGAGCAGGTCGTCCTCCTCCAGTTCGCGCATGATGACTGACACTGTCTGCGCCGAAAGGCCGGTCATACGTGCGATGTCGGATTTGGCCAGGCTGCCGTGCTGGCGCACCAGCGACAGCACCAGCCGCTCATTGTGGTCCCGCATGCCGCTTTGATTGGTGCCGCGGTGCAGGCGGCTTTCGGCCGCATCGGGCGAGCCGTGCCTCGTAATGCCGGTCTCCACCCTGTTCCTCCCGTCGTTTCCCCTCAATGCTTTTGGTCTAGAGTGAGTGAACGATCCTGCGTTGTCAATAATAAATAAGAGTGATTTAATTATTGACAGTGCTGGCGGACTGGTGTCTCTTGAGTGTCGGCGCCGACACTGGGAGATTTCGTCGGACGCGCTGCAGATGCCGGTTGGCCGGCATCCTAAATGGTTCCATGGGAGGAAAATCGTGACCACGTCAAAACTGTTGAAATCCACCGTGTTTGCCGCGGCCGGACTGAGCCTGATGGCGTTTGCGTCGACGGCATCGGCCGCCGGGGTCGGCGCCTGCTTGATCACCAAGACCGACACCAATCCCTTCTTCGTCAAGATGAAGGAAGGTGCCGCCGCGAAAGCCAAGGAAATTGGTGTCGATCTGAAGGCCTACGCCGGCAAGGCGGAAGGTGACAATGAGGGCCAGGTTGCGGCGATCGAATCCTGCATCGCCGACGGCGCCAAGGGCATTTTGATCACCGCCACCGACACTGCGGCCATCGTGCCGGCGGTGAAGAAGGCGCGTGATGCAGGGGTGCTGGTGATCGCTCTGGACACCCAGCTAGAGCCTGCCGACGCCGCGGATGCGACGTTTGCGACCGACAATTTCAAGGCCGGCGAGCTTATCGGCTCCTGGGCAAAGGCCACCTTGGGCGACAAGGCCAAGGACGCGCACATCGCCTACATGGATCTTATCGCCAGCCAGCCCTCCGTCGACGTGCAGCGTGATCAGGGCTTCATGAAGGGCTTCGGCATCGACCTCGGCGATCCCAACAAGATCGGCGACGAAACCGACGCACGCAATGTCTGTCACGATCTGTCGAGCGGCAATGAGGATGGCGGGCACACTGCCATGGAGAATTGCCTGCAGAAGGATCCGGATATCAACGTCGTCTACACCATCAACGAACCTGCGGCCGCGGGCGCCTACCAGGCGCTGAAGGCCGTCGGCAAGGAGAAGGACGTCCTGATTGTCTCGGTCGATGGCGGCTGCCCGGGTGTCAAGAACGTTGCCGAGGGCGTGATCGGCGCCACTTCACAGCAATATCCATTGCTCATGGCCTCGCTCGGCATCGAGGCGATCAAGACCTTTGCCGACAGCGGCAAGAAGCCTGAGCCGTCGCCCGGTCTGAACTTCTACAACACCGGCGTGACGCTGATCACCGACAAGCCTGCCGCCGGCATCGAATCCATTGACACGAAGCAAGGCCTCAGCAAGTGCTGGGGTTGATTTGATCCCCTGATCGGCTCAACTTCAAAAGAACAATAGAGAATGTGGAGCGGTTTCGGCCGCTCCACATCACAGGCGGGGAGGCCGACTTGAGCGTCGAAACTACCAGGAGCAAGGGACCGCAGGAATTCGAGACGGTCCTGGCCACTAGCGACACCAGCGTCGCTTCATTCGAGACGCATTCCCGCTCGACGCTCGAGAGCATCCAGCACCGCTTGCACAAAAGCCCTGCCATGGTGCCCCTGATCATCCTGATCATCTCGGTGGGTCTGTTCGCGGTGGTCGTTGGCGGACGCTTCTTTTCTCCTTTCACCCTCACCCTGATCCTCCAGCAGGTGGCGATAACCGGCATGGTTGGCATCGCGCAGACACTGGTGGTGCTCACCGCCGGCATCGACCTGTCCGTCGGTGCCATCATGGTGCTGAGCTCGGTCGTCATGGGCCAGTTTGCCATGCATTACGGTGTTCCAGCGCCGGTGGCCGTTGCCGTCGGGCTGCTTGTCGGCGCGATTTGCGGCTTGATCAACGGCATTCTCATCGCTTGGGTGAAACTGCCGCCATTCATCGTGACGCTCGGCACCTGGTCGATCTACGCTGCCATCAACTTCATCTATTCCGGTAACGAGACCATCCGCAGCCAGGATCTCGAGACGACGGCGCCGCTGCTGCAGTTTTTCGGCGGATCGTTCAGGATCGGGGGCGCCGTCTTCACCTATGGCGTGCTGTTGGTGCTGATCATGGCGGCAATTGCCTGGTACGTGCTCAATCACACCGCGTGGGGCCGGCACGTCTATGCGGTGGGCGACGACCCGGAGGCCGCGGAACTGTCGGGAGTGCGCGTCAGCCGGATGCTGGTCGCGGTCTACACGCTGACTGGTATCATTTGCGCCATCGCCGGCTGGGCCCTGATCGGACGCATCGGATCGGTCTCGCCGCAGGCCGGGCAGTTCGAGAACATCAATTCGATTACCGCCGTGGTGATCGGCGGCACTTCGCTGTTCGGCGGCCGCGGCTCCATCCTCGGGACCATCTTCGGTGCGCTGATCGTCGGCGTGTTCGCGCTCGGCCTCAGGCTTTGGGGGACAGATCCGCAATGGACGCAATTGTCCGTCGGCGCCCTTATCATCATCGCTGTTGGTATCGACCAGTGGATCAGGAAGATCTCGGCATGAACCAGACTCACGAACCGATCCTTACCGCGCGCAGCCTGGTCAAGCGCTACGGCCGCGTCACCGCTCTCGACAGCGCAGACTTCGACCTCTATCCGGGCGAAATCCTTGCTGTCATTGGCGACAACGGCGCCGGCAAGTCATCGCTTATCAAAGCCATTTCCGGAGCGGTCACCCCCGACGAAGGTGAGATACGGCTTGAAGGCAAGCCTATTGCCTTCAAATCACCGATGGAGGCGCGTGAGGCCGGCATCGAGACCGTCTACCAGAACCTGGCTCTGTCGCCGGCGCTGTCGATCGCCGACAACATGTTCCTCGGCCGCGAGATCCGCAAGCCGGGCTTTCTTGGCAACTGGCTACGCATGCTCGACCGTCCGGCGATGGAAAAGCGCGCCCGCGACAAGCTCACCGAACTTGGCCTGATGACGATCCAGAACATCAGCCAGGCGGTGGAAACGCTTTCGGGCGGCCAGCGCCAAGGCGTGGCGGTGGCCCGCGCCGCCGCCTTCGGCTCGAAGATGGTCATCATGGATGAGCCGACGGCGGCACTCGGCGTCAAGGAGAGCCGCCGCGTGCTCGAACTGATCCTCGACGTCAAACGACGTGGCCTGCCGATCGTGCTGATTTCACACAACATGCCGCATGTTTTCGAGGTGGCGGACCGCATCCACATTCACCGGCTCGGCCGTCGCCTCTGCGTCATCGATCCGAAGCAGTATACGATGTCCGACGCGGTCGCCTTCATGACCGGCGCCAAGGTGCCGCCGGAAGCGGCGCTGGCGGCGGCCTGAGCAAGAACTTGCGGCCCGTCGCGGAGGTCCCAAACGCGCTGTTTCCAAATGCCAAATTGCCGCAGGGCAACCCGGCTTGCGATCACCTGAATCGATTGAACATCCGGTGGGATGTACTAGCATTGGCAGAGATGGTGAAAGCCGCATGATCCTGGCAACGTCACGAGAGGCAGCATGACGCGCGCGATGACAACCGAAGCTCCTCTGCCCACGCTCAAAAACCCGGATCCCAAGACGCTCGCCGAGGAAGTCTTGCAAGCCCTCAAATACAGGGTCGGCAAGGGCACCAACGTTGCAACCCAGTACGATTGGCTCACCGCCTCGATCAAGGTTGTACGCGACCGCATAGTCGATCACTGGATGCAGGCGACCCAAGAGGCCTACGCCCAGCAGGAAAAGCGCGTCTACTACCTGTCACTGGAATTCCTCATCGGCCGCCTGATGCGCGATGCCTTCTCCAATCTCGGCCTGATGGACAATATGCGCGAGGCGCTGTCGTCGCTTGGCGTCGACCTCGACATCATTGCAACGCTCGAACCGGACGCTGCCCTTGGCAATGGCGGTCTTGGCCGACTCGCCGCCTGCTTCATGGAAAGCATGGCGACCGTCAATATCCCCGCGCATGGCTACGGCATCCGCTACGCCAACGGCATGTTTCGGCAGGAGATCCATGACGGCTGGCAGGTGGAGCTGCCCGAGACGTGGCTCGATCACGGCAATCCCTGGGAGTTCGAGCGCCGCGAACGCTCCTTCGAGGTCGGCTTCGGCGGCTCGGTGGAATCGATCACCTCGAAGGACGGCAGGCTCGAGCGGCACGTCTGGAAGCCGACCGAACATGTTCTGGCCGTTGCCTACGATACGCCGGTGGTTGGCTGGCGGGCCAACCGCGTCAACACACTGCGTCTGTGGTCCGGCATGCCGGTCGACCCGATCCTGCTCGACAAGTTCAATGCCGGCGATCACATCGGTGCGCTCGCCGAAAGCAACAAGGCCGATGCGTTGTCGCGCGTCCTTTACCCGGCCGATTCCCACAAGGCCGGCCAGGAGTTGCGGCTCAGGCAGGAGTATTTCTTCTCCACCGCCTCGCTGCAGGACATCGTCCAGCGTCATCTCAGCCAGTATGGCGACCTGCAATCGCTGCCCGACAAGGCGGCGATCCATCTTAACGACACCCATCCGGCCATCGCCGTCCCCGAGTTGATGCGCCTATTGATGGATGTCCACGGCATGGATTTCGACCAGGCCTGGAGCATCACCAAGCGCACTTTCGGCTACACCAACCACACGCTCCTTCCCGAAGCGCTGGAAAGCTGGCCCGTGCCGCTGTTCGAGCGGCTGTTGCCGCGCCACATGCAGATCGTCTACGCCATCAACGCCGAGGTGCTGCTCGAGGCGCGCGCCTCCGACCAGTTCTCGGACGAGCAGATCAGCCGCATCTCGCTGATCCAGGAAAATGGCGATCGCCGCGTGCGTATGGGCAATCTGGCCTTTGTCGGCTCGCACTCGATCAACGGCGTCTCGGCACTGCATACGGAATTGATGAAGGAGACGGTGTTTGCCGACCTCCACAGGCTCTACCCGGATCGCATCAACAACAAGACCAACGGGATCACACCGCGGCGCTGGCTGATACAGTGCAATCCCGGCCTCACTGCACTCACCCGAGAGGCGATTGGCGACGGCTTCCTCGACGACATCGACGAGATAAAGCGGCTTGATCCTTTCGCTGAGGACGCAGCCTTCCGCGACAAGTTCGCCGCCGTCAAACGGGCGAACAAGATGAGGCTTGCCAAGCTCGTTGCCGACCGGCTCGGCATCAAGGTCGACCCATCGGCGCTGTTCGACATCCAGGTCAAGCGCATCCACGAATACAAGCGCCAACTCTTGAACATTCTCGAAGCGGTCGCGCTTTACGACCAGATCCGCTCGCATCCGGAGCGCGACTGGATGCCTCGCGTCAAATTCTTCGGCGGCAAGGCGGCGCCCAGCTATCACAACGCCAAGCTGATCATCAAACTTGCCAATGACGTCGCCCGGGTCATCAACCGCGACCCGGCGGTGCGCGGCTTGCTGAAAGTGGTATTCGTGCCGAACTACAATGTCAGCCTGGCCGAGATCATGATGCCGGCCGCCGATCTTTCGGAGCAGATATCGACCGCCGGCATGGAAGCGTCCGGCACCGGCAACATGAAGTTCGCGCTGAACGGCGCGCTGACCATCGGCACGCTCGACGGCGCCAATGTCGAGATCAAGGAATGCGTGGGCGACGATAATATCTTCATCTTCGGCCTGACCACCGATGAGGTCGCCGAGCGGCGCAACAATGGTTACGATCCGCGCGCTGTGATCGAGGGATCGCCTGAATTGGCGCAGGCGCTGGCCGCGGTTTCATCCGGAGTCTTTTCACCTGACGATCCGGACCGTTATCGCGACCTGATCAACGGTCTTTACCAGAGCGACTGGTTCATGGTCGCCGCGGATTTCGATGCCTACGCCGCCACCCAGCGCGACGTCGATGCCGTCTGGCGCAACAGCCCGGACTGGTACGCCAGAGCCATCCGCAATGTCGCGCGCGTCGGCTGGTTCTCGTCCGACCGCACGATCCGCCAATATGCGAAAGACATCTGGCACGTGCCCGCCTGATGTGATTGCATGAGACTACGAACAATGTGGCCCTAGTGGAGTGATTTGACCCTCGCATCCCTTGGAGGGTAAGGCGGCATGGCGAATGTCGAATTCAAAACTCCACTAGAAACATACACTTGGTGCCCGGGGAGGGTCACTGCCTGATGAGCAAGCCGCGCGCGACCGTTGCGACAAACGGGCCGGACGGACTGGCGCCAGCCGGCGATGTCGCGGCGATTGTCGCCGGCACCCACGGCGATCCGTTTGCCGTGCTTGGCGTGCATGAGGCGGGAAAGGGCTTTGTCGCCCGCTGCTTCGTCCCTTATGCCGAGTTCGTCACCGCCTATACGCTGACCGGCAAGAAGGCCGGCGAGCTGTCGAGACGCGACGACAGCGGTTTCTTCCAAGGCAAACTGTCGCTGCGCAAACGCCAGCCGCTGCGCTATCACGCCAGGAATTCCGGCGGTGACTGGTGGCTGACCGATCCATATTCCTTCGGTCCCGTGCTCGGCCCGCTGGACGATTATTACATCGCCGAAGGGTCGCATCTCAGGCTGTTCGACAAGCTCGGCGCCCATCTCATCGACCATGAAGGTGCATCGGGTGTGCATTTTGCGGTGTGGGCGCCCAATGCAAGGCGCGTCTCGGTGGTCGGCGACTTCAACGAGTGGGATGGCCGCAGGCATACCATGCGCGTCCGCCGCGATACCGGCATCTGGGAGCTGTTCATTCCCGACATTGGCGCTGGCCGCCCGTATAAGTATGAAATCATCGGGCCGGATGGCGTGAGATTGCCGCTCAAAGCCGATCCGTTCGCCTTCAAGTCCGAACTGCGCCCGGCCACCGCCTCGGTGACGGCGCTGCCGCCGGCGCACGAATGGGGCGACGAGGCGCACCGGAACTACTGGCGCAATGCCGACCACAGGCGCGAAGCCGTATCGATCTACGAGGTCCATGCCGGGTCATGGCGGCTTCACGACGACGGCAGCTTCTTGTCGTGGGACGAGCTCGCCGACAGGCTGATCCCTTACGTGGTCGAGACCGGTTTTACCCACATCGAATTCATGCCGATCTCCGAACACCCTTATGACCCGTCCTGGGGCTACCAGACGACGGGTCTTTATGCGCCGACTGCCCGCTTTGGCGATCCGGACGGTTTTGCCCGTTTCGTCGACGGCGCCCACCGCGCCGGGATCGGCGTCATCCTCGACTGGGTGCCGGCGCATTTCCCGGTTGACGAACACGGTCTGGCAAAGTTCGACGGTACCGCGCTCTACGAACATGCCGATCCGCGCAAGGGCTTCCATCCCGACTGGAACACAGCGATCTACAATTTCGGCCGCCGCGAAGTGATTTCGTTCCTGGTCAACAATGCGCTGTTCTGGGCCGAGAAATATCACGTCGACGGACTGCGCGTCGATGCGGTCGCCTCGATGCTTTATCTCGATTATTCGCGCAAGGCCGGTGAATGGATTCCCAACGAGAAGGGCGGCCGGGAGAACCTCGAAGCGGTCAGTTTCCTGCAGCGTATGAACAAGGAGGTCTACGGCCACCATCCAGGTGTGATGACCATCGCCGAGGAATCGACCTCGTGGCCGAAAGTCTCGCAGCCGGTGCATGAAGGCGGACTGGGCTTCGGTTTCAAATGGAACATGGGCTTCATGCATGACACTTTGGAGTATTTCTCCAAGGAGCCGATCTTCCGCAAGCATCACCACAACGACATCACCTTCGGCCTGGTCTACGCTTTCAGCGAGAATTTCGTGCTGCCGCTGTCCCATGATGAGGTGGTGCACGGCAAGGGCACGCTGCTCAACAAGATGGCCGGCGACGACTGGCAGAAATTCGCGACGCTGCGCGCCTATTACGCCTTCATGTGGGGTTATCCCGGCAAGAAGCTGTTGTTCATGGGCCAAGAGTTCGCACAGCGCCGCGAGTGGAGCGAGGCGCGCGCGCTCGACTGGAACCTGCTCGATTTCCGGCTCCACCGCGGCGTCTGGCAGACGGTGCGCGATCTCAACTATCTCTACCGCTCGCGCCCCGCGCTGCATGCCCGCGACTGCGAGCCGGAGGGCTTTTCCTGGCTGATCGTCGACGACAGCGCGAACTCGGTATTTGCCTGGCTGCGCAGCGCGCCGGGCGGCAACCCGGTCGCCGTCATTTCCAACTTCACGCCGGTGCCGCGCGACAATTACCGCGTGCCGTTGCCGCACGCCGGAAAATGGCGCGAGATCATCAACACCGATGCCACGGATTATGGCGGTTCCGGCAAGGGCAATAGCGGCGGCGTCGAGGCTCAGGCGGAAGGAGGAGGCATTTCGGCGACGATGCTTTTGCCGCCGCTGTCGACGATCATGCTCGAATTCGTCCCGGACTGAGCTATGTCTGGAGCATCTAACCTGGGAGGATAGGAATGGCTGAAACAAAACGAACACAGCCGCTGGCACGCGACGCCATGGCTTATGTGCTGGCCGGCGGCCGTGGCAGCCGGCTCAAGGAACTGACCGACCGCCGCGCCAAACCGGCGGTCTATTTCGGCGGCAAGACCCGCATCATCGATTTCGCGCTCTCCAATGCGCTCAATTCCGGTATCCGCCGCCTCGGCGTCGCCACCCAGTACAAGGCGCATTCGCTGATCCGCCATCTGCAGCGCGGCTGGAACTTCCTGCGGCCCGAGCGCAACGAGAGTTTCGACATTCTGCCGGCCAGCCAGCGTGTGTCGGAAACGCAATGGTATGAGGGCACCGCCGACGCCGTGTACCAGAACATCGACATCATCGAGGCCTACGGGCCGGAATACATGGTCATCCTGGCCGGCGACCACATCTACAAGATGGACTACGAAATGATGCTGCGCCAGCATGTCGAGGCCGGCGCCGATGTCACCGTCGGCTGCCTCGAAGTGCCGCGCATGGAAGCCACCGGCTTCGGCGTCATGCATGTCGATCCCAAGGACACCATCATCTCCTTCATCGAAAAGCCCGCCGATCCGCCGGGCATTCCCGACAAACCGGATTTCGCGCTGGCCTCGATGGGCATCTATGTGTTCAAGACCAAATTCCTGATGGAGCAATTGCGTCGCGATGCGGCGGAGCCCGGCTCGAGCCGCGACTTCGGCAAGGACATCATCCCCTACATCGTCGAGCACGGAAAGGCGATCGCCCATCGTTTTGCCAAATCCTGCGTGCGCTCGACCGCCGAGAACGAGGCCTATTGGCGCGACGTCGGCACGGTCGACGCCTATTGGGAGGCCAATATCGACCTGACCGACATCACGCCGGAACTCGACCTTTACGACCGCGATTGGCCGATCTGGACCTATGCCGAGTTGAAGCCGCCGGCAAAATTCGTGCATGACGAGGATGGCCGCCGCGGGTCGGCCGTGTCGTCTCTCGTGTCGGGCGATTGCATCGTTTCGGGCGCTTCGCTGAAGCGAAGCCTGATCTTCACCGGCGCGCGCATCAATTCCTATTCGACGCTGGAGGAGGTCGTCATGCTGCCGGACGTCCATGTCGGCCGCAACGCCAGGCTGAAGCGCGTGGTCATCGATCACGGCGTCAGGATCCCGGAGGGTCTGGTGGTCGGCGAGGATCCCGTCCTCGACGCCAAGCGTTTCCGCGTTTCGGAAAAAGGCATCTGCCTCGTCACGCAGGACATGATCAACAGGCTGGGATCGTAGTGCATGCAGGTTCTGTCGGTGGCGCCCGAGATCTTTCCGCTGGTCAAGACGGGCGGGCTCGCCGACGTGACCGGCGCCTTGCCCGTGGCATTGGCCGGCAAGGGCGTCACCATGCGCACGCTCGTCCCCGGCTATCCTCAGGTGATGGGCGCCTTCAGGAAAAAGAAGCCGGTTCAGCAATATCCATTGCTGCAGGGCGGCAAGGCTTCGGTGTATGCCGCCCAGATCGCCGGGCTCGACCTGTTCGTGCTTGACGCGCCGCATCTTTTCGACCGTCCCGGCGGCCCATACGGCAACGCGACAGGCGCCGACTGGCCGGACAATTGGCGGCGGTTCGCGGCCTTGAGCCAGGTAGGCGGTGATATTGCCGGCGGCGCGATCTCGGGCTACCTGCCCGATATCGTCCATGCCCATGACTGGCAGTCGGCAATGACGCTTGCCTACATGCGCTACGGCAAGGCGGTCGGCACGCCGTCGATGATCACCGTGCACAACCTAGCCTTCCAAGGCCAGTTCGGCGCCGGCATCTTTGGCGAGCTTGGCCTGCCGGCGGCGGCGATGGCGCTCGACGGCGTCGAATATTACGGCGGCGTCGGCTTCCTCAAGGCCGGCCTGCAGGCGGCGCGGGCGATCACCACGGTCAGCCCGACCTATGCGCAGGAAATCCGCTTGCCCGAATTCGGCATGGGCCTCGACGGCCTGATCAACATGCGCTCCGTCGATCTCCATGGCATCGTCAACGGCATCGATACCGAGATCTGGAACCCGGAAACCGACAAGCATCTGGTCTCCAACTACACCGCAAAGACGCTCAAGGCGCGAATGCCCAACAAGGCCGCGGTCGAGGACCGTTTCAGCCTCGATCGCGATGACAGTCCGATCGTCTGCGTCGTCAGCCGGCTGACCTGGCAAAAGGGCATGGACATACTGGCTGCGGCCATCGACGGCATCGTCGCGGCAGGTGCACGGCTGGCGATCCTCGGCTCCGGCGACGCTGGGCTGGAAGGCGCGTTGCTTGCCGCCGCAGCCCGCCATCGCGGCCGCATCGGCGTCGTCGTCGGCTATGACGAGGGACTCTCCCACACCATGCAGGGCGGCTGCGACGCAATCATTATCCCATCGCGCTTCGAACCTTGCGGGCTGACACAGCTTTACGGCCTGCGCTATGGCTGCGTGCCGGTGGTCGCGCGCACCGGCGGCCTTGCCGACACGATCATCGATGCCAACGAAGCCGCCATCTCTGCCGGCGTGGCGACCGGTTTCCAGTTTGCGCCCGCCAATGCCGGCGCCTTGCTGCACGCCGTCCGCCGCCTTGTCGAGGCGCATGCCAATCCCGCAGTGTGGACGTCGATGCAGCGGCAAGGCATGAAGGCCGACGTTTCGTGGGACAAAAGCGCCGAAAAATATGTCCAACTCTATCGCTTGCTGCTTTCGAAAAGGGCTGCCTGACTGATGATCCGCACCGTCGCCACCAAACCCTATCCCGACCAGAAGCCCGGCACGTCCGGGCTGCGTAAAAAGGTCCCGGTGTTCCAGCAGGAGCACTATGCCGAGAACTTCATCCAGTCGATCTTCGACGCGCTGGACGGGTTCGAGGGCAAAACCCTGGTGATCGGCGGCGACGGCCGCTTCTATAACCGCGAGGTCATCCAGAAGGCCATCGCCATGGCCGCGGCAAACGGCTTCGGCAAGGTGATGGTCGGGCAGGGCGGCATCTTGTCGACGCCGGCCGCTTCGCATGTCATCCGCAAATACGAGACCTTTGGCGGCATCATCCTGTCGGCCAGCCACAATCCGGGTGGCCCGCATGAGGATTTCGGCATCAAGTACAATGCCGGCAATGGCGGCCCGGCGCCGGAAAAGCTGACCGACGCGATCTTCGAAAAAACCAAGGCGATTTCAAGCTTCAAGATCGCCGATATCGGGCAGGTCGACATCGACACGATCGGCACGGTCAAGACGGGGGACATGACCGTCGAAATCATCGATCCTGTCGCCGACTATGCCGAACTGATGGAAAGCCTGTTCGATTTCGACGCATTGCGGGCGCTGTTCAGGTCGGGCTTCCGCATGCGCTTCGACGCCATGCATGCGGTGACCGGCCCCTACGCCAAGGAGATCCTCGAAAACCGGCTCGGCGCGCCCAACGGCACCGCCCGCAATTTCATTCCGCTGCCGGATTTCGGCGGCCATCATCCCGATCCCAATCTGGTGCACGCAAAACACCTCTACGACGAGATGATGGGGCCGGATGCGCCAGACTTTGGCGCCGCCTCGGATGGCGATGGCGACCGCAACCTGATTATCGGCAAGGGAATTTTCATCACCCCGTCGGATTCGGTGGCGATGCTCGCCGCCAACGCCCATCTGGCGCCGGGCTACAAGACGGGGCTGAAAGGCATCGCCCGCTCGATGCCGACCAGCGGTGCTGCCGACCGGGTCGCCGAAAAGCTCGGCATCGGCATCTACGAGACGCCGACCGGCTGGAAATTTTTCGGCAATCTGCTCGATGCCGGCATGGCAACGATCTGTGGCGAGGAGAGTGCGGGGACCGGCTCCAACCATGTCCGCGAAAAGGACGGCCTGTGGGCTGTGCTTTTATGGCTCAACATCCTTGCCGTTCGCGGCGAAAGCGCCAAGCAGATTGTCACCCAGCATTGGACGGCCTATGGCCGTAACTATTATTCGCGCCACGACTACGAGGAGGTCGAGACCGATCGTGCCAACGCGCTTGTCGGCGAGTTGCGCGCCAAGCTCGGCTCGCTGCCTGGCACCCGCGTGCGCGGCATGACGATCGCCAGCGCTGATGATTTCGCCTATCACGATCCGGTCGACGGCTCGGTCAGCAAGAACCAGGGCATCAGGGTGTTGTTCGAAGGCGGCTCACGCGTCGTCTTCCGCCTGTCCGGCACCGGCACCTCGGGCGCGACGCTGCGGCTTTATGTCGAGCGCTACGAGCCGGACAAGAACCGCCACGATCTCGACACCCAGGAGGCGCTTGCCGATCTGATCGCGGCGGCCGACGACATTGCCGGGATTCGCAGCCATACCGGCCGCGCCAAGCCGAGCGTCATCACCTGATGTCGTCGGGACTATCCGCCGGCTATCGTCCGCGATTTGGCGGGCTTGCCGGGGAGGGCGGTATCCGCTTCGCCGCATGGTCCTCGTCGGCTCGGCGCATCTGGGTTTCGATTTTCGACGAACACGGCAACCGCGAAGTCGACCGGCTGGAACTCCAGTCGGAAGACGAGGGCGTCCATGCACTTTTTGTTGCCGGTCTCGCCGCCGGGACCCGATACGGGTTCCGCGCCGATGGCGACTACGCGCCGGAACACGGTCTCTGGTTCGATCCCGACAAGCTGCTGGCCGATCCCTATGCCGTCGAGATCGACAGGCCCTATGCCTATGACGGCCGGCTCGCCGCGCGCCGAGGCGAGGGGGCCGACACTGCGCCGCTGATGCCGAAAGCCATCGCCGGCGCCTTGCCGGAACCCTTGCCCGCCTTGCCGCCGCTGTTTCGGCCCGGCGGCCTTATCTACGAAGTGCCGGTACGCGCCTTCACAAAGCTGCATCCCGACATTCCCGAGAAGCAACGCGGCACCATTGCAGCGCTCGCTCACCCCCTCGTTGTCGAGCATCTGCAAAAACTCGGCGTGGCAGCCATTGAGTTGATGCCGGTGACTGCATCGATCGACGAACGGCATTTACCGCCGCTCGGTCTGCGCAACGCCTGGGGTTATAATCCCGTGACCTTCATGGCGCTCGATCCGCGACTGGCGCCCGGCGGTCTGGCCGAGTTGCGCGGAACGGTCGCCGCGCTGCGCGAGGCCGGCATCGGCACCATTCTCGACCTGGTGTTCAACCACACCGGCGAAAGCGACCGGCTCGGCCCGACATTGTCGCTGCGCGGGCTCGACAGCCGCGCCTATTATCGGCACGAGCCGGACGGCGCTCTGGTCAATGACACCGGAACCGGCAATACGCTCGCCTGCGAGCATCCGGTCGTCCGGGAAATGGTCCTCCACACGCTTCGCCACTTTGTCCAGCGCGCCGGTGTCGACGGATTCCGCTTCGACCTGGCGCCGATCCTCGGCCGCGTCGACGGCGTTTTCGACGCCGATGCGCCGCTGCTGAACGCCATTCGCAACGACCCTGTTCTTGGCGACCGGGTGCTGATCGCCGAGCCTTGGGATATCGGACCGGATGGCTATCAGCTCGGCAATTTTCCGCCGCCCTTCCTCGAATGGAACGACAAATACCGCGACGATATCCGCCGCTTCTGGCGCGGCGACGGCGGCATGATCGGTGCCCTGGCGACGCGGCTTGCCGGTTCGTCCGACGTCTTTGCCAAAGCAGGCCAGACAACGAGCCGCAGCATCAACTTCATCGCCGCGCATGACGGCATGACGCTGGCCGATATCGTCGCTTATGGGCACAAGCACAACGAGGCCAATGGCGAACTGAACCGCGATGGTCACGACGACAACCTGTCCTGGAACGATGGCGTCGAGGGCGAGACCAGCGACCAGTCAATCGTTACGGCCCGTTTCGATGACCAGCGCGCGCTGCTGGCGACGCTCTTTGCCTCGCGCGGCACGATCATGCTGACGGCCGGCGACGAGTTCGGCCGCACGCAGCGCGGCAACAACAACGCCTACGCGCAGGACAATGACATCACCTGGCTCGACTGGGCCGGGCGCGACCTGGCGCTCGAGCATCATACGGCTCTGCTCGCCAGGATGCGTCGCGCCGTGCCGGCGCTCTTGGACACAGCATTCCTGACCGGAGAACAGCCTGCGGGTTCGGAAATCCCAGACGTAGCCTGGCTGACGGAAACCGGCGTGCCGTTCGACGAGGCAGCCTGGGACGATGCCAGGCGGCACCGGCTGGTCATGGTTCTCGGTAGCGGTGAGAACAGTCGCCTTGCGGTGGTCATCAATGGCGACCGCCGGGCCTGCATGTTCACGCTGCCGGAACGGGCGGGTTTTCATTGGCGCCCAGCTATCGAACCGGATAGTAGCGATATCTCGCGGCCGGTGCCTGGGCGAACAGTCCTGTTCATGATCGAAAGCAGGACAGCGTGTGCGGGCGCAGGGGAGAGCCATGATGGCTGACAATGCCGAATGGTGGCGCGGCTGCGTCATCTACCAGATCTACCCGCGCTCCTTCCAGGACACGACAGGCGACGGCAGCGGCGATCTCAGCGGCATCACCTCGAGGCTGGCCCATGTCGCATCGCTCGGTGCCGACGCCGTTTGGCTGTCGCCTTTTTTCAAGTCGCCAATGGCCGATATGGGTTACGACGTTTCGGATTACTGCGCCGTCGATCCGATGTTCGGCACATTAGAGGATTTCGACGCACTGATTGCAGAGGCGCACCGGCTCGGCCTGAAGGTGATCATCGATCAGGTCTTGTCGCATTCGTCGGATCGGCACGAATGGTTCGTCGAAAGCCGCACGAGCCATGACAACCCCAAGGCCGACTGGTACGTCTGGGCCGATGCGAAGCCCGACGGCACCGCCCCCAACAACTGGCTGTCGCTTTTCGGCGGCCCGGCCTGGGAATGGGACGCAACGCGCAGGCAATATTACCTGCACAATTTCCTCGCCTCGCAGCCGGACCTGAATTTCCACAACCCAAAGGTGCAGGACGCCTTGCTGGAAACGGTGCGGTTCTGGCTCGAGCGCGGCGTCGACGGTTTCCGGCTGGATACGGTCAACTATTACGTCCACGACCGCTGGCTGCGCAGCAACCCGCCTTTGGCGGAAAGCGTCGCCGGCACCAATACGGCAACCAGCCCCTATCTCTATCAGGAGCATCTGTTCGACAAGAGCCAGCCGGAAAACCTTGCTTTCCTCAGGCGCTTCCGGGCCTTGCTTGACGAATATGAAGGCCGCGCCGCTGTCGGCGAGATTGGCGACGAAACGCGTTCCTTGCAGACACTCGCCGCCTATACCGGCGGTGGCGACAAGCTCCAAATGTCCTACACGTTCGACCTGCTCGGCCCGCAATTCTCGGCGTCGCATGTGCGTGGCTGTGTCGAGGCCTTCGAGAGTAAGGTATTCGACGGCTGGGTTTGCTGGGCGTTCTCCAACCACGATGTCGTGCGCCATGTCAGTCGATGGAAAAGGCCGGGCGGCGATCCGGACAGGGTGGCGAAATTCTCGATCGTGCTGCTTTCCTGCCTGCGCGGATCGATCTGCCTCTACCAAGGCGAAGAACTCGGGCTGGAGGAGGCCGAACTGGCGTTCGAGGATTTGCGCGATCCTTTCGGCATCCGCTTCTGGCCGGGGATCAAGGGGCGGGATGGGTGCCGAACGCCGATGGTCTGGGAGGCTGGCGCCGACAATGCCGGCTTTTCGACGGGCAAGCCGTGGCTTCCGGTCCCGGCAAGCCATCGCGCCCAGGCGGTCGACGTCCAGGATGGCGAGCAAACCTCCGTCCTGGCGAGCTACCGTGCGATGCTGGCCTTGCGCAAGCAGCATCCGGCGCTGGTTCGAGGCTCGATCCGGTTCCTCGATGCCGAAGGCGACGTCCTTGCTTTCATTCGCGAAGGCGGTGACGAAAAGCTGCTCAGTGTCTTCAATTTCGCCGACGAGCCGGCCGGCTGGCAATTGCCACCGGATCTGGAAGCGATAGAGCCGATAGACCTTGGCGGTGCTGCCGGCGTCTTGCAGGAAAGAACGCTGTCGCTGCCGCCGCTGGGCTGCTTCCTCGGCCGGATTGGCTGAGCTCTATTTCATTATCTCATTGAACGAGCACGGAGCGCCCGCAAGTCGCGCCGACAACCCGCACATCGGCCTCGCCGACATGCACGCCGACAGCTGCAAGCACGTTATAGACCAGTTCGTCGACCGGCGCCGTCACGCCGTTCAGAACCGTTACCACCGCCGGCTTAACCGTTCCGAGCAGGGCCGTCACGTCCAGCCCGAGGCCCAGTGCATTGACCGAGAGCGAGAGGCCGCTGACCAGCGATGTCGTGAGTGATTGCGTCAGGTTTTTTGTGGTGACAGTTTTAATCGTCTTGTTGGCGATATCGGTGCTGTCGAACGTCAATGTGGTCGGATCGTTGTTGGTGATGGCAAGTGATGAAGAACCCTTCACATCGAGCAGATTGAGGGTAAGCAGCAGAAGCTTCACGCTCACCTGGGCAATCGTGGCATCGGAGAACGATTGCGGATTGCTGAAATCGGCGAAGGCCGATGGGTTGTTGTCGGCGTCGCTGGTGGCAAGGTGCAGCGAGGCCACGCCAGGCTGCGCGGCGATCGAGACCTTGATGCTATCCGGCCGGCCCGTCGGGCAGCTGATGTCGGTTAGCTTGGCTTCCGCATAGGCGACTTCGACATGCAGAGGCAGGTTGACGGACAGCAGGCTGATGCCGCCGCCGAGATTGGAATTGCCGATGCTCACTGTGGTGACCAGCTTGATGCGCGTCTGCGCGGTGCGCACCACGGTGCCTTTTTCCCCGACGGCCAGCCAGGGTGAGTATTGCATCGGTTCACCGATGGCGATGGCGAGCGTGGTGGAGGTAAGTCCCGGAATAGTGGCGCCGAGATCGACCTGGACCTGGTTTGAGCCATTGGCCAGCGAGGCGGCGGCACCCAGCATGCCCATCGCGCTTGCGTCGACGGAAAAGCCGGGAGACTTTTGTCCGAGGCCGAGCCTGCCGATCGAGCCAAGATCGATAAGATGACTGAGGGGTATCTTGACCGTGTTGGTGGCCCTCGACGCGATCGTCTGCAGCACAAGTTTGCTGGCGCTGCCCGACCCGGACGCATTGGCCATGGCGGTCGCGATCTGGCCTACCGTCGCTTTTGACGCCAGCACGTCGGAATAGCTGACACCTGTCAGTTGCAACTGTACGGCAAGGGCATCGACGAACGAAAGCACGTTTACATCGGCCGAGATCAGCGCGTTGTAGTCCATGACGCTGAGCGAAATGTTGGCGCCCAGCAACTTGCTGAGAAGCGCGTTGAGGATGCCGCCATTGACGCTGAGGAGCCTGGACCCGACCGAGAACATCGCTTGCGGGGTCACGCTGGCAATGGCTTCGGTGCCGACAACCGGAGTAGGGATGAGCGAACTGGCAAAATACCGGGCGGGGATTTTTTGCAGGGTGACGCGAACGGCGTTGTAAGGCGTTTTACCGGCTTCGAAGCGCTTGTCGACGCCAACGGAGGACGCCGCTGAGTATCGGCCGCCGGTGACCGACACGACGGTTTTGCCAACCGTGGGAACGATTGTCTGACCTGCCTTTTGAACAATGATGCCGGGCATTCGGTTGTCACTGAGCGTGGTTACCGCCGCGGCTTCCATATTGTTGATGTTCGACGCCGCGGTGATCGCCGCCAGATCGGTCATCGCCTGGGCTTCCCTGCGCTCCGTGTAGATCGAACCTTCGTCGACAGCGAAGGCAGCCAGCCCCAGCGCGAATGGCGCTGTCAGCGCCGTCATGACGGCAAAGTTCGCCTTCTTGTCGCCAACCATCGAGCGAGCGATCCACCCGATGCTCCTCAGCAAGAACTGCGACATTTCAAATGCCTCCAATCCTGATGGTAGATCTGCGCGACATCGTGGTTTGCGGCATCGCAAGGCTTGGTAACAGGTTCCAGATCGGCAGGTTGCTGGCATCGTACTGGATCGACACGACGAACTGATTTCCGTCGGCCGTGCTGTCCGTCGCCTGATAGGTCAGCTTGCCGGAATCGACGAACGGGTATCCACTGGCATTGTTTTTGACGAAACTCGCCACCAGCGCCTGGCGCTCGGTTTGATTCAATCCGGCAATTGCGGTGCGGGCGGCATCGGCGGCGATTTGCTGCAAGGAGTTGCTTGCACCAAAATAGATACCATATGCAACCATTCCGAGCAAAAGAAGGATAAAGATTGGGGAAAGCAGGGCGAACTCGACCGCGGAAGTTCCGGACTCTTCTCCAATTTTGCGTAGATTCGTCCGTATGTGGCGCAATATTTTACGCTTCAATGCGACAGTATTACTGTCTATCTTGTTCATTGCCCTTGCCCGTTGGAACCCAAGGTCGATGTGCCGATTCCATCGAAATTTGTAACCCTTGGTTGCCTAAGAACCAATTAATACATTCCGGTAAACTGAAATGATCGGCCAGATTATTTCCCAGATCGGCGTTCTGGCCAGGAAACCCAGTCAAACTCATGGTTTCGACCATTGATTGGCCGCCCGCAAAACGACTGCCCCGGCCCCCTTACTTTGGGTGACCCCGAGAGTCTGTTGAAATAAAAAATCTCCACGTTACTGTTTGGCCACCAGCTGCCGGAGAGGGAACCGGCTGCGCGCTCAAAAGGAACCAACCAATCGGTTTCGGGGCGTCAACACTTAGAGACGTGGCCGAAGGGCGACGTCATTAGGGAGAACTCCATGTTGAAACATGTGCTGAAGGCGACGGTACTCGCCACGACCATGGTCTTGGCCGCCGGTACGTTCTACACGCCGGCTTTCGCCGAGACCGTCTACAACCGCGGAGCCGCCGCCGAAGCGGAGACGCTCGATCCGCACAAGACCTCGACGGTCTACGAAGCCGATATCATACGCGACCTGTTCCAGGGCCTCGTCATGCATGACCAGAAGACGAATCTCATTCCGGGCGCCGCCGAAAGCTGGACGGTGTCCGACGACGGCACTGTCTACACCTTCAAGCTGCGCAAGGACGGCCTCTGGTCGGATGGCAGCCCGGTGACGGCGGATGACTTCGTTTATTCGTTCCGTCGGCTGGAAGATCCGGCCACCGCTGCGGAATACGCTTCCATGCTCTATCCAGTGAAGGGTGCCGAGGAAGTCAACACCAAGAAGGGCAAGCCGGAGGATATGGGCGTCAAGGCGATTGACGCAAATACCCTCGAAGTCACGCTCAAGGCGCCAACGCCTTACTTCCTGGAGATGCTGACCCATCAGGCGACCTATCCGGTTAACAAGGCGTCGATCGAAAAGCTTGGCGCCGACTGGATCAAGGCAGGCAAGCTGGTCTCCAACGGGGCCTTTACAGCGGCAGAGTGGGTTCCCAACGACCATCTGAAGCTGGTCAAGAACCCGAAATTCTGGGATGCCGCGAGCGTCAAGTTCGACGTGGTCAACTACATCCCGACCGAGGATCGCTCGTCCGCGATGAAGCGCTTCGAGGCCGGCGAATTCGACAGTTACGGTGACCTGCCGACCGAACAGCTCGCCGATCTCAAGACCAAATTCGGCGACCAGGTCCGTGTCGGGCCATATCTCGGCATCTACTATTACGCGATCAAGACCGACAAGGCGCCTTGGGACAACGTCGAACTGCGCAACGCTATCTCGATGGCGATCGATCGCGACTTCCTCGCTGAAAAAGTCTGGCAGAATTCGATGCTGCCCGGCTATTCGATGGTCCCTCCGGGTATCCAGGGCTACACGCCGGCACTGGCCAAATACGCCGACATGCCGCAGATCGACCGCGAGGACGCTGCCAAGAAGATCCTCGAGAAACTCGGCTATACACCCGAGCATCCGTTGAAGATGCAGATCCGCTACAACACCTCTGAAAACCACAAGAACACCGCTGTCGCCATCCAGGAACAGTTGAAGCCGCTTGGCGTCGAGGTCACGCTGCTCAACACCGACACCAAGACCCACTACTCCTTCCTCGAGCAGAAGGGCGACTACGATGTGGCGCGTGCCGCCTGGATCGCCGATTACAAGGACCCGGAAACCTTCCTCGGCATATCTCGCAAGGCCAGCGGCAACAATTATTCGAGCTATAACAGCCCGAAATTCGAGGCGGCCATGGACAAGGCCGCCGCCGCCGGCGGCAAGCCCGAACAGCGCATGAAGGAGCTCGCCGAGGCCGAGCGCATCCTCGTCGACGACGTCGGCGAGATCCCGCTTCTCTACTACAGCTACCACGACATCGTTTCCTCGAAGCTGCACGGCTTCGACGACAATGTGATGGACATCCATCCGTCCCGCTTCATCAGCAAGGACTGATCCCTTAGCCAGGCCGCCGCGCGACTCAATGCGCGGCGGCGCCGGTTTGCCATCGCATCGGCCCGGGAACCGGACTCGATTTTCGACAATGTCGGTGCGAAAATTTGAAGGCTAGAGCGCAATCGTCCAGCCGGACGCGCGCTGCTCTGGATCAAGCGGGGCATCGATGCTGCGATTCGTTTTCCGGCGGCTCCTGACCGCCATCCCGACGCTGTTCGTCATCGTGACTATAGCGTTCTTCCTGATACGCGTCGCGCCGGGCGGCCCGTTCAACCAGGAGCGGGGCCTGAGCCCCGAGATCAGGGCCAATCTCGAAGCCCAGTTCGGGCTCAACGACCCGCTCTGGCTGCAGTACCTCCATTATTTAGGCAATCTTCTGCGCGGCAATTTCGGCCCCAGCTACAACATGCCCGATTTCACCGTCGGCGAGTTGTTCAGGGAAGGCCTGCCGATCTCGATCCAACTTGGCGCTTCGGCGCTCGTTCTGGCGCTGCTCCTCGGCAGCGTGCTCGGCACTGTTGCCGCGCTCAACCAGAACAAGCTTGCCGACTATTCGGTGATCGCGCTGGCGACCGCCGGCAGCACCATACCAACCTTCGTCATCGCCCCGATAATCCAGCTTGTATTCGGATTGACCTGGAAGCTGCTGCCGATCGGCGGCTGGGGCGATGGAGCCCTCATCAACAAGGTCGGCCCGGTACTGACGCTCGCTCTGCCGCAGATCGCCATCGTTGCCCGCCTGATGCGCGGCTCGATGATCGAATCGCTGCACTCGCATCACATCCGCACCGCGCGCGCTCTCGGCCTGTCCGACTGGTCGGTCGTCGTCAAGCATGCGCTGCGCGGCGCCATCCTGCCGATCGTCTCCTTCACCGGTCCGGCAGCCGCAGCCCTTCTCACCGGCTCGGTCATCGTCGAGACCATCTTCTCTATCCCGGGCATCGGCCGCCATTTTGTCGTTGCTGCACTCAACCGCGACTACACGCTGGTGATGGGGACGGTGGTGGTCATCGCGCTCTTCACCATTGTCTTCAACCTGATCGTCGACGTCCTCTATGGGGTCGTCGATCCGAGGGTGCGCTATGACTGATATCGCAGTTGCCGCACCGGTCGTCGGCCGGTCCCTGTGGGGTGACGCCTGGGCGCGCCTCAAGGCCAATCGCGCGGCCATGTTCAGCCTCTATTATCTTGCCTTCATCGCCGTCATCAGCGTGTTTGGGCCCTCTTTCGTGCCGCACCAATACACCACCATCTATGCCGACTATGTCCGTACGCCGCCGAGCTTCTCCGCCTATCCGAAGGCCGACATGATCGAAGGCGCTCTCGATGAGGCGATCAGGCGTATGCGCGTCGACATCAAGGAGTGGCGGCAGGAGGGCAGCCGTGTGTTCGTTACCGTCAAATCGTCCAAGCCGATCGACGACCGCAACATTCGCTACCTTGATCGTTCCGATACCTTTGATGACACAAAGATCGAGAGCAAATCGCCGGACGGTCTCGAAATGGTGATGAGTGCCTCAATCAAGCAGCAATATTTCCTGTTCGGCACCGACAATACCGGCCGCGATCTCCTGTCCAGAACGCTGATGGCCGGGCGCATATCGCTGGCCATCGGCCTGCTTGCCGGCATTGTGGCCGTGGTCATCGGCGTGCTCTACGGCGCCACCGCCGGTCTTGCCGGCGGCAGGGTCGACGAGGTGATGATGCGTGTCGTCGACGTGCTTTATTCTTTGCCGTTCATCTTCTTCGTCATCATGCTGGTGGTGTTTTTCGGCAGAAACTTCGTGCTGATGTTCCTGGCGGTCGGCGCGGTGCTGTGGCTCGACATGGCGCGCATCGTGCGCGGACAAGCGCTGTCGATCCGCCGGCAGGAATATGTCCAGGCGGCGGAGGCGATGGGCGTCGGCCAGCGCGGCATTCTGCTGCGCCATGTGATCCCCAATTTGCTCGGGCCGGTGGTGATCTACATGACGCTGCTGGTGCCGCAGGTCATTATCCTGGAGAGTTTTTTGTCGTTCCTCGGGCTCGGCGTCCAGGAGCCGATGACCAGCTGGGGCGTGCTGATCTCGGTTGGCGCCCAGAACATCGGCTCGGCCAACTGGCTGCTTCTGTTCCCGGCCTTCTTTCTCGTCTCCACGCTGTTCGCGCTGAATTTCGTCGGAGATGGGCTGCGCGACGCGCTCGACCCGAAGGATCGTTGAGATGGCTGCTTCCGATACCATCCTCAGCGTCAAGGACCTTCGCGTCCGCTTCCGCACCCTCGACGGTGTGGTGGAGGCGGTGAAGGGCATCAATATCCACGTCAAATCAGGCGAAACCGTCGCCGTCGTCGGCGAATCCGGTTCCGGCAAGAGCCAGACGATGATGGCGGCGATGAGCCTGCTCGCCTCGAACGGCGAAGCCAGCGGCACAGTCGATTATCGCGGCCGCAATCTTTTGACCTTGAGCAAACCCGAGCTCAACAAGATCCGCGGCCGCAAGATCAGCATGATCTTCCAGGAGCCGATGACGTCGCTAGACCCGCTCTATTCGATCGGCAACCAGCTGATCGAGCCGATCCGCAAGCATCGCGGACTTGGCGCCGCCGCGGCGCGCGAGGAGGCGCTCAAGCTGCTGCGGCTGGTCCATATTCCCGATCCGGAGCGGCGGATGAAATCCTATCCGCACGAGTTGTCGGGTGGTCAGCGCCAGCGCGTCATGATCGCCATGGCGCTGGCCAACGACCCCGACATACTGATCGCCGACGAGCCGACGACCGCGCTCGACGTCACCATCCAGGCGCAGATCCTCATGCTGCTCGCCGAATTGCAGCGCAAGCTCCGCATGGCGATCGTCTTCATCACCCACGATCTCGGCATCGTCCGGCGCTTTGCCGATCGGGTCTATGTGATGCGCTATGGCGAGGTGGTCGAGGAGGGCGAGGCGGAAGCGATCTTCGCCAACCCGCAGCACGGCTACACCAAGATGCTACTTGCCGCCGAGCCGACCGGCACCAAGGCGCCGCCGCCTCCGAATGCCCCTGTCCTGCTTGAAGGCAGGAACGTCGAGGTGACCTTCAAGATCGGCGGCGGATTTCTTGGCGGCGAGCCGCTGCTGCTGCGCGCCGTCGATCACATTTCGATACGGCTGAAGCGCAACCAGACGATCGGCATCGTCGGCGAATCCGGCTCGGGAAAATCGACGCTCGGCCGCGCCTTGCTGCGGCTCCTGCCCAGCGACGGTATCATCCGGCTTGGTGACCGCGACATTTCCCACGCCGACCGCCAGGCGATGAGGCCGCTGCGGCGCGAATTGCAGCTGGTTTTCCAGGATCCGTTCGGCTCGCTGTCGCCACGCATGACCGTCGGCCAGATCATCACCGAGGGGCTCCTGGTCCATGAGCCCAATCTGTCGGGCAGGCAGCGCGATCTCCGCGCGGTCGATGCCTTGCTCGAAGTCGGGCTCGACCCGAACACGCGCAACCGCTATCCGCATGAATTCTCCGGCGGTCAGCGGCAGCGCATCGCCATTGCGCGCGCCATGATACTCAAGCCTAAAGTGGTGGTGCTGGACGAGCCGACCTCGGCGCTGGACCGCTCCGTGCAGAAGCAGATCGTCGAATTGCTACGCAAGCTGCAGGCCGACCACGAACTGTCCTATCTGTTCATCAGCCACGATCTCGCCGTTGTGCGCGCCATGGCCGACTACATCATCGTCATGAAACAGGGCAAGATCGTCGAGGAGGGGCCGGCCGAGGCGATCTTCAGCAATCCGCTGGCAACCTACACACAGACACTGATGGCCGCGGCCATCGATGTCACGCGATTTCGCCTGAGCGCATAGCCTTGCTGGCGATCCGCCACATGTCGACGTCGCACAGCACAGGCCACATGGCGCGGGTATAGCGAAGCACATTCGGGGTGACATCGTCGCCGAGCCCGGCTTCCACGCGGCAGGTGCGGAACGCCTTCTCGATGCGCTTTGTCGGTTCGCCCAGGCTGTCATGGACGACCGGCCCGCAGTCGCAATCAATACGCTTCCAGCGGCGCATATGGGCGATCAGCCGTGACGGCAGTCGCGTCGGCGGACGCCATTTCTTGCTTTTTTTCGCGTGCTGATCTTTGCAATAGAGCACGCCGCGGCCTAGGTCCGGCCAAGCTTCTGCGGCCTCGCCATCCCAATTGAGTTGCAGGATTGAACGATGTCGGCAGCCAGTGTAGAGCCCCACAATGATAAAGCGGCAGAGATGAGCGTACTGACCGTGCTTCCGGCGCAGCCGCAATGCCGCGCGCAGCAGTCCCGCTGCTTCCTCGCGCGTCAGCCAGCGCTCGCGCGCTGCTGGTTTGTCTGGTAAGGTGACGGACGGCTTCGGATCGAGACCGTATTCCTTGGCCCAAAAGTTGATCGCCGAGCGGAGGTCCTCAAGATCGCGACGCGGGCCTGATGTAAAGTCCTTGTCTCGCCACGCCGGGAGTAACGCACGGCGGGTCTCCATCGCCGCAGCGTTGAGCTTGGCGATTCGCTCACGCTCTACCCGATTGCGCTCGCGCGAACGGTGCTCGACATAGGCGCGGCAGCGATCTCCATTGATGTTGGCGACCGGCTCGGTGCCGAAGAATTCGTTCAGAAAACGCATCCTGGCGAGAAATTCCTTGCGACCGGCAATCTTGGCCTGGCGTGCTTCGGTATAGGCGGCGAGGATGTCACCGACAGTCAGGCGGCGGGCATCGGCCCTGGAGATCGGGCGCTGATATTTGCCTGCGGCGGCAGGCCCGAGTTGAGGGCGCAGCATACCTGAAGCGCTAGACACCGCTCCCGTGCGGGCATGATGATGGGTCGTCACAATGGTCCCCTTTTTTTTGCTCCGAAGTTGTTCGTCCTGCGGACGGGGATCACTAGAAGAGGCGACAAGACCGGCTTTGCAACAAGCAAAATGGGCGATAGTGCCGTGAGATGCAAAGACTTGCGAAAGGCGGCGCAGAATCGCGCCGGCTTGGCTTTCCCGCCGGACGACGAGTCTTGGTGCATTCCCGGAGGGTAGCTGACAGCCGCATCAAAATGGTGGCTCGGGTTATCCCATGTTCCGGTTGCAACTGAGGTGTAAATCTCACGCCGGCCTTCACGGGACGATTTGGCGTTTCGAAGCGGGGGAGGTTTCCGGTGCCTTGGAAATCTCGCTTTTTTCGGTGAGGAACATGCGTTAGCAATAGCCGCGATCCGATGCCACTGCGGGCACCGCGTAGCCTCTCCTCGGCCAAACCTCTTTTTGTCGAATGTACAGGCGCAACTTGGAAGAGCCCCTACGAGCCCTGAGCCATTGCCTCCCGGGTTGGACAATGTTTTTTCTGGTCGGAGTGGCAGGATTTGAACCTGCGACCCCATCGTCCCGAACGATGTGCGCTACCAGGCTGCGCTACACTCCGTGACCAGACCGCGGGCTTATAGCCGCCGAGTTTGGTTACTGCAAGCGCCAATGGCAGCGCTTCTGTCGCATTTCTTTCGCTTTCGCCGCCACGTCATACAGGTTTCAGTTTCCTGTCGCACAAACACGGCTTAAAGGGCATCTGGGTAACCGTCCACTTGCCTCGAAGCACCTGATTCAGCCGCCTGGAGTTTGCAGCCTTGTCGATGAAGATCGTTAGCGATGCCAGACCAAACACATTCGAGTTCGAAACCTCGGCGCTCATCATGCCGTCCGGGTTTCGCGAATATGATGCGCGCTGGTGGTTCGGCCATCCCGGCTCGAACGAAACGCCGGAACTCAATCTAATCGGCGTCCAGGCGCTCGGCATGGGGCTCGGCACGCTGATCCGTCGCCTGGGTGCCGGACCCGACATCGTCACCGGTCACGATTTCCGCTCCTATTCGCTTGCCATCAAGCTGGCGCTGGTTTCCGGGCTGATGGCGGCCGGCGCACGGGTCAAGGATGTCGGGCTTGCCCTGTCGCCGATGGCCTATTTCGCCCAGTTCGCGCTCGACACGCCGTCCGTCGCCATGGTCACTGCCTCACACAACGAGAATGGCTGGACCGGCGTCAAGATGGGCGCGGCGCGTCCGCTGACCTTCGGTCCGGAGGAGATGAGCGCGCTGAAGGCGATCGTGCTGTCAGGCGATTTCGACCTTGTCGGTGGTGGCTCCTACGCCTTCGTTGCGGATTTCCGCAAAACCTACCTTGACGATCTGACCGCGGGAAAGCGTATCTCCAGGAAGCTCAAGGTGGTGGCCGCCTGCGGCAACGGCACCGCCGGGGCTTTCGCTCCCGAGGCACTGGAAAGTATCGGCTGCGAGGTCATCCCGCTCGACGTCGAGCTCGATCATACGTTTCCCAATTACAATCCCAACCCCGAAGACATGCAGATGCTGCACGCCATTCGCGACAAGGTGCTGGAAACGGGCGCCGATGTCGGGCTAGGCTTCGACGGCGACGGCGATCGCTGCGGCGTGGTCGACAATGAAGGCAACGAGATCTTCGCCGACAAGGTCGGCGTCATGCTGGCGCGCGACATTTCGCACCTCTATCCCGGCTCGACTTTCGTCGTCGACGTCAAGTCGACCGGATTGTTCATGACTGACAAGGTGCTGCAGGAGAATGGCGCGGTCACCGACTATTGGAAGACCGGTCACTCCTATATCAAGCGGCGGGTGGCCGAACTCGGCGCCGTTGCTGGTTTTGAGAAATCGGGCCACTTCTTCTTCAATCCTCCGATCGGCCGCGGCTATGACGATGGCCTGGTCACGGCCATTGCCATCTGCCAGATGCTGGATCGCAGCCCGCAAAGCAGCATGGCTGACCTCTATCGCGATCTGCCGCTGACCTTTGGCACGCCGACCATGTCGCCACACTGCGCCGACGAGCTCAAATACGGCGTCGTCGAGCGCGTCGTAGGCGACTTTCGCAAGATGAAGGACGAGGGCACGGTCTTCGCCGGCCAGAAGATAGGCGAACTGATCACCGTCAACGGCGTCAGGGTCGTGGCGGAGGATGGTACATGGGGGTTGGTGCGGGCATCATCGAACAAGCCGGAGCTTGTGGTGGTGGTGGAGAGCCCGGTATCGTCCGAGCGGCGGCGGCAGATGTTCGAAGCCGTCGATGCGGTGCTGCGCCGCAGCCCCGAAGTCGGCGCCTACAATCAGACTTTTTGAACGCGGGGCTTGTTTTCATGATCGAACGGATCGTCAGTTTTGTGATGAGCGGCGGCGTCGGCTCGCGGCTGTGGCCGTTGTCGCGCGAGGACAATCCCAAGCAGTTCCATGATTTCTCGGGCGACGGCTCAATGCTGGCCAAGACGCTGCGCCGGCTAACCGCGCGGCCGGAAGGCGAAACGCCGGTTTTCCTGATTGCCTCGGAAAGGCATGCCGACCGCGTTCATGCCGACATTGCCGGTCACGAGCTTTCCGGCGGCGGCCCGCTGTTCGAGCCGACCGGACGCAATACTGCCGCGGCCGTCGCTTTGGCAAGCCTGCGCACGCTGTCGGAATTCGGCGATAGCCTGGTGCTGGTGGTGCCGTCCGATCATGAGATCGCGACGCCACAGCAATTCTGGCGGAGCATCGAGGCCGGCACGGCGGCCGCGCGCCAAGGCAGGCTGGTGGTGTTCGGCATCAAGCCGGCCCAACCCGAGACCGGTTACGGCTACATCGAGGTGGCCGGCGAGCGCGATGGCATCTGCGATGTCTCGCGTTTCGTCGAAAAACCCGATCTCGCCACGGCGCAGTGCTATCTCAAGGCTGGCAATTTCTACTGGAACACCGGCATCTTCCTGTTTCGCGCAAGTGCCATGCGCGACGCGTTCATGGCCTTCCAGCCCGACATCTGGAGCGCCACAGAGGCTGCCTACCAGGCTGCGACATCGGATCTTTCCGGCCTCTACATGCCTCTGGATCTCTATGCCGCCATCCCATCGACATCGATCGACTATGCGATCATGGAGCGCGCCAGCGGCATCGCCATGGTGCCGGCCGGCTTTCGCTGGAACGATCTCGGCTCCTGGCAATCGCTGCTCGACGTCGGCCCCTCCGACACGCAGGGCAATGTCATCGTCGGCGATGTCGTCGCCATCGATTGCGAGAACTCCTATATCCGCAGCGACGGCCGCCTGCTGTCGGCCATAGGCCTGAAGGACGTCGCCATCGTGTCGACCGCCGACGCCACTTTCGTCGCCCCGGTCAGCCACAGCCAGAACGTCAAGAAGATCGTCGAGCAGCTCGAAAAAAGCGGCCGCCTTGAGACCAGGTTCACGCCCGCCGACGACCGCGTCATCGAAAGCGGCGCCTGGCAGCGCCGCGTGCACCATTGGCTGTTCGAGGAGACGGTGCCGTTGTGGTCGACGGTCGGCGTCGATGAGCGCCACGGCGGGTTCCACGAGGCGCTCGGCTTCGATGCCGCCCCTCTGATGAAACCCAAGCGCATGCGCACGCAGGCCAGGCAGATCTACGCCTTCGCCGTCGCCAAGGCGCGCGGCTGGAACGGCCCGGCCGATCGGCTGATCAGCCACGGCCTCGAATTCATGGCCAGGCACGGACGTACCGACAATGGCGGCTGGGTACGCACGCTCAACGTCGACGGCACCGTCGCCGACGCCGCCGAGGATGCCTATGACCATTCCTGCGTGCTCCTGGCGCTGGCACATGCCCATATGTGCGGCAATCCCGATGCGTTGCGACTTGGCCAGGAGACCTTTGCGTTCATCGACGCGCATCTCGAGGACGAACGCCTGACCGGCTTCCGCGAGACCTCGAGCGGCGAGGGCGAGCGCCGCTCCAACCCGCACATGCATCTGCTCGAGGCATTCCTGGCCTGGCATCAGGCGACCGGCGAGCGCGCCCATCTTCGTCGCGCCGCGCGCATCGTCGATCTGTTTCGCAGCCATTTCTTCGACCCGGAAAGCTGGACGCTGGGTGAGTATTTCGACCATGAATGGCGGCCGACCCCTGGTGAGAAGGGCACGTGGACCGAACCCGGCCATCATTTCGAATGGGCCTCGCTGCTGGTCGACTTCGCCGGCCGCAGCGGCCAGAGCGGCTTGACCGGCCTTGCGCGGAAGCTCTACGCGTCGGCGATCGCCAATGGCCTGAACCGCGCCACGGGCCTCGCCTACGGCGCCGTCTCGCGGCAAGGCCTGCCGCTCGACCGCGTCTCGCGCAGCTGGCCGCAGGCCGAAGCGATCAAGGCGGCGATCGCGCTGGACGGTTCGGGCGGTCCCGACCTGAAGCCGGAGATCGAAGCACGGGTCGGCCGGCTGTTCCGCTGGCACATCAATCCGGCGCCGCTCGGCCTGTGGATCGACCGCATCGACGAGCGTGGCCGCTCCTTGGCGAGCGAGGTGCCGGCCAGCATCTTCTATCATCTCGTCTGCGCGCTGACGCAGTATCTGGACGGCACGGCGCCCAAGGATCAGTACGGGCTGGCGACATCCCCGGTCTCGACATAGACCGACTTCAGCTGCGAATAGAGCGCCAGTGCCGCGAGCGAATTCTCGCGGCCGATGCCGGATTGCTTGAAGCCGCCGAAGGGGATTTCGACCGGCGTCAGATTGTAGGCGTTGATCCAGCAGGTGCCGGCCTGCAGTTCGGCGATGACACGATGGGCGCGCGCCAGGTCTCGCGTGAACACGCCTGCGGCGAGGCCGAATTCGGTGTCGTTGGCGCGCTCGATCACCTCGTCCTCGCTGTCAAACTTCAGCACGCTCATAACCGGCCCGAAAATCTCCTCGCGGGCGATGCGCATCGTGTCGGTGACACCGGTGAACACCGTCGGCTCGACGAAGAAGCCATCCTGGAAACCCTGCAGCGAAGGCACATTGCCGCCGCAGGCGAGCACCGCGCCATCCTGCTTGCCGGCCTCTATGTATGAGACGACCTTGTCGTGTTGCGCCTTCGAGACCAGCGGCCCCATCTGCGTGTCCGGATCGAGCGGATCGCCGATGCGGATTTTCTTCGTCCGTTCGGTCAGCCTCTCGACGAAACGGTCATGGATGCCGCTCTGCACGAAGACCCGCGTGCCGTTGGAGCAGATCTGGCCGGTCGAATAGAAATTGCCGAGCATCGCGCCGCCGATGGCATTTTCGAGGTCGGCGTCTTCGAAGACGATCAGCGGCGACTTGCCGCCGAGCTCCATCGTCGCGTGCTTCATCTTTGAGCCGGCGAGCGACAGCACTTTGCGGCCGGTTGGCACCGAGCCGGTCACCGAGACCTTGGCGACGACATTGTGGCCGACAAGGCCGGCGCCGACATCGCCAAAACCCTGCACCACGTTGAACAGCCCGTCGGGCAGCCCGGCCTCGGTATAGATTTCGGCGAGCGCCAGCGCTGATAGCGGCGTGTTTTCCGATGGTTTGAAAACCATCGCATTGCCCATGGCGAGGGCGGGTGCGGATTTCCAGCCGGCGATCTGGATCGGATAGTTCCAGGCGCCGATGCCGACGCAAACGCCGAGCGCCTCGCGCCTGGTATAGGCAAAGGGTCCGCCGAGATCCACGGCCTCGCCATTAAAGGCGGCGACCGCGCCGCCGAAATATTCCAGGCAGTCGGCCGCCGACGGGGCGTCCGCAACCAGCGTCTCCTGGATAGGCTTACCGGTATCCAGCGTCTCGATGCGCGCCAGATCGGCATTGCGCGCGCGCAAAATGTCGGCGGCGCGGCGCAGGATGCGGCCGCGTTCGACCGCCTTCAGCCGCGCCCAGGCCGGTTGTGCTGCACGCGCCGCCTCGATCGCGAGCTCCAGCACGTTCGGCGTCGCCGAGCGCAGCATGGCGATGGTCTCGCCGGTTGCCGGATAGATAACCGGCAGCGCTGAGCCGCGCTCGTCGTCGATATAGCGGCCGTTGACATAATGCGATGCCGTTGGCTGGGCGCGCATGACTGTTCTCCAAATCGTCTTGTCGCGGCATGCGGAATATGCGTCCGCCGGATCATGGCCTATCTGTCCGACACCTGCCAGCGCGGATTGATCCATGGTTCCTGGTTGGAAGGTGGCAGCGGCGTACGCCCGAGAATGTGGTCGGCGGCCTTCTCGCCGGTCATGATCGACGGAGCGTTGAGATTGCCATTGGTGACGCGCGGGAAGATCGAGGAATCGGCGACCCGAAGCCCTTCGACGCCAATGACGCGGCATTCTGGATCGACGACGCTCATCGCATCGTCGGCACGGCCCATCTTGCAGGTGCCGCACGGGTGATAGGCGCTTTCGACGTGGTCGCGGATGAAGGCGTCGAGCTCCTCATCCGATTGCACATGTGAACCTGGCGACAGTTCCTTGCCGCGGTACGAATCGAAGGCCGCCTGCCCGAAGATCTCGCGGGTCAGCCGGATGCAGTGGCGGAACTCCGTCCAGTCGTCCGGATGCGACATGTAGTTGAAGCGGATCACCGGCTTCGATTTGGGATCGGGCGAGCGCAGCGTGACCGAACCGCGCGACTTCGACCGCATCGGCCCGACATGCGCCTGGAAGCCGTGCGCCTTGGCCGCCGCCTTGCCGTCATAGCGGACCGCGGCCGGGATGAAATGATACTGGATATCGGGATAGTCGACGCCGGCGCGCGAGCGTACGAAGGCGGCCGCCTCGAAATGATTGGTGGCGCCGAGGCCGGACTTGAAGAACAGCCATTGTGCCCCGATCAGCGCCTTCGAGAACGGGTTCAAGACGGAGTTCAGCGTGATCGGCTTTGTCGATTCCTGCTGGATGTAAAGTTCCATATGGTCCTGCAGATTGCGGCCGACTCCGGGCCGGTCGGCGATCACCGGGATGCCGTTCTCCCTAAGGTGCTGGCCGGGGCCGATGCCGGACAGCATCAGGATCTTGGGCGAGTTGATCGAGGACGCGGCAACGATCACCTCGCGCCGCGCTCTGACCATCTGAATCCGTTTGCGCACTTCGATCTCGACGCCGGTGGCGCGTTGATTCTCGATAATTACCCGCCGGGCGAAACCCTTGACCAGGCTGACATTTTTCCGCCTCAGCGCCGGCCTCAGATAGGCGCTCGCGGCCGACCAGCGACGGCCGCCGCGGATGGTCTGCTCCATCGGCCCAAAGCCTTCCTGCTTCGCGCCGTTATAGTCGTCGGTCAGCTCGAAACCGGCCTGACGGCCTGCCTCGACGAAGGCGCCGTAGAGTGGGTTCGTCCTCGAGCCGCGCTGCACAGTCAGCGGGCCGCCGTGGCCGCGCCAGCCATTCTCGCCGCCATTGCTGTCCTCCATGCGCTTGAAGTACGGGAGCACATCGGCAAAGCCCCAGCCGGTCGCGCCCTGTTCGGCCCAATGGTCGAAGTCGCGGGCATGGCCGCGCACATAGACCATGCCGTTAATCGAGGATGAGCCTCCGATGACTTTGCCGCGCGGCGTCGCCAGCACGCGGCCGCCGAGATGCGGCTCCGGCTCGCTGGCGAAGCCCCAGTCGTAAAGGCTCATATTGAGCGGGATCGACAGCGCCGACGGCATCTGGATCAGCGGCCCGATATCGCTGCCGCCATATTCGATGACGATCACCGAATGCTTGCCGTCCTCCGACAGCCGGTAGGCCATGGCCGAGCCGGCCGAGCCGGAGCCGATGATGACGAAATCCGCTTCAAGCATGGTTCATGCGCGCCCGTGGTTCATATGCGCAATGAAATCGGCCAGCGAGACGTTGCCGCCGGTTGCCATCACCAGAACGGTCTTGCCGGTTATGTCGACCTTGCCGCCGAGCACCGCCGCCAGCGAGGCAGCGCCGGATGGCTCGAGCACCAGCTTCAGCCGCTCGAAGGCGAGGCGCATGGCGCGCCGCACCGAAGCATCGTCGACGGTGACGCCGCGAACGCCGGCGGCCTTCACCGCTGCGAACGGCGCGTCGCCGGGCCGCCGCGACATCAGCCCGTCGCAGATCGATTTCGGTCCGATCGGCATGGTTTCGATGGCGCCATGCGCGAGCGACGAGCCCATGCCGTCAAAACCTTCCGGCTCGACGCCGATGATCTCCGTGGCGGGCGACAGATAGTGGAAGGCCAGCGAAACGCCACCGATCAGCCCGCCACCGCCGACCGAACAGAACAAGCCATCGGCCTCCACTTGCCTGGCGGCGAGCTGGTCGAGTGCCTCCAGTCCGGCGCCGGCCTGGCCGGCGACGATCTCCGGATCGTCGAACGGGTGCAGCAGCGCCAAGCCATCGCTCGCGGCGATCTCACGCGCTCTGGCGGCGGCGACTTCCTCACGCGCGCGTTCGCCATGGTCAGTCAGCACCACGCGCGCGCCATACCCTGACGTGGCATCGCGTTTGGCGGCCGGCGCGTCGATCGGCATGACGATGGTGACGGGAATGCCAAGGGCTTGGCCAGCCGCCGCTAGCCCCTGCGCAAAATTGCCGGAGGAGTAGGCGACGACGCCCTTTTTGGTTTCGTCAGGCGAGAGCTTCTTCAGCCGCCAGTAGGCGCCGCGCACCTTGAACGATCCTGCCCATTGCAGCGATTCGGCCTTGACGAAGACGCGGGCGGCGCCGGTCTCGCGGGCAAGTGCCGCCGATTCCAGGAGCGGCGTGACCTGCGTCGCCTTGGAGGTGACGGCATAGGCCTGCCTGAGATGGTCGAGCGAGGGGACGAGACTATCTGCCATCATTCGCCTCGCGGAAAGCGCTTCTGCTCTTCGAGCAGGTCGAGGTTCATGTGGTTGCGCATGTAGCGCTCCGATGCCTTCTGCAGCGGCTGGAATTCCCAGGGATAATGGGTGCCGTTGCGCAGCGCCGGGTAGACCACCCAGCGGCGTGCCTGGCTGGCACGCACCGCTGCATCGAACGCCGCCATGTCCCAGCGCGCCCGCACCTTGTCGGAGAAAGCGGTCACCAAAGCCGCATTGGCCGGATCGGCGGCGAGGTTGGTCGATTCCAGCGGATCCGATTCAAGATCAAACAGTTGCGGCGGATCGATCTCGCAATGGATGAATTTGTAACGGCCCTCGCGCAGCGCCACCATCGGCGCGTTCGAGCCTTCGGCGGCATATTCCATCCGCACCGGCGCGGAGCGCTTCTTTCCATTCAGCAGCGGCAGCAGCGACTGGCCGTCGGTCCACGGCGCAATCGCGCTGATGTCGATGCCGGCGAGGTCGCAAAGCGTCGGCGTCACGTCGAGGTTGGAGACCGGCGTGTCGATCAGCCCGGCGGCGATGCCTTTGCCGGCGATCATCAGCGGCACCCGCGCCGAACCTTCGAAGAAGCACATCTTGAACCACAGGCCGCGCTCGCCGAGCATGTCGCCGTGATCCGAGCAGAACAGGATGATCGTGTCGTCGAGCATGCGCGTGCGCTCGAGCACCGACAGCAGCTCGCCGAGCTTGTCGTCGAGATATGAGATGTTGGCGAAATAGCCGCGCCGTGCGCGGCGTATCTGCTCAGCGGTGATGTCGAACCTGTCATAGTCGCTGGCGCGGTAGAGCCGCTGCGAATGCGGGTCCTGCCTGTCGTAAGGAATGAAGCCGACCTCAGGCTCGAGCGCCGGGCAATCCTCGTAGAGGTCCCAGTATTGCCGCCGTGCGACGTAAGGATCGTGCGGATGGGTGAAAGAAACCGTCAAGCACCAGGGCCGATGTGCGGCATCGTCGGAGACGCGGGCAAAATCATAAAGCTTCTGCACGGCATGGAAGGCGACCTCGTCGTCATATTCCAGCTGGTTGGTGATCTCAGCAGTACCGGCGCCGCTGACGGAGCCGAGATTGTGATACCACCAGTCGATGCGCTCGCCGGGTTTGCGATAGTCGGGCGTCCAGCCGAAATCGGCCGGATAGATGTCGGTGGTCAGCCGCTCCTCGAAACCGTGCAATTGGTCCGGCCCGACGAAATGCATCTTGCCGGAGAGGCAGGTGTGATAACCGGCGGCGCGCAGATGATGGGCAAAGGTCGGGATCGAAGACGCGAATTCGGCGGCGTTGTCATAGACCCCGGTGCGTGACGGCAACTGGCCGCTCATGAATGCGGCGCGGCCCGGCGCGCAGAGCGGCGAGGCCGTGTAATTGTTGCAAAAACGCGCCGAACGCGCGGCGAGCGCCTTCAGATGCGGCGCGTGCAGGAAGTCCGCCGGCCCATCCGGAAACAGCGTTCCGTTGAGCTGATCGACCATGACGATCAGGATGTTGGGTCGCTTGGATGTCACTGCTTCTGCCGTCCGCTGAGCTTCGTTTCGAGATAGTCCTCGACCAGTGCGATCGCGGTCGCGGCATCGGGAACACCGTCTTTCAGCGCGCGCCTGATATAGAGCCCGTCGATCAGCGCCGCCGTCGCTTCGGCGACCCGGTCGGCCTCGCTTCTCGGCAGGATCCCGGCCAGCCCGCTGAGCAGATTGGAATGCAGCCGCCGCGCATAGACCTTGAGCAGCCGTCGAAGCGCTGCCGATTTCTGCGCCTCGACATAGAAGGCGAGCCAGGCGGCGATCGTTTCGGGCTGGAACTGGATGTCGGAGAAATTGACCGCGACCACCGCCGAGACGCGCTGGCGCGCCGTGCCGGCCGCGCGAAGTGCACGGCGCGTATCGGCGGTGAGCTCGCTCAGGATGTGCCGCATCGTCGCCAACAGCAATTCGTCCTTGACGCCGAAATAATGGTGGGCAAGCGCCGAGGACACGCCGGCGCGCCCGGCGATTTCCGACATCGTCACATCAAGCGAACCGCGCTCGCCGATCGCCGAGATCGTTGCATCGATTAGCGCCCTGCGGCGCAACGGCTCCATTCCGAGTTTCGGCATTCTTGCTCCGGCCTGTTGGGGCAAGATTATTTTTTATTGACGCATCAATCAACAAAAATCCCGCCTGATTTGCTGGCAAAAGCCAGGCACTATGACCAGATGATCAAGATCAAGCGATTGTGCGGTTCTGGCCCCTTCACGAAGCCGGCGGAACGGTTCATGCTTGAACAATGCTGAGGCGCGCTGCAAGTATCGCGTAGCCCGGGTCCACAGGATGGAGATCGCCATGACAGCATGCATCGTCGGTTGGGCGCATTCGCGCTTCGGCAAGCTCGAAGGCGAGACGCTGGAGGGCCTGATCACCAAGGTGGCAGTCGAGGCGCTCGATCATGCCGGCATCGGTCCGGATGACGTCGACGAGATCGTGCTCGGCCACTTCAACGCCGGGTTTTCCGCCCAGGATTTCACCGCGAGCCTGGTCCTCCAGGCAGACGACCGGCTGCGCTTCAAGCCTGCGACCCGCGTCGAGAACGCCTGCGCCACCGGCTCGGCGGCGGTCAGGCAAGGCATCCGCGCCATCGACGCCAATGCCGCCCGTATCGTGCTGGTGGTCGGCGCCGAGCAGATGACGACGACGCCCGGTCCCGAGATCGGCAAGAACCTGCTCAAGGCCTCGTATCTGCCGGAGGACGGCAACACGCCGGCAGGTTTCGCCGGCGTCTTCGGCAAGATCGCCCAAGCCTATTTCCAGCGCTACGGCGACCAGTCGGATGCGCTGGCGATGATCGCCGCCAAAAACCACAAGAACGGCGTCGACAATCCCTACGCGCAGATGCGCAAGGATTTCGGCTACGAGTTCTGCCGGCAGGAAAGCGAAAAAAACCCCTTCGTCGCCGGTCCGCTGAAGCGCACAGACTGCTCGCTGGTGTCGGACGGTGCCGCCGCGCTTGTCCTTGCCGACACGGCCACGGCGCTGAAGATGCGCCGCGCCGTCGCCTTCCGCGCCAACGAGCATGTGCAGGATTTCCTGCCGATGTCGAAGCGCGACATTCTCGCCTTCGAAGGCTGCGAGCAGGCCTGGAACCAGGCGCTGAAGCAGGCGGGCGTGACGCTCGGCGACCTGTCCTTCGTCGAGACGCATGACTGTTTCACCATCGCCGAACTGATCGAGTATGAGGCGATGGGCCTGGCAAAGCCGGGCGAGGGCGCCAAGCTGGCCCTGGATGGCGAGACGGCGAAAAATGGAAGGCTGCCGGTCAATCCGTCCGGTGGACTGAAGGCCAAGGGCCACCCGATCGGTGCCACCGGCGTATCGATGCATGTGCTGAGCGCCATGCAGCTTGTCGGCGAGGCGGGCGGCATCCAGGTGCCGGGAGCAAAACTCGGCGGCATCTTCAACATGGGCGGTGCCGCGGTCGCCAACTACGTTTCCATTCTCGACCGGATCAGATAAACCCGCCCGCATTCGCGGGAGGTGACATGGCAAATCCGGTTCTGGTCGAAGTCTTGCGCGGCGCAATCGTCGAGAGTGCTCATCGCGGCGCTGTTGCCGTCTTCGACGCCGACGGCAAGCCTGTCTGGGAGATCGGCGACACGGCACAACCGGTGTTCCCGCGTTCGGCGGTCAAGGCGATCCAGGCGCTGCCGCTGGTCGAGAGCGGCGCTGCCGATGCCTACGGCTTCGGTGATCGGGAGCTGGCGCTGGCCTGCGCCTCGCATTCCGGCGAGCCGCCACATGTCGAGCTGGCGCGCGCCATGCTGGCGAAGGCCGGCTTGGACGAGACGGCACTCGAATGCGGCGCGCATTGGCCTTCGAGCCATGGAGCGACCCTGGCACTTGCCCGCGCCGGCAGCGTGCCGAACGCGCTGCACAACAATTGTTCCGGCAAGCACTCGGGCTTTCTCTGCACCTGCGTTCACAGCGGCATCGCCCATCGTGGTTACGTCAAGGCTGGCCACGCCTCGCAGGAGATGGTGCGCGAAGCGATGCAGGCGGTGACCGGTGCTGCCCATGACGCCGATCACCGCGGCACCGACGGCTGCTCGATTCCGACCTATGCCGTGCCCCTGCGCAGCTTTGCCCTTGGCTTTGCCCGCATGGCGACAGGTGCCGGGTTCGAGCCGATGCGCGCCCGGGCGGCGAAGCGGCTGCTTTCCGCCTGCATGGCCGAGCCGTTTTTCGTCGCCGGCACGGGCAGGTCCGATGTCGCGATGATGGAGGCCGCGCCGGGCCGGATTTTCGTCAAGGGAGGCGCCGAAGGTGTTTTTTGTGCAACCCTTCCGGAGCTTGGCCTTGGCATCGCGCTGAAGTGCGACGATGGCGCCGGCCGCGCCGCTGAAGTGATGGTCGCGGCCGTGCTGGCTAAGCTGCTGCACGCCGACCAAGCGCTCGCTGCGAAACTGACCGAACAGGCAAATCCGCCTATCGAGAGCCGGATCGGTGCCAAAGTCGGTGCGCTCCGGCCGACGGCCACCCTCAACTGACGTGGTTGCGCTCGACGGTCAAATGCGCGTAGCCGGCATTGCCTGATGCGGCGAGGTCACCGGTCACTCGCTCGGCCCAGCGTTGGCCGACGATCGCGCCGTTCTGGACTCCGTCGATGACATTGTCGGAGATGATTGCCGTTCCGGCACCTTCAACCACGCTGACGGCGATGCCGGTTCCGGCCTTGCGGACGATGTTTCCCGTGGCGACCACATTGCGCATGAACGGTCCCCAGCCGATCTGCATGCCGTAGAGCGGCGCATTCTCGATGACGTTGCCGGAAACGGTGGTGTCGGCCTCGACGCTGATGCCGACGCCGAAGCCGGGCGCGTCGGCAGGGTAGGGGCCGCTGGTCGACAGATTGCGGACGATGTTGCCGGAGCACACGCCCATGCGGCCGCCCTCATTGAAATTGACGATCGAAATACCGTTCGCGGCGCCATCGACGATGTTGTTGCCGATGACGGCGCCTTCGAACGAGAATTCGGAATACACGGCCGTCTCGCCCGAACGCGAGCAGGTGTTGCCGGTGATCTGCAAATTGCTGGAACTGTTGGCGCGGATCGCCGAGAACGCGCAGTCCGAGACAATATTGCCGGAGATGATGACGTTGCCGGCGCGGAACGCATTGATGCCGTTGCCGTTCTGGCCGGTTCCGCCGCTGCGCGCCTGGATGCGCTCGATCCGGTTGCCGCTGACGATGGTGCCGTCTTCAGCCGCCTGCCAGCGGTGCACGAGAATGCCGCCATTGGCGCAGTCGGAGACGCTATTGCCTGATATTTCCAGGCCATCGGCCTCGACCGAATAGATGCCGGCATCGGCCGCACCGGAAATCTCCAAGCGCTCGATGCGGCCCGAGGCGTGCTCGAGCGCCAGACCGTTCTTGCCGCTGCCGGTAAGCTGGCAATTGTCGACGACCAGATGGGCGATGCGGCGCAGATCGAGCAGGCCTTGCGTGTAATCGCCCATCCGGCGTTTGCGGCCATCGAACACCAGCCCACTGAGTTCGATGTGCTCGGCCCGTTCGGCCATGATGAGATGGCCATTGCCGCCATAGACGATCCGCGATGCGCCCGGCACGCCGGACAGGCGCACGCGGCCGGGCAGCGACATGTTGGAAACGATATAGATCCCCGGCGGCAGGAACACCGGCATGTCGCGGTCGTGCGCGTCGCGCAGCAGCTTGGTGAAAGCCTTGCTCTGATCGTCAAGCGCACCGGGCCGGACGCCGAGCTCGGTCGCGTTGATCGCGCCACGCATCGCGGCTTTCTCGATGCTTGGCAGGTTTTTCGCCGCTGCCTTGCCGAGCGAAAGCCCCATGACGGCAAAGCCGGCGGTCTGCGCAAGCAGCGTTCGTCTGTTCAACATCGGCACAGATTCCTTGCGTTCAACGGTCGCGCCGCAGGATTCGTGCCAGACTAGCCCGGTCGAACTCGTGGTGAAAATCTGACGCTTGGCCCCTATTCGATCCTCGTTGGCTCGGCGATCACCGCATTTACCCCGTTGAAGGCAAGTTGCAGGAATGTCTGGTCGATCTCCGCCGGAGACAGCTTCGTATCCCTCTCAAGCCACCAGTGCATCACTTCAAAGAACGCGCCAACGATGAAGCGTGTGGCGATCTCAAGTCTGACTCCGCCTTGATCACCTTGGATATTCGGCAATTCATGGCGAACCTGCCTGCTTATCCAGCCGCGGATCTCTTCTGGCATTTCGCGCTTTTTCCCGCCCATCAGCGCACGGTGCATCTCCCGCATGGCATGAGCATGCTCGAACACCGGACCGCTGAAGGAAAAGCCCTTGGCGTTTCGCTGCGAATGGCGTTCGGCACCGTGTGCCTGCAGGGTCTTCAGATGGTCGTCGATCGTTGCTTTCCTCAAGCGGTCCTTGTCGGGATAGTGTGTGTAGAAAGTCGAGCGGCCGACATCGGCTTCCCTGCAGATATCCTCGACCGTGATCGCCGTATATCCCTTCTCGGCGGTCAATCTGAAAAGCGCCTGCTGCAGTCGGCTGCGGGTCCTGGCGACCCGACGGTCGATCGGTCCGGCTGGCATGGGCAACATCCTTTTCCGGCCAAAGGACACCAAATCGTCCAGTATTGGGCGCGTCGGTGCGATGTGGCCAGTAAAACTGATACTGGACACACTGTCCAGTATCCTATGCTCTTGCGGAAGGCCCGGCGCGATGCCCGGCTGGCCGGAGATAAAGCAATGCACCAACGTCTTTTCGGAACAATAGTCGGAGGGCATGCGTTAGTCGCGCTCGTCAAAGTGGCCGTGGTGCTCGCGGCATTTTTCTCGTTGGGACAGGCAAATGCGGTCTTTTCCTTGGGAGTTCCCGTCCTCCTGCTTCATGCTGGTGCACTCGTCGTAGTCGCGAGCTTATTGATATGGCAAAGCGCTCACGGGCGGCTGTCCGCCAAGGACCGCAGACCGGCCGCCGGCGAGGAGAAGGCGCTGCATGTCGGCATCACGCTTCATTCCGCCGCCCTGTACGATATGCTGGCGTGGCTTCTGACCTTCGGTCGCGAACGTGCTTTTCGCGAAAGGATATTAAGCTTTGCGGAGCTGAAACCGGGAGAAGTGGTCCTGGATGTCGGGTGCGGCACCGGCACCACCGCGCTCCTTGCCAGACAAAAAGTGGCGCCGGAGGGGCGCGTGCACGGCGTCGACGCCTCCGCCGAAATGGTTGCGCGCGCGACGGCAAAGGCCCGGCGAGCCGGGCTACAAGTCGGGTTCTCGACCGCCACCGCTCAGGAACTGCCTTTCAAGGATGGGGAATTTGATGTCGTCCTCAGCACGCTGATGTTCCACCATCTTCCAAAGAAGGGCCGCGAGGATTTCGGCAGAGAAGCCTTCCGCGTCCTGAAGGCGGGCGGTCGCGTGCTTATCGTCGATTTTGCAAAACCGCCGCGCCAGAAGAGCACCTTTCGGCTCCACCGGCATGGTTACGTCGATTTGGACAAAGTTGCAGCGGATCTCGGCCGGCACGGCTTCAATATCGTTGAGCAAGGCGACGTCGGAACCAAGGGGCTCCGCTACCTAGTTGCGCAACCGGACCTTAGCCTTGCGGCCCGCGAAGCGCGATAGTGCGCCAAGTTGAGGCATTCGCATGCTCAGCTTTATACCCCAAGCAGCTGTCTAATCTCGGGTACTGAACCCAGATCTTCACCATTAGCCTCTTCATCAGCAATGGCTTGTGGAGTCGCCATTCCAAGCCTAAGTTCGTCGGATGAGCAGGGCCTTCACCCGCGAGGAAGACAGCGAAAACGCCATTGCCGGCATCGGCGAGCGGCCGATCAGCCATCACCGCAATCTGGTCACGGAACGCGGCATGGCGCTGATCGATGCCGAGGTGGCCGCTCTGCGCGACGAACTGGGCAGAGCCGAGAAGAGGGCCGACCGCGAGCGCATCGCGCTGGTGTCGCGTGATCTCCGCTACTGGACGGCGCGGCGCGAAAGCGCCGAGCTTTCGGTGCCGGAACCGGGCAGCGACATGGTTCGCTTCGGCATGGGCGTCACGCTGGAAAGCCACGACGGCAAGAAGGTGCACTGGAAGATCGTCGGCGAGGATGAGGCAAATCCCGCCAAGGGGACAATTTCCCATATGTCGCCGATGGCGATGGCGCTGTTCGGCAAGAAGGTCGGCGAAGTTGCCGTGGTCAATGGCAAGGAATGGGAGATCGTCAAGCTCTCCGACAGTTAGTCTTCGAGCTTGACGACATGATCGCGGAAGAACGCTGCGGCGCCGGCCTCGTCGATTTCGCCGGCGGCGACGCCCATGACGAATTCGTAAAGCATGCCGTCATTGGCCGACAGGGCATAACCATTCACAATCAGAAATGCGCCGGCCGCGACAATGGCGGTGCGTTTGTTGCCGTCGACAAAGGCATGATTTCTGGCAATGCCGAAGACATAGGCGGCTGCGAGTTCCTCAACCGACCGGTCTCCGTAGTTGGCCTTGTTTTCGGCGCGAGCGCCCGCCGATTCGAGGGCATTTTCATCCCTCAAGCCTTGTGCTCCGCCGTGTCGGCGCAACTGCTCCGCGTGCATGGCTTCGACTGCACGCCTCGTCAGAAGTTCCCAGCTCATTCGGCGAGCTTCTGAAGCGCGACCTTGTATTTATCCATCACCTCGCGGGCGGCTTTCATTTGCCGCTCGAAGCTGTCGTCCACCGGCCTCAGCGCAAAACCGTCACCTGTTTCAACGATTTGAAGCTGGTCGCCGGCCTTCAGGTTCAGACGATCGAGAAGTTCCCTCGGCAGGATCACGCCTTCGGAATTGCCGATCTTGCGAATGGTCGTGTTCATGGTGAGGCATCCTGTTGCAACGCTGATTATAACGCAGTGTGTTTCTTGTTACAACAGACATTATAACAAGGCGTCAGCCGGCCTGCAGCAGCCGGTCCATCAGCCGCTCCGCCGCTTCCGGGATGACCGTGCCGGGCGGGAAGATTTCAGTGGCGCCTGCCTGCCGGACTGCGTCGTAATCCTGCGGCGGGATAACGCCGCCGGCGACTATCAGCATGTCGTCGCGGCCCAACTTCTTCAGTGCAAGCTTGAGTTCGGGAATGAGCGTCAAATGGCCCGCAGCCAGCGACGAGGCGCCGACGATGTGCACGTCATGCTCGACTGCCAGTCTGGCGATCTCGTCCGGCGTCTGGAACATCGGCCCGACGGTGACGTCGAAGCCTAGGTCGGCAAAGGCGGTGGCGATCACTTTCTGGCCGCGATCATGGCCGTCTTGCCCCATCTTGGCGACCAGAATGCGCGGCTTGCCGCCGGACCTCTCCTCGAACGCGACGATCTTGTCCTGCAGCCGGTCGACCACCGGATTGTCGCCGAGCGCGTTGCGATAGACGCCGGAGATCGTCTGCACCGAGGCGACATGGCGGCCGAAAACCTTTTCCAGCGCCAGCGAAATCTCGCCGACCGTGGCGTTGGCGCGTGCGGCCCGGATGGCGAATTCCAGCAGGTTTCCGTTACTCCCGGCAGCACGGGTCAGCGCATCGAGCGCGCTCTCGACGGCGGCGACGTCGCGCGTACCTTTCAGCCGCTGCAGCTTCGACAATTGCCGTGCCCTGACCTCGGCATTGTCGATCTTCAGCACGTCGACTTCGATGTCCGTGCCGGGACGGTGGGCATTGACACCGACCACGATCTGTTCGCCGGAATCGATGCGCGCCTGGGTGCGCGCGGCAGCCTCTTCGATGCGCAGCTTCGGTAGGCCCTTTTCGATCGCCGCGGCCATGCCGCCGAGGCTCTCGACCTCCTCGATATGCGCAAGCGCACGCGCCGCCAGATCATGTGTCAGCCGTTCGACATAGGCGGAGCCGCCCCACGGGTCGATAATGCGCGTCGTGCCGGATTCCTTCTGCAGGATGAGCTGTGTGTTGCGGGCGATGCGGGCCGAATGGTCGGTCGGCAGCGCCATTGCCTCGTCGAAGGAATTGGTGTGCAGCGACTGCGTATGGCCTTGAGTGGCGGCCATCGCCTCGATCATGGTGCGGATGATGTTGTTGTAGGGATCCTGCGCCGTCAGCGACCAGCCCGAAGTCTGGCAATGGGTGCGCAGCGACAGCGAGCGCTCGTCCTTCGGCGAAAAGTTCTTCAGCATTAGGCTGGCCCACAATACGCGCGCTGCTCTCAGCTTGGCGACTTCCATGAAGAAATTCATGCCGATCGCCCAGAAGAAGGAAAGGCGCGGCGCGAAACGGTCGATGTCGAGGCCGGCCGCGACGCCGGCGCGGGCATATTCGATACCGTCTGCAATCGTGTAGGCGAGCTCGAGATCCGCCGTCGCTCCCGCCTCCTGCATGTGATAGCCGGAGATCGAGATCGAATTGAACTTCGGCATGTGCTTCGACGTGTAGGAAAAAATGTCCGACACGATCCGCATCGAAGGTTTTGGCGGATAGATGTAGGTGTTGCGCACCATGAACTCTTTCAGGATGTCGTTCTGAATGGTCCCGGTGAGGTCCTTCTGCGCAACGCCCTGTTCCTCCGCCGCGACGATATAGAGCGCCATGATCGGCAGCACCGCGCCGTTCATCGTCATCGATACCGTCATCTCGTTAAGCGGGATGCCGTCGAACAGCTGGCGCATGTCGAGAATGGAATCGATGGCGACGCCGGCCATGCCGACATCGCCGGCGACGCGCGGATGGTCGCTGTCGTAGCCGCGGTGCGTGGCGAGATCGAAGGCGACCGACAGGCCTTTCTGGCCGGCGGCAAGGTTGCGCCGGTAGAAGGCGTTGGACTCTTCGGCCGTCGAGAAGCCGGCATATTGCCGGATCGTCCAGGGTTGCTGGACATACATCGTCGGATAGGGGCCGCGCACGAAAGGCGGCAGGCCTGGATAGGTATCGAGGTGCGGCAAGCCCTTGAGATCGCCCTGGTTGTAGAGATGCTTGACGGCGATTCCTTCCGGCGTCATCCGCTGGCCTTTGATCTCGACCGGCGCCCGCCGTGGCGGCGACCAGGCGATCTGGCTGAAATCCGGGATCATGGCACGGCTCCGATCGACTGATCGATGCGGATCGGAAATAGCGGCTCGCACACCGCAACGCCTTCGGTGAAGGCAGGCCGCCGCTCCGCCGCCAGCGTCTCGACCGGACGCTCGGTCTTCGACGGGTGCAGCGTCGTGCCGACGATCGCCCGTTCGCCCGCCTGGTAGGCTGTGTTGCGGCGGGCGGAAGCTGCCTGGACGCGCCTCTGGATGTGGCCTTGCTCAAGGCTGGTCAGCACGCCGCCTTCCGCCTCGATCTGCTGGAACTCCTGCCAGGCCGCCGCGCAGAGCTCCGCAGTCAGCGCTTCGACGGCCCCCGAACCGCAAACCGGATCGGCGACGTGGTCGATATTGCTTTCATTGGCCATGATCAGTTGCGCGTTGCGGGCAACGCGGCGGGCAAAACCCGCGGGCAGGCCGTGCGCGATCGTGTGCGGCAGGATGGCGATCGAATCCGCGCCGCCGGCGGCAGCGGCAAAAGCGGCAATGGTGGTGCGCAGGATGTTGGTTTCCGGATCGGCCGCCGTCATCATCCGGAAGGATGTTTCGGCATGGATGCTGGCGGTGGAGGGCGGTATCGAGCAGGCCTCCTGGACACGCGCCCACAGCCTGCGCAACGCCCTGACCTTGGCCGTCGAAACGAACTGGTCCTGGTCGACGCTGAGCGCAAAACCGATATGCGGCGCCGCGTAGACGAGCGGCTGGCGCGCCTTCTCGAACAGCCTCAAATAGGAGACGGCCGAGGCGAGCATGGTGCCAAGCTCCTGCGCCTCGGTGGCGCCGGCATTGTGGAATACCCGCCCGTCGGCCTCCAGCAGCACGCCGGGCACACCCATCGAAAAGAAATGCGCCAGCGATTGCGGCATCGAAGCCTGCAAAGCCTCGATCGACATGCGCAGCCTGCCGGTCCCGGCAAAGATCGCCGCCGGATCGATGCCGAAGGAGAGGTTGAGCTTTGCCGGGTCGGAGCGGCGCTTGGTCAAAAACGCCACCAGCCAGTCGGCCACGGCACGGCTCCAGGGATGGGCGTCGATGCGGATCTGGATGCGGTTGAGCGGCACGCCGTCGAGCACGCCCTCCAGCGCCTCCGCCGTCCTCGGCAAGCCATAGCCGAAGGCGTTCGGCGCACCCTCGAAGACAAGCGACAGTCCGGTGGCACCCTGCGCGACGTCTTCCAGCGCCTGCGCACTGGCGCGGCCTATGTCCGGATCGTCGATGCGCTGGCTGACGATCCACGGTGATCCCGGGTTGGCGCGCACGACAGGCTCGGCGGTTACCGAACGCTCGTAGAGCGGCTCGATGCGGATGGCGTCGTCCGTATGCGAGACGAGCTTTTCCTCGAAGGACCCGCCGGCCAGCGCCTTCTCCGCCAGCGCCAGCCATCGTTGCCGGTCGACGTTCGGAAGTTCGGCATCCTGGGTCAAGGCACCGGCGCCCATCGGTTCTCCTCGTTCTAGCGGCCGCAGCGGCCGACTATGTCAGTCTACGGTCCCCGGCCCGATATCACAATGCAGCACACATGCGGTGCAACTCGCCTTCCGTGACGGTGACCGTCAACCGATTGCCAAACATGGGCAGGTTCCGCAAGCTCCAAAAGCCATTTTCGACGGTGCCCATTGTCGCTGCGCAATGGCCTCACTATACCTGCGGCGGGGCTCCCTTTTCTTCAAGGGATCAGGGCATTCAACCCTATAGGTTTGCGGAGAGACCGGACACATGGCCGACGATACCAGTATCTTCATAGGGGCCAGCCGCAAGCCGGACGACAGTTATCAGCGGCCCGAACAGCTTTTGCTGCAATATGGCAATCGTCATGGCCTGGTCACCGGCGCGACCGGCACCGGCAAGACGGTGACCCTGCAGATATTGGCCGAGGGTTTCTCAAATGCCGGCGTGCCGGTATTCTGCGCCGACATCAAGGGCGACCTGTCGGGTATCGCTATGATGGGCACAGCGCAGGATTTCCTGGTCAAGCGGGCCGAGCAGGTCAAGCTCGATCCCTATGAATTCCAGGAATTCCCGGTCATCTTCTGGGATCTGTTCGGCGAGCAGGGCCACCCGATCCGCGCCACCATCTCGGAGATGGGGCCGCTGCTTCTGTCGCGGTTGATGAACCTTTCCGAGGCGCAGGAAGGCATCATGAACATCGCCTTCCGCATCGCCGACGAGGAAGGCCTTCTGCTGCTCGATTTGAAGGACCTGCAGTCACTGCTGGCCAATATCGCCGACCGCGCCGAAGAGATCGGCGCCCGCTACGGCAATGTGACGAAGCCTTCGGTCGGCGCGATCCAGCGCACGCTGCTGGTCCTGGAGCAGCAGGGCGCTGCCAATTTCTTCGGCGAGCCGGCATTGCGGATATCCGACATCATGCGCACCACGCGCGATGGACGCGGCGCCATCAGCGTGCTCGCCGCCGACAAGCTGATGATGAATCCGCGGCTTTATGCGACGTTCCTTCTGTGGCTGATGTCGGAACTGTTCGAGGAACTGCCGGAAGTCGGCGACCCGGACAGGCCGAAGCTGGTCTTCTTCTTCGACGAGGCGCACCTTCTGTTCGACGACGCCCCGAAGGTGTTGGTCGACCGCGTCGAGCAGGTGGTCCGGCTGATCCGCTCGAAGGGCGTCGGCGTTTATTTCGTCACGCAAAATCCGCTGGATATCCCCGAAACGGTGCTGGCCCAGCTCGGCAACCGCGTGCAGCACGCACTCCGTGCCTACACGCCGCGCGAACAGAAGGCCGTCAGGACGGCGGCCGAGACGTTCAGGCCTAATCCCGACTTCGACTGCGCAACCGTGATCACGCAGCTCGGCACCGGCGAGGCGCTTGTCTCGACGCTGGAAGCCAAGGGCGTGCCGTCCATGGTGCGGCGAACGCTGATCCGCCCGCCGTCATCGCGCCTTGGCCCGATCACGCCCGACGAGCGCCGCAAGCTGATCACCGAGAGCCCGGTTGCGGGACAATACGATCAGACCATCGACCGCGAATCGGCCTTCGAGATGCTGCAGAAGAAGGCCAAGGACGCCCAGGAGGCACAGGCGCAGCAACAGGAAAGCGGCCGTTCGCGCTGGACCATTCCCGGCTTCGGCAATGACGATCCCCAGCCGACCGGCGGCCGCCGCGCGCCGCGCCCCTCCAACCGTCAGACCGTTGCGGAGGCGGCGATCAAATCCATCGTGCGCTCGGTCGGCTCGTCGGTCGGACGGGCGATCGTCCGCGGGATTTTGGGGAGCTTGTCCAGGGGCAGGTGAGGGGCATCGCACCGAAGGGCGGGCATCTGTGTTGGCAAATTCTGTCTTGCACATCAAGTGCCGGTGGCCAGATCTGAAGGACAGCGGACGGCGGCTATGCGCCCATAGCTGCCGTCGGACCGTCTGCAAAAGTGTAAACGCGTATCGGCGGTAGCTAGTTCAGCGTCGCCAACAGGCGCGCGGCAGCCTTCAAATCTTCCGTACTCGCGCCTTCTACGAAATGCTCCGCAACCGATTGCAAGAGCTCGCGAGCGCCGTCGATCTCGCCTCGCCCAGCCATCAACGTTGCCATATCAATTGCGGTTCGCAGCTCCCATGCCCGCGCGCCTTGACTCCGGCTCAACTCCAGTGCCTGCATTAGGGATGCGCCGACCTCGTCGCGATTGCGTTCCGACAGTTGTTGGAGAAGAAGGCCTCCCTTCATCCGCAGCAACTCCGGAAGGTACAATTGGTCACCGTTCTTTTCGACTTGACCAACTGAATCACCGATCAGCGCGACTGCTTCGTCGACCCGACCGATCGCGGATAGTCCTCTAACCAGCGAGAGGTTGAGCTCGGTCGTGAGCAATTCGTAAGGTGCTGCGTGGAGGTTTTGGAGAGAACTCTGGAGGCCCCCGACCCCACCTGTCGCATCCCCGTGCCGGATTGCGACTTCGCTTTTGAATCCCCGACCGACCAGCAGATAAGGGGCCATGGAATGGGACTCGGCGCGGGAAATCAGCATGTCGATGTGTGCCTCCGCGCTCTCCAGTTCCCCGGCCCACAGGAACACCGATATTCCCCAGATCAGGGCGATCGCCAGAGTCAGCGAGTGGTCCATGGCGGCGGCCTCTTCGACGGCCTGTCGAGCACGTTCCATGGCTTGGTCCGGATGGCCTTGCAGCCAAAGGTTCCTCGCCAGGATAGCCTTGGCCAGGATTTTGCCCTCGAAACCGAGATAGACCGTTGTGGTTCGCTGAGAGCGTGGCCCACGATCCAGCGCTGCCTCAAGCTCCGCGCGGGCTTCGGCCAGGTCACCACGAAGGTGAAGCGATATCCCCAGAATGGTATGCGCCAACGCAATCGCGACCGGATCCTCCAGGGTCGCGGCTATGGCTGAACAGCGTTTTGCAAACTGGAGGGCGGTCACGAAGTTGCCTGTCCGCAGGTGGAACATGTTGAGCGGACCCAGCAGGCGCACTTGATCCAACGTATCACCGCGTTCTTCGGCGATCGCCAGGCTTTTCTCCAGGGCGACGCGCGCCGCATCACGCCCTCCCCGCATGAACATCAGGGACACACCCAAGGCTGCCTGGAGATGCATCTCGTCAAGTCCGCCAAGAGCGGCATCGTCGAGAGCGAATATCGCGCGTTCTGACCAGCGATGACACTCCGGCAACAAGGACATCGCCAGGAAAACAGGCGCGGCAGCAGTGGCAAGTCCGATGCCGATATCGGCGTTTCCGCCCTCGCCGAAGCACCATTCCAGAGCGGCCCGCACATTGTTGATGGCGGCGAAGTGAGGAGCCCGCTCCTCGCCGGTCGCCAGACCTGGCCACTCGATACCTGTTTGCTCAAGCCATCTTCGATAGTAGGCGGCGTGGCGCACCGCCAGATCGGCGGCCTCGGCGTCATCTATGCTGATATCGAGGACGTAGGCGCGCGTGGTATCCAGGAGCCGATAGCGCATCATCGCTCCGAGCGGGCGCGTCGCTATGATCGACTTGGCAACAAGACTATCCATGGCATTAAGAACCGTCGATCTGTCGAGGGCAGCGCTTGTGACGACTTCCAAGACCGCATCGAGCGTGAAATGGCCAAGGAATACAGCGAGCCTGCGAAGCACTGCGCGCTCCAGGTCGGTAAGTAGCCCAAAGCTCCAATCCAGCGTGGCCTGCAGGGTCTTTTGACGCGGTGGCGCGGTCCGCGATCCCAGCCACAGCAAAGTCAGACGTTGATCGAGAAGCGCGGCGGTTTGTTGCAATCCATAAGACTCGACCCGCCGGGCCGCCAACTCGATTGCAAGCGCCACACCGTCAAGCTTTCGACAGATGCTTGCGACGATCAGGGCCTCCGCATCGCTGACATCCAAGCGCGCGCCACTTGCCACCGCGCGCTCCACGAACAGTTGAATGGCCGGGAACGTCTGGACAACCGCCGCCGTAAGCCTTGGGTCGTCTGGCGGACAGGCAAGGGCATCCAATCGGTAGATATGCTCGCCTTCGACCCGAAGCGCTTCGCGACTTGTTGCCAGAATGTGGACCTGCGACGCCGCGTCGATGATGCTTGCGGCCAGAGGCGCCACCGCATCGACGAGATGCTCGCAGGTGTCGAGGATCAAAAGCATCCGCTTGTTGCGCAGGTAGGCGATCAGACTGGGCGTCGCGTCACTCGATTGAACCGACAGCCCAAGCATGGAGGCGACGGCTGTCGTCACCAGGTCGGGATCGCCGAGCATTCCCAGGTCGACGAACAGCACAGCGCCCGCGAAGCCGTCAATGAGGTGATGTCCGACCGCGATCGCGACGGTGGTTTTGCCGACGCCGCCCGCGCCAACGATTGTGACGAAGCGCGACGCATTCAGTCGAGCCGACAGCTGAAGAACGTCGTCGTCCCGGCCAACCATTCGGCCCAAGCGGCTCGGAAGATTCGCGTGCGGAAAACTGGCGGCAGCTGCAGGCTCTTCATCGCGCGGACCGCCGATCTGCGAGACGGGCGCGATGAAGCAATAACCCCGCCCTGGTAGTGTCGCGATGTATCGTGCGCCGTCCTTTCCGTCACCCAGCGCCTTGCGGAGCCTGGTCATGTGAAACCGCAGGCTGCCTTCCTCGACTACGACATCGGGCCAAACCCGCGACATCAGATCCTTTTTGCCGACGATTTCATTCGGCGTGGAGATCAGGGCAATGAGAATGTCCAGTGCACGCGAGCCCAGCGCCAAGGGAGCGCCGTCTTTTGTGACGAGCCTTTCGCGCGCAACCAGATGGAAAGGACCGAACGACAGTCCGTCCTTGGCCTGACCTGCCACTATCGTCATGGCGCTTCTCTCGGAGCCGCCCGCCACCAAGCCGATAGTCTAAGTCAAGTACAACACCTGCACCATAGGCGAACGGTGGCAGGACCCCGCTGCCCGGAGCCACCAGCGCTGACAGCCACTAACAGGGGGCTCACAACACATAACGGGCGATTCTCGTCCTGCGGGCGTAAGTTTTCGGCAGCACCGAGCACCCCCCAGGAGAGACCCATGAATACGCCCAAGACTCCCGAACTAATCGATCAGGACCGCCGCCTGGTTTTGAGCACGGCCGCAATGGGCATTGCCGCCGTAGGTACTGCCAGCCTGCTCCCATCGGTCGCCGCAGCCGCGGGCGATGCGATCCGGCCCTTCAAGGTCAGCTTTCCTCAGGAGGAAATCGACGAGCTTAGCCGACGCGTCGCCGCGACCCGCTGGCCGGACCAGGAGAATGTGGCTGACGACACCCAGGGCGTGCAGCTCGCCACAATGCAGAAGCTCGCGAAGTACTGGGCGACGGATTACGACTGGCGCAAGATGGAGACCCGGCTCCATGCCCTGCCGCAGTTCATCACCGAGATCGACGGGCTGGACATCCACTTCATCCATGTCCGCTCCAGGCATGAGAATGCATTGCCGGTAATTATCACGCATGGCTGGCCTGGCTCGATCATCGAGCAGTTGAAGGTCATCGAGCCGCTCACCAATCCAACCGCCAACGGCGGGAGCGAAGCGGACGCATTTCATGTGGTGATCCCCTCGCTGCCTGGTTACGGCTTCTCAGGCAAGCCGACCGCACCGGGATGGACACCTGTCCGCATCGCCAAAGCGTGGGCGATGCTGATGCAACGCCTCGGTTACACGAGATACGTCGCGCAGGGCGGCGACTGGGGCAACGCCGTGTCGGAGACGATGGCGCTGCAAGAGCCTCCGGGCTTGCTTGGCATCCACACCAACATGGCTGCCACCGTGCCCGCCGACATCTCGAAGGCGCTTGCCGCCGGCGGCCGGGCGCCCGCCGGCCTCTCGCCCGACGAGAAGCGCGCCTGGGACCAGCTCGACGATTTCTACAAGAACGGGCTGGGCTACGCGATCGAGATGAACAATCGCCCGCAGACGCTCTACGGCATCGTCGACTCGCCGGTTGGTCTCGCAGCCTGGATGCTCGACCACGACATCCGCAGCTACGAGCTGATCGCACGCGTCTTCGACGGGCAGCCGGAAGGGCTGACGAAGGACGATATCCTGGACAATGTCACGATGTACTGGCTGACCAACACGGCGATCTCCTCGGCGCGTCTTTACTGGGACAACGCGCACCACCCGACGGGAGGCTTCTTCGACCCCAGGGGCATCAAGATCCCGGTCGCTGTGAGCGCCTTCCCGGACGAGATCTACCAGGCGCCGGAGACCTGGGCTGAAAAGGCGTATCCGAAGCTTATCCATTACAACCGGCTCCCCAAGGGCGGCCATTTCGCAGCCTGGGAGCAGCCCGCGGCCTTCACCGCCGAACTCCGGACGGCATTTCGTCCGCTGCGCCAGCAAATCTGAACCCCTCACAGGGTTCCGCTTGCAGTCACACCTGCTCGACTGTCCAAGGCAACCCGATTGAACCCGGGACAAAGGAGAACGCCATGTCAGCAATCGCGCACTCTTCCGCATCGCACGAACCCATCACGAAGATGGCAGCCCCCGTCGAGGACCATGAAATCGTCGATTCAAGCTTTACGGCTATCATCAACGCGCCGATCGAGAAGATTGACATTCCCAACTGGTGCTTCGCGCTGTCCGAACATGAATATCAGGGGTGTTCGCCTGCCCACATAGCGGCGGGTTTCACGACGGCGCCGGATGGCAAGCGCATGTCGATCAATGTCGAGATCATCGGCGGCAGCCTGATGGTGCAACACTATGTCGAGACGCTTGGCCGCAAGGATCACCTCATCCTGGAGTCGGTTTCAGACCTCTTCACGCCTACGGGCCGCACCACGATCCATGTGCGTTGGGAGCTGAGCGTCAAGGCTATCGACAGTCGCCGATGTGAGTTTACCAACCACGTCCGGTCCTGGGCCACGAAGGAATTCATGGCCTTCTTCGAGCGCCAGGGCATCCCGTTCGAGGTGCTTCGGTCACAGCGCCAGCCCATGTCGATCGCTCACAACAAGGGCGAGACGCCGCTTTTTGCGGCCAGCATCGAACGAGCCGCGCTCAGGAACTGAGCGGCAGCATCTTTCTTGTGATGTAGCCGCTCAATGGAGGAGGCACAATGACGAGGCACGCACATGACCGGGAGGTCACCGCACTTTTGGTGATCGATCCGTACAACGACTTCATTTCCGATGGGGGCAAGATATGGCCCCGCATCCGGGCTGTCGCAGAGGCGAACGGCTGCGTGCCTCACATGCTGCAAGTCCTGAATGCCGCGCGTCAAGCTAAGCTTCGCGTCTTCTATGCAATGCATCATCGATACCGTCCGGGCGACTATGAGACATGGACTTACGTCGCGCCCGTCCAGAAGAGAGCATGGAAGAGCAAGAGCTTTGAATACGGCACCTGGGGCGGCGAGATTCGGTCCGAGTTCGAGCCCAAGCCAGGCGAAACTGTCGCGACCGAACATTGGTGTTCCAGTGGGTTCGCCAATACGGATCTGGATCTGCAGCTGAAAAGGCACGGAATCCAGAAACTCATTGTCATCGGACTGATCGCACACACCTGCGTCGAAGCGACCGTTCGCTTCGCCGCCGAGCTCGGCTACGACGTAACCATGGTGAGGGACGCGACGGCAGACTACTCGGATGAGGAGATGCACGCGGCTCTCGACATCAACATGCCGAACTACGCCAGCGCGATTGTCACGACAGACCAAATCATCGACTCGATTTCTGCCGTCCAGACCTCGGCCGCCGAGGCGTAGGTGATGATCGATCTCACACGCGAGGGAATGGCCAACCGTGCGCATCTCACTCTGCACTCCGGCGGACCGTTTCCGTGCGCTCGACGCGTCAAAATACGTCGAAGAGAACTTGGCTCTGGCCGACATGCAGCAGAGAGATCCAGAACAGGCTCGGTCATTACGTGGCAACGATCGGGCAGGACCAGGTCCCACCCAACTGGAAAGAAAACGACCATGTCAGACATCGCAACGGCCCGTCAGGGCGAAAAGACCTCCGACACCGCAAGCGCACGTCCCGTCGACCTGAAGTTCGAGGTTGTCGTTATTCCGGTCGCAGACGTCGACCGCTCCAAGCAGTTCTACGAGGGCCTCGGCTGGCGGCTCGATGCCGACTTCGCGGTCGGCGACATGTTCCGGGTTGTGCAGTTCACGCCTCCGGGCTCGCCTGGCTCGATCCACTTCGGCAAGGCTGTCACCTCGGCCGCGCCGGGGTCGACACAGGGTCTCTATCTCATCGTGTCCGACATCGTAGCGGCGCGCGCCGAGCTCATCGCTCACGGTGCAAATGTGAGCGAAGTGTTCCACCGTGCCGGTCCGGGACAGCCTGCTGTCAATGGTCGGGACCCGGAGGGACGCAGCTACGTCTCCTTTGCAACGTTCAGCGATCCCGACGGGAACGGCTGGCTGCTCCAGGAGATCACCACCCGGTTTCCGGGCCGGATCGACTCGAAGGCGACGAGCTTCGCCTCCGAGGGCGACCTGGCCGCCGCAATGCGGCGCGCGTCGGTCGCCCACGGAGAGCACGAGAAGCGGACCGGCGGCCAGCGTGACGAGAACTGGCCGGACTGGTACGCCGAATACATAGTGGCCGAGCAGTCTGGCGAGGAACTGCCGCAGTAGGAAGAGCTTCCAGACGGCGGCACACTGGCGCCGTATTCGTTCGCGGCCTGCGGAGATCGTGGCGACCTGACGGCCTTTATCGGAGGAAATCATGAGTACCGCAGCCATCCCCACTCAGCGCGAACCTGAACTTCTTGGCCAGACCGTCGTCGTCATCGGCGGTAGCGCCGGCATCGGTCTGGAGACCGCCCGGCGTGCCCGCGCCGAAGGCGCCCGCGTCATCCTCACCGGACGCAATCGCGACCGCCTCGATCAAGCAGCGTGCGAGATTAGCGCTGAGGGCACCGCCGCCTTCCACGCCAATGATGCGACCCAGCTGAAGTCGTTCTTTCAAGATCTGCCGGACTTGATCGACCATGTGATGGTTACTGCCGGCGCTCCCCATTATCGCTCTCCCCTCGAAATTCCTCCCGAGGAGGCACGACACGATCTCACGGACCACCTATTGCTCGCGCTCAATGTGGCACGCAGCGCCGCTGGCAAGGTCGGGTCGGCCGGCTCACTGATATTCATGGGCGGCACGGGCGCACGCCGCCCAAAACCAGGCCTCGCGATCGTCTCGACGGTTACCGTCGCGTTCCCCGCGCTCATCGCCAATCTCGCGCTCGAGCTCGCGCCGATACGCGTCAACCTGATCGCCGCAGGCTTCGTCGACACGCCACTGTCGGCGTCGCTGCTCGGCGACAACCTCGACAAGCGGCGCGATGAACTGCGCGCGACGCTGCCAATCCGACGTGTCGTCGGACCGGCTGATGTCGCCGCGCTCGCCGTTCACATCATGAGCAACACGGCGCTGACGGGCGCGACATACGACCTCGACGGCGGCCAGCAGCTCGTCTCGTGACTACGCAAGAACAAAGCACATTGCCTCATCACAAAGAGACATCACTATGAACACGATCAGTGTTTGCGACAAAATCGATGAGCGCCGCCGTCGCCTGATCGGTGCAGCCGCAATGGGCATGACGCTTGCCGAACTCGGCATGACCGCGACAGCGAAGGCGGCGCCCATTGGAGTCGACCAGACGACGGCGTCTGCGATGCACACGGCAAAGAACTCGTTCGGCGAACCCAGGCAGATCGATGCCGGTGTCCTTAATGTCGGCTATGCAGAGGCCGGCCCTGCCGACGGTCCGCCCGTTATCCTTCTCCATGGCTGGCCTTACGACATCCACACATATGTCGACGTTGCGCCCATTCTGGCGGCGAAAGGCCGCCGCGTGATCGTGCCCTACCTGCGCGGATACGGCACGACGCGGTTCCTGTCGGACGAGACGATGCGCAATGGTCAGCAGTCGGCCATCGCTGCCGACATCGTCGCGCTGATGGATGCGCTGGGTATCGAGAAGGCGACGATTGCCGGCTGCGACTGGGGCGCTCGGACGGCGAACATCATCGCCGTCCTGTGGCCGGAACGCTGCAAGGCGATGGTCTCGGTGAGCGGCTATCTCATCGGCAACCAGCAAGCCGGCAAACTGCCGCTGCCGCCGAAGGCCGAGCTGCAATGGTGGTACCAATATTACTTCGCTACCGATCGCGGCCGTGTCGGCTACGAGAAATATACGCGCGATTTCGCCAGGCTGATTTGGCAGCTCGCCTCGCCGCAATGGAATTTCGATGAGCCCACGTTCGAGCGGAGTGCTGCGGCCTTCGACAATCCGGATCACGTCGCGATCGTCATCCACAATTATCGCTGGCGGCTCGGCCTGGCAGAAGGCGAGGTGCAATATGATCCACTGGAGCAGCGGCTTGCTCAGGCACCCGTCATCTCCGTGCCCACGATGACGCTCGAGGGCGACGCCAATGGCGCGCCGCATCCGGACGCCAGCGCTTACGCCAAGATGTTTTCAGGCAGATATAGCCACCGGGTAGTCATGGGCGGCATTGGACACAACCTACCTCAGGAAGCACCACAGGCCTTTGCCGACGCCGTTGTCGAGGTCGACGCGTGATCGAGTTCGCGGCGCCGCCCCTCCGGCAGGTACGACAACCACCAAAAGAATGCCTATGAACCCGATCGCAAGGGTTGTTTACACGGCCAGGACCGCAACCACAGGTGGCCGCGAGAATGGCGCCTCGCGCAGCTCTGATGGCCTTCTGGACATCAGGCTTTCCATACCCGGATCGGCGCGCATCGGCACCAACCCGGAGCAACTGCTTGCAGCCGGCTGGTCGGCCAGCTTCGCAAGCGCGGTTGCGTCTGTGGCTCACGAACAAAAAATTATGCTGCCGGCCGGAGTGAGAATCGATGCCGAGGTTGATCTAAATCTCGGGGACGACGGCTACTCTCTCAGCACTCGGCTCAACGTCAGCCTGCCTGGCGTGGAGTACAATACCGCACGAGCCCTGATCGACGAGGCGCACGACATTTGTCCGTACTCGAAAGCGACGCGCGGCAACGTGCAAATTGCGATCAACCTGCTCTGAGTGGATTGCATCGATCGTTGAAGCAATTGGCATGGCCAGGGTTACATTTTGGATCATTCCTTCGCGCCAAGGTCTACAAAAACCTGCCACGGCATCGCACCTGTCAGAGCGCATCCAGCACAAATACGGTCAGGATGACAGGAGGGGTATCCCTCCGATCACCGTGATAATCCCTTCTGAGCGCGAAATGTCCGCTCCGGGGTCATGAGCTGTCACTGGTGGCGTCTGCACACAGGTGCGGCAAAGTCCGCCTCAACGTAAGCATCAAATCCAAAGGCGGGCACCGGCACGGGCAAGCCGACGCTCGGCAAAACCAGCAGGAGCCGTGAGCAATCCCGCCTGTGCTTCCGTCAGCTCAGAAGATCGAGTCTGTGATCGCCTTGACCGGGCCGAGCAGGATCGATCCTTCCGGCACGCCGGCGTCGATCGGGATGGCTTTGCGGTTTGCTGTCGCCACCATCGGCTGGCCGATATCGGCCGTCACCACGACCGGGGTCTTGTTCGGCACTCGGTCGTAGAGATCGATAATGTCCTGGTTCATCAGGCGAACACAGCCCGACGACACCGATTTGCCGATCGACCGCCATTCCGGCGAACCGTGCAAGCGGTAGAGCGTGTCCTGGTTGCCCTGGAAGAGATAGAGCGCCCGCGCGCCAAGCGGGTTCTTGAGCCCACCGGGCATGCCGCCATTGTCGGCGCTGTACGGTCTTAGTTCGGGCTGGCGGGCGATCATTTCGTCCGGCGGCGTCCATTTCGGCCATTTCTGCTTCCATTGGACCACCGCATCGCCCGACCATTCGAAGCCGGCGCGGCCGAGGCCGACGCCATAGCGGATCGCCTGGCCGCCCGGGCGCACCAGATAGAGGAAGTGATTGGTGGTGTCGACGACGATGGTGCCCGGCTGCTGCCCGGTCGGATCGTCAACGATCTGGCGCAGGAACTGCGGGTCGATCTTGTCGACCGGTATGGCCGGCAGCTCGAAGCCGCCATCCGACATCGGCCCATACATCGTCACATAGTCGCCAAGCGCCGGCTCGACATAGGTCGGCGGCGGCGGCTCGACCGGCTGTTGCGACAGCGTGGTGCAACTGGAGACCGCGACCGAGGCGGCGCCAAGGGCTGCTGCGTTGAGGAAACCGCGACGGCTCAGGCGCAGAGAGGACGATGGGGGTGTGAACATGATTGCCTTTTTTAAGTCTCAAATCGCAACAAAGCATGAATGCGCCCGGTTGCGCGCGGTTGCCCGAGCAATGCCCGGCGCGATAGGCGGTTCCAATTCTGGCCGCAGGGTGGACAAACAAAGGCAAAGCTGTGACTGGATCGTCACTGTTGCGCCGACGCAACATTCCGGTGTCACCCCCCGGCGACCAGACCTTCAAGGGACGGCAGGATCAGGGCCGGTGGAAAATCCCGGTATTCCTCTGGCTGATTGGCGCGGTTGATCCACACCGTCCTGAAGCCGAATTTGGTGGCGCCGGCGACGTCCCAGCGGTTGGATGACTGGAAAGAGACAGCGCCCGGATAGAGGCGCCAGCCCGTGGTGACCATGTCGTAGACCGACGGATCGGTCTTGAAGCGCTTGACGCTGTCGACGGAATAGATGTCGTCCAGGACCTGGTCGAGCGCGGCGGATTTGACGGCCGCTTCCAGCATCTCAGGCGAACCGTTGGACAGGATCGCCAGCCTTGCCCCCGATGCCTTGAGCGCCTTGAGCACGGCCGGTACCTCCGGATAGCAGTCCAGCCGCCAATAGGCCTCGAGCAGCTTCGCCCTCAGCCCGGCATCGGCGGATGGAACCTTGCGCAGGGCGAAGTCGAGGGCCTGCTCGGTGAGCTGCCAGAAATCGGCATAGGCCCCCATCAGCGTCCTGACCCAGGAATATTCCAGCTGCTTGGCGCGCCAGATATCGGACAGCAACTGGCCGTCCGGCCCGATCTGGTCGGCGTGACGGCGCACGGCCGCATGCACGTCGAACAGCGTGCCATAGGCGTCGAAAACGTAAGCCGCGAACTGCATTCGACAGTTTTGAGGCCGCGTAAGGCAAGGCGCAAGCGCTGATTGCAGTCCGCCAGCCCGCTGGCCTCAACAAATCTCAGCCAAGCCGGTTGACGGCGGCCGCCAAAGCATCTTCCAATGCGCCGCAACAAGCATCGAACGGAACCTGGCAATGACACTGGCGACTGCGGCGCAATCCGCGACATGGACCTTCGTCGACGGCGACTGGTACGAGGGCAATGTTGCCATTCTAGGGCCGCGCAGTCACGCCATGTGGCTCGGCACCAGCGTGTTCGACGGCGCCCGCTGGTTCGAGGGCGTCGCTCCCGATCTCGATCGCCATGCGGCAAGGGTAAACGCCTCGGCGATCGCGCTCGGCCTGAAGCCGACGATGAGCACCGACAGGATCGTCGGCCTGACCTGGGACGGGCTGAAGAAGTTCGACGGCAAGACGGCGGTCTATATCAGGCCGATGTATTGGGCCGAGCATGGCGGCTATATGGGCGTGCCGGCCGACCCGGCCTCGACGCGTTTCTGCCTTTGCCTCTATGAATCGCCGATGATCTCGCCGGCGGGGTTTTCGGTGACGGTGTCGCCGTTCCGGCGCCCGACCATCGAAACCATGCCGACCAATGCCAAGGCCGGCTGCCTTTATCCCAACAACGGCCGGGCCATCCTCGAAGCCAAGATGCGCGGCTTCGACAATGCGCTCGTGCTCGACATGCTGGGCAATGTCGCCGAGACCGGCACGTCGAATATTTTTCTGGTCAAGGACGGCCATGTCCTGACGCCGGCGCCGAACGGCACCTTCCTTTCCGGCATCACCCGCGCGCGCACCATGGCCCTGCTTGGCGAATACGGGTTCACGACGACAGAAAAGACGCTGTCGATCCGCGATTTCCTGGAGGCGGACGAAATCTTCTCGACCGGAAACCACTCGAAAGTGGTGCCGGTCACCCGTATCGAGGATCGCAATCTGCAGCCCGGACCGGTGGCCAAGAAGGCGCGCGAACTCTATTGGGAATGGGCGCATTCGACTTCGCCCGGCTGACCCGCTAAAAAGCGGCCGGCGCTTCGTTTCCGGAGTTGTTCCAGACCAATCCAGTCCTATGTTAGTCCGGTATCGACACCGGATTTTTCCACGAGGGAGTACGACCGATGGCTTTTGAATTGCCCGCCTTGCCCTATGATTACGAGGCTTTGCAGCCTTATATGTCCAAGGAAACGCTGGAATATCATCACGACAAGCACCACAAGGCCTATGTCGACAACGGCAACAAGCTGGCCGCCGAGGCGGGCATGGGCGATTTGTCGGTCGAAGAGGCCGTCAAACAGTCCTTCGGCAAGAATGCGGGCCTCTTCAACAATGCCGCCCAGCACTACAATCACATCCATTTCTGGAAATGGATGAAGAAGGGCGGCGGCGGCAACAAGCTGCCCGGCGCATTGCAAAAGGCGGTCGACAGCGACCTTGGCGGCTACGACAAGTTCAAGGCCGACTTCATCGCCGCCGGCACCACCCAGTTCGGTTCGGGCTGGGCCTGGGTCTCGGTCAAGGACGGCAAGCTGGCTATCTCGAAGACGCCGAATGGCGAGAACCCGCTCGTCCATGGCGCGACGCCGATCCTCGGCGTCGATGTCTGGGAACACTCCTACTACATCGACTATCGCAACGCCCGGCCGAAATATCTCGAAGCCTTCGTCGACAGTCTCATCAACTGGGACTATGTGCTCGAGCTCTACGAAAAGGCCTGATCCGTTCCAGAAAAGCCCCGGCAGAACCGGGGCTTTTCTTTTTCAGCATCAGAACGACAGCTGCAAAAATTTCACGCAAGCGTGAGGCGAAGCGTCGGAATTTTTAGGCCATCCTTGCCGTTTGTCATCGGGGTGGGACCGCATCCTGAATTTGCCTTCAACATGGAGCCAAGTGAATGAGAAAGCTTATCCTCGCCATCTCGATGCTCGCTTTCGCCGGTTCGGCGGCATTTGCCGACCCGGTAGCCGACCGGCAGGCCCTGATGAAGGAACGTGGCAAGATCGCCGCCGGCTTGTCGAAAGTGGTCAAGGGCGAGACGCCCTACGACGCAGCTTCGGTGCTGACGGCGTTGCAGGCACTGCAGGTCAATGCCGAGAAATTCCATGCCGGCGTCGACACGCTTTTCCCGGCCGGCAGCGACATCGGCGACACCACGGCGTCCCCAAAAATCTGGCAGGACATGGCCGGCTTCAAGACGGCTGAAGGCAAGTACCTCGCCGACGTCAAGGCAGCGGTCGCCGCAGCACCTGCGGATGCCGACGCGTTGAAGGCGCAGTTCAACACCATCGGCGGCGGCTGCGGCAACTGTCATCAAAACTACAGGGTGAAAAAAGGCTGATAGCGGGCAATGCGCTTGCTGAAGAAACTTGTCGGCGCCGCCCTCGTTCTGGGCGGCGCGGCCGCGATTGCCGGCTGGTTCCTGTCGGCTCCGGTCAGGCTCGATGCCGCAACGCTGGCTGAGCTTGGTCCTGGCGACGCCGCCAGGGGCAAGCGCATCTTCTACGCCGGCGGCTGCACATCCTGTCATGCCAAGCCTGGCTCGCAAGGCGACGCCCGTCTTCAGTTGGCGGGCGGCCTTGAACTCAAGACGCCGTTCGGCAGCTTCGTGCCGCCGAACATATCGCAGGATACCAGGGACGGCATCGGGGCCTGGTCGGTCGAGGATCTTGCCAACGCCATGCTGAAGGGCGTGTCGCCGTCGGGCGAGCATCTCTATCCAGCATTTCCCTATGCTTCCTACGCGCGCATGAAGCCGGCCGACATTGCCGATCTCTATGCATTCCTGAAGACGTTACCCGCGGTCGCCGGCAAGGCGCCCGCCAATTCGCTGGCATTTCCCTTCAACGTCCGACGCGGTCTTGGCTTGTGGAAGCTGCTCTATTTGAGTGACCAGCCGGTCGTTTCCTTTCCCGACGGCACACCGGATCCGGTGTTGACAGGCCGCTATCTGGTCGAAGGCCCCGGCCATTGCGGCGAATGCCACACGCCGCGGGATCTTGCCGGCGGCACCAGCAAGAGCCAATGGCTGGCAGGTGCGGCCGCCGCCGAAGGCAGCGGCATCGTGCCGAACATCACGTCGGGCGAGGGCGGCATCGCGGACTGGTCCGAGGCCGACGTCGCCAACTATCTCGAAACCGGCTTCACGCCGGATTTCGATACGGTCGGCGGCGCTATGGTCGACGTGCAGCGGAACATGGCCGTGCTGACCCCGGAGGACCGCTCGGCGATCGCCGCCTACCTGAAAGCCGTGCCGCCGCATCCCAACGGCTATCCGGCGCGCAAGAAGCCGGCGAGCTGACAGCTGTTGCGTCAGCGGTCGCCGAGAAAGTCGAAGCCGGTTTCGAAGAAGTGATTGTAGTCGCAGGTCATTTCCTCGCCGGGCGCAATGTCGCGCAAGGCATAGGTCTCCTCCGGCTGCGAGACGTCGCAATTCGGGTCGTCGGCATGGTTCATGTAGCGCGCATCATCGGCCTCGAAGACGATGTAGTTCGGGTCGCGCCGGTCCGGATAGGCGTAGCGGTCGAGATAGGTTTTGACCGGCCCGGTTTCCCGCTCATAGGTCTCCACCTCGATGCGCCGGTCGTATTTCGGGTCGAGCTTCCAGACCAGCGTGCCGCGGGCAATGTGGTTCTTGGCAAAGACGCCGATGCCCTGGATGGGCGATTTGTCGAGATAGACATCGACGAGCAACATGGCAGATCCCTGGGTGATTGAGTGTTGGCGGCGACCGTGAAAAGGCCGCGCACTGGGTAGCGCGCGGCCTTTGCAATTGCGAGCGGAAAATCAACTGTGCCTGCCTAGTATCCGAAGCCTCATACGGCGTCGCTTGTCGAGACCCTAGCGCTGTTGCAGCGCCAGCCGGATGCCCAAGGCGCAATAGATACCGCCGACAGCCTTGCCTTGCCATCTCAGCACCGTCGGGTTTCGGCGCAGGAATGCACCGAGGCCGCCCGCACCCACGGCGAAAACCACCGTGCTGACGAGGCCCAACAGAACAAAGATGACGCCCAATATCGCCAGTTGAAGCATCACCGATCCGTTTTCAGGCCGCACGAACTGCGGAAGAAATGCGAGGAAGAAAAGCGCGGTCTTGGGATTGAGAACCTCGGTCAAAACAGCCTGCCGAAATGCTTTGGAAGCGGGGATCGCAAGTGCGCCGGCGGCCGGATAGGCCGGCGTTTTCTCGATGATCGCGCGAATGCCGAGATAAATGAGGTAGGCTGCGCCGATGTACTTCACGATGCTGAAAAGCGCCGCCGACGTGGCAATGATCGCCGAAATGCCGACGATAGCCATGAAGGTGTGAACCACGTCGCCGGCCGCGATCCCGGCGCCGGTCGCAATGCCCACCCTGGTTCCGGAACTGGTTGCCCGCGCCACCGTCAGAAGAGTGGCGGGACCCGGGATGAAGACAAAGCCAAGCACAACCGCGACATAAGCTATCAACGTGGCGAGATCGATCATTGGTGGGCTTCTCCGCAACTTTCATCCTCAATGAAGGCATGTAGCGGAACGGAAGGCAATGATCGCTCATCCGCCGATGTTCACGCCGCAAGCTCGGCCTTGCCTGTCACCTTGAGCGCGAAGGCGTAGGTGAAGGCGATTTCCCCCAGCCTGGAGAACCGGCCGGAGGCACCGGCATGGCCTGAATCCATGTTGATCTTGAATAGCACCGGATTCCCACCTGTCTTGCGGTCGCGCAACCGCGCCACCCATTTGGCCGGCTCCCAATAAGTGACGCGCGGGTCGGTCAGGCCGGCCAGCGCCAGGATCGGCGGATAGTCGAGTGCGGCGACATTGTCGTAGGGTGAATAGGCGGCGATGGTCCGGTAATCCTCCGCCGAAGCGATCGGATTGCCCCATTCCGGCCATTCCGGCGGCGTCAGCGGCAAGCTGGCGTCGAGCATGGTGGAGAGCACGTCGACGAAGGGAACCTCGGCGACGACGGCGCCGAAGCATTGCGGCGCCATGTTGGCGACGGCGCCCATCAGCATGCCGCCGGCCGAACCGCCTTGCGCAACGATGCGGTCATGCTGCGTATAGCGTTCGGCGACGAGGTGGTGGGCGGCAGCGACAAAATCGGTGAACGTGTTCATCTTGTTCGCCCGCTTGCCGTCGTCGTACCAGCCATAGCCCTTGTCCTTGCCGCCGCGAACATGGGCTATCGCGTAGACAAAGCCGCGGTCGACCAGCGAAAACAGATTGGTATTGAACGCGGCCGGCACGGTGATGCCGTAGGAGCCGTAGCCGTAAAGCAGGCAAGGCGCCGACCCGTCGAGCGGCGTGTCGCGGTGATGGAGGAGCGAGATCGGCACCAGTTCGCCGTCGGCGGCAGGCGCCATCAGCCGGCGCGTGACATAGTGCTCCGGGTCGTGGCCGGAAGGCACTTCCTGGGTCTTGAGCAGCACCCGCTCGCGGGTGCGCATGTTGTAATCGAAGACCTGCGCCGGGGTCGTCATCGACGAATAGGAAAAGCGCATGATCTCGGTGTCGTATTCGTAGGAGCCGGACAGGCCGAGCGAGAAGGCCTCCTCGTCGAAGGAGATCAGGTGCTCCTCGCCGCTCTTGCGGTCGCGTACGACGATGCGCGGCAGGCCTTCCTTGCGCTCGAGCCGGACCATGTGGTCCTTGAAGCCGATCACCGAAAGGATCAACCGGCCCGCTTCGTGCGGCACCAGTTCCTGCCAGTTGGCGCGCACCGGATCGTGGGCCGGCGCCGTCATGATCTTGAAGTCCTTGGCGCCGTCGGCATTGGTGAGGATGAAGAAGATGTCGCCGCCTTCCTCGAGTTCGTACTGCAGGCCCGTCTGGCGCGCCGCAACCAGCTTCGGCTCTGCGAACGGATCGTTGGCGCTCATGATGCGGTATTCCGAGGTCTCATGATCGTTGATGCCGATCATGATCCACTCGTTGGAGCGCGTGCCGCCGACATCCATGAAAAAGCCGGGATCGGTCTCCTCGTAGATCAGCCGGTCGTTTTCAGGACCGTCGCCAAGCGCATGGAACAGCACTTTGGAAGGACGGTGGTTGGGGTCGAGGCGGGTGTAGAAAAAACCGTCATTGCCGGCATCCCACACACCGCCGCCGCCGGTGTCCGGGACCCTGTCCGCCAGATCGTTGCCGCCGGCCAGATCGCGGATGCGCAGCGTGTAGAATTCGGAACCCTTGTCGTCGAAGGCCCAGAGCAGCTTGCTGTGGTCGTGCGAATGATCGACGCCGCCCAGGCGGAAATAGGGCTTGCCCTCGGCCTCGGCATCGCCGTCGAGCAATATCTGCTTGTCGCCGCCGTCACGCGCCGTGCGGAAATAACGCGGCTGCTGGCCGCCAAGCTTGAAGGAGGAGCCGTAGGCGTAAGGTCCGTCCTTCATCGGCACGGAAGAATCGTCTTCCTTGATGCGTCCCTTCATTTCCGCGAAAAGCTGCTTCTGCAGTTGGACCGTATCGGCCATCAGCGCCGCCTGGTAAGCATTCTCGGCTTCGAGGTGGGCGCGGATTTGGCCGTCGAGCAGGGACGGATCCCTGAACATCTCTTGCCAATTGGCGGCCCTCAGCCAGGCATAATCGTCCGTCCGTGTTATGCCGTGATGCGTGTCGAAGATCGGCCGCCTCTCCGGCTGCGGCGGCGTGGCGGTCGGAAACACTGGGGTTCTGGTCATTGCGTCTCGCTGTGGAAGCTACTTGAATGGCGAATGAACACGCCGAGCAGCGCGGGTTCAAGGGCTATGATCTATTGTCGTGGTGGCTCGAGAGGACGGGCTGGAGGAGCGGATAACGAATATTTCTTCTCGGACTGCCGCGGTTCTCGCGGTCGCTGCGATGACCCTGCCAGTGCCGGTCAATCTCATGCAACTGCCTTCGCGGCTTGGCAAGTGGCCGATATGGCTGGGTCTACGGAAATACACTACCCCATTTCAATGATACAGCGCACCGCTCCGGCGACGGCTCACGAGCAACAGTAACACAGCGCAACCTATGATTTTACTGAACCGCCGATCATCCAGGCTGTAATGCCGCCGGCAGGGTCAAGCATCGAGCTCTATTTACCTGCTGCCGTTTGTGTAATGGCTGCTTGCCGCGGCGTCAGTCGATGCTGGTCTGACCAGAAAAAACGGCAAAGTTACACTTTGCACGAAAGAGTGAAGCTGAATGAGGAATATTTGACTTGTATCGCTGAATAGACCGCAAGAAGCGAATTGACTTACTTGGCGCTCAGGCTCATTAAGATGCCGCGACGCGAATCGCGGAGGCTTTTTCCTGCACAAGTTCGCGCGATGCCCTGCCTGCCAAAAATAGGGTGTAAACAATTCTCGTTGGGACCTGAACGCGATGGATATTACCGAAACACCTTCCAGAAACAGTGACGCGCTGATCGAGCTCACCGCCGATGTGGTGGCCGCCTATGTCAGCAACAATCCCGTGCCGGTCGGCGAACTGCCGAACCTCATCGCCGATGTCCATGCCGCTCTCGGGCGTGTCGGCGGGGCCGCCGAGCAGCCGCCTGCCGACAAGCAGAAGCCGGCGGTAAATCCGAAGCGGTCGGTGCATGACGACTACATCATCTGTCTCGAAGACGGCAAGAAGTTCAAGTCGCTCAAGCGTCACTTGATGACCCACTATGATCTCACGCCCGACCAGTATCGCGAAAAGTGGAACCTGGACCCGAGCTATCCGATGGTTGCGCCCAATTACGCGGCCGCCCGTTCGCAGCTCGCCAAGAAGATGGGTCTCGGCCGCAAGCGCAAGGGACGCTGACAAGCGGCTCTTCCGGTTTGATACTCAAACGGCGCCTGCGGGCGCCGTTTTGTATTATGGGGTCAAGGTCGAACCCGCCATGCCCGCCAGCAACTGCCGTGCGGTCAGGCGGTCTGCTTCAACGCTGCCTCGGCGTCACGCTTGATGCGCTTGACCATCGAGCGGAGACCATTGGCGCGCTGCGGCGACAGGTGCTCGTCAAGTCCGAGCGCCTTTAGCGTTGCCTCGGCGTCGGTCCTCTGGATTTCACTGGCCGGCCGTCCCGAAAACAGCGCCAGCATGATGGCGACCAGGCCGCGCACGATATGCGCGTCGGAATCGCCCTTGAAGGTGATAACGGGGTCGACACCCCCGCCTTGCTCGGTAGTCAGCCAGACCTGGCTGACGCAGCCCGGCACCTTGTTGGCTTGTATGCGTTGCTCATCGGGAAACGGCGGCAGCGCTTCACCCAGTTCAATCACATAGCGATAGCGGTCTTCCCACTCGTCGAGCAGGGAAAAGTCGTCGCGGATGGTCTGGATCGTCGTCGTCATGCTCCCGGATATAGTGATCCGGCGCTGCCGCGTCACGGAAAAAGAGGAGAAACGCCGCAGGCGCCGGGCATGGGGAGCCTTGCGGTCCGGCGATGAATTCGGCCGAAACAGTCTCAGTTCTTCGCCGGCAAGTGCAGTTTCGCCGGCAGATCGACTTTCGCCGGCAAGACGATTTCCCCGGGCACGCTGCCGGTAGTCGTCACTGTATCGGGTTCAGCGGCCTTGTCGTCCAGCATGGCAGCCGCGATCTTGGCGGTCTCCTTTGCCCGGGCGGTGATGGTATGCATTGCCGATTTGCCGGTCTCGCACACGTCCGGCTTGCGCTCGCAGATGCCAGCGATATCGCCGACGGCTTCGCGCGCCGCAAACAGCGCCTGGAGCGGCCCGACGCTTTCGCGGCCCGCATCATCGGCGCCGACACCCAGCGGCAGCGCCAGAAGCACCAGCGAAAACCAGAAAGCAGCTCTTATCAGAAAGCCCATCTGTCTGTCCTTTATGACGGTCATGCCTCCGAACCGCACGACCCTTGTACCGCGATACTGACACAGACGCGCAAAGGACGGCTTGTCCCGAAAGCAACAGTTTTCCTCAAATTTTAGGCAGATTCGAAACGAAGCGTTTTGAAGTTCATTTGCCTCGAACGGTTCAGATTTTATTCAGCAAATAATAACTATCCAACCTATTGTTTTTCATGATCATTTTCTTAATCGGCGACAGGTTGATGCCATTGGTCGCAGGTGCAGGCGCGGGCGGTGTGGATAACGCTCCGTTTACTATGGCGACAATTGCCCCGGTTTTTCCCCGCCGGTATCCCGATATTTGCAGCCAGCCGGGGGACGATCAGCCCAGCCTTATCCATTCCTTAAACGCTGGATGCGAGTTTCGGATCGACAAAAGCCGCCTGCAAAGCAGGGCCTTTCACGACCGGGTGCGTTGAGTTGAGTGCGATCAAGGCCAGATACGCCGAGTTGCCGGGCGCGATAGCCGCCGGTTGCGAACGGATGGTTCATCCGTCCGTACTCGGCCAGAGCGATCGTCGCCGCCACAGCCGGTTCATTGGCGTCATGCTGGCGGCGCCTTTCTTCAGCGCGGGTGCAGCGGTGACGCTGGTCACGTCGGGAATGGGCGCGGCCGTGACTGTGGCTGCGATCTTTGCGGCGTTCGGCCTTTGCTGGTTCGCCGCCCTGCTGGTGGCTGCCTCGGGCAAGATGACCCTGGCCGGCCAACTCGCCTTGGTCGTCGGCAGCGTTGCCCTCGGTGCCCTTATCGCTGCCGCCGGCGGTGTGGCCTCGCCGGTTGCCTTGCTCGCAGTGGCGCTGCCGTTTGAAGCGTGGTGGATCGGCCAATCGCGCCGTGCCGTGGTCTGGGGCGCCATATCGGCCTTTGTCGCAGTCTTGCTGCAGCCTTTAGCCGGTTCAGTCTTGCTCGCCCACCAGACCGAAATCGCCGCATGGCACTGGCTGGTACCACTGGCCTGGGCACTCACGCTCATTCCGCGTATCGCTCCGCTTCGCGGCGCCGCCAACGCACAGCTCGATCCGGCCGGCAGCCACCGGCTCGAAGCCCTGATCGACGCCGTCGTGCTGCGAATCGCTGCGCATGGTGAGGTTCTGGACGTCTCGGCTAAGGCACGCACTATGCTGAGGCTGCCGCCGGAGCTGCTTTTCGGCACCGGACTTTTCGATCGCATCCATCTGTCCGACCGCGTCCCGTATCTCAGTGCGCTGGCCGATATGCGCGATGGCGCCCTGTCGCACCGGCTCGACCTTCGCGTCCGGCTGCCGCAGAGCAGCGGCGTGACGGCCGACAATTACCGGCCGTTCTCGCTCGAGATGATGCGCGCGCCGGGGCAGGAGACTGTCTTCACGCTTCTTCTGCGCGAGAACGACGAACTGGCCGGACTGCGCCAGGAGCTTGCCGCTGCCAATGAGGCGGCTGCCTCCGCCGAGGTGGCGAAAGGACGCTTCCTTGCCGTCGTCAGCCATGAGTTGCGCACCCCGCTCAATGCCATCATCGGTTTTTCCGACATGTTGCTGCACGAGATGTTCGGCAGCTTCAAGGATCCTCGCCAGAAGGAATATGTCGGCTTGGTCAGGGATTCGGGCCAGCACCTGCTTGCCGTCGTCACCTCGATACTCGACGTATCGCGGATCGAATCGGGCGCTTACGCGACCGAACCGGAACCGTTCCGCTTCCGCGAAGCGGTCGAGATGTGCCAATCGATGATGCGCCTGCAAGCCGAGGCAAAGGCTATCGATCTGCAGGCCCAGATCGCGCCGGACGCAGGCGAAATAAATGCCGACCGTCGCGCCGTGCAGCAGATCCTGATCAATCTCGTCTCCAACGCGATCAAGTTCACGCCCGAAGGCGGCAATGTCGTCATCGGCGCCAAGCGCATCGGCTCGCGGCTGCATTTCTGGGTCCGGGACACCGGCATCGGCATCGCCGAGGAAGATTTCGCCAATCTCGGCAAGCCGTTCATGCAGATCCAGAACGACTATACCCGCCGTTTCGAAGGCACAGGCCTCGGGCTTTCGCTGGTGAAGGGGCTGGTGGCGCTGCACGAGGGCACCATGTCGATCGAAAGCATGCCTGGCGAGGGCACCACGGTGACGATCAGCCTTCCCGTGAACGGCCCGACGGGCCGCTCGGCGGAGAAGGCCGGCGTGGTGCCGATGTCCGCAGTCAAAGCCAAGGCGGACGGTGGCAAAGGGGAGAGCAATGGGTCGCTCCGCAAAACAGCCTAGGGCGGTCAAACGCCGCGGCAATGCCTTCGGGCACGGAGCGATGGCGCTGGGCAGCCTGATCTCGCGCAATCCTGTTGTGGTCGGCGGCTCCACCGCGTTCCTGGTGACGCTGTTCTACGTCTCGGCGAACGCGCTTTGGTACCAGCCTTTTCCGCATGCCGGCGCGTTTTTCGCCACGAGGAGTATCGAGCGCTTTCCCCGGGCGGACAGCGACGAGCCCGAAACCACCATCAATATCGTGCGTCCGGCCGCTGCGCCGATGAAGAGCGACCCGGTCGTCGAGCAGGTCCAGGGCATATTGAAGGATCTCGATTTCTATTCCGGCACCGTCGACGGGATTCCCGGACCGAATACGCGCAAGGCCATCCAGGCCTATCAGCAGAAGGTCGGATTAAATGCCTCCGGCGAGATCGACAGCGTTTTGCTGGATCAACTGGGTGCCACGCCGACGACCGCAGCCGTGGTGCCGCATCCGGTGCCGCGGCCGGTCGAAACGGCCGCTGTTCCAACCGCCATTCCAGCGTCCGCACCGGCAAATGCGGTGGCGCAAACACCTGATCCCCGCATCGTCAAGATCCAGGCCGGACTGAAGGCGTTCGGCAATGACGACATGCGATTGGATGGCGTCGTCGGCGCGCGCACCAAGGCCGCGATCAAGGAATTCCAGGCGCTGTTCGGCTTGCCGGAGACCGGCGAGCCCGACGAGATCGTCTACGTCAAGATGCGCGAGATCGGCCTGACCAACTAAGGGTCGAAACGGCCGCTCGCCGATCGCCTCGCAAAGACCGGTTACGGTCTTCCGGCCAATGCTGTAAGGACCGCCGCATGTCCAGGACTTCTCCATGCGGGTAACCACCGATCTGTGGGTGTCGGCGCTGTTGCGCCGGGTTTTCAGCGCCGGCGGCTTTGCCGCCGTGGTCAAGCGCGGCGCGACGGAAGCCGGCGCGGTTTTCGTGCTGGCGCGGGGCAGGCAAGGGGAGATGGCGCTGTTCGGGCCGGCGCCGCAGACGAGTTACGATTCAGCCAGGCCGGACGACCGTTTTTTCAGCCTGCTTGGCGAAGGCGACGATGCCGCCATCTTCGACGCGCGGCTGGAGCGCGAGAAGAGATTCGATCCGGATATCTGGGTGGTCGAGATCGAGGCGGGCGCCATTCGCGTCGAGGAGCTTATCTCGGTCAAGGCGTCTTAACGGCAAGCCCTTCAGACGCGACGCGCCTTTGGGGTGGCGGTCATATCGGCGCTGTTCGGCTTGCGCAGGTCGGCATTTGCGGCGACGCGCCCAGGCTTGCGAACGATTTTCGACACGGTCTCGGCCTTCCAGCCGCGGAGCCTGTCCAACGCCGCGTCGCGGTGCAGCAGGCGGTAGCGGTCGAGGAAGATGCGGATCGCCTGCGGGTGCGGAAACTCGGTCGGATAGATGGCGGCCGTGATCAGGAACGCCTTGTCTTCGCTGAGGTCGAGCGCGCGCAAGGCGGCCAGCAGCGATGTGTAATTGTGGCTTGCGGTGAGCGTCCGCGCCGTTGAAAAATCGACTTCGAGCGCATCGGCGAGCGCTGTCTGGAAGAATGCCGCATTGCCGGTCAGCGCGGTCTCGCGCAGCTTGACATAGGTTTGTGGCTCGACGAACGGACTGATGGAGGCGCCGCTCTCGGCGCGCATCATGGATCGCAACCGGCGGCGTACAGTTTCAGCGGCATCGGAAGCCTCTTGCCTGTTGACCTCGCCCGCAACCACTTCGGCGTTTTCGGACGCGGCTTTGGCGGTTGTTTCCGGCTGCTGCTGCGACCGCACCAGCGTCGGCCTTTCGAGCACTTTGATGAGATCCGCGATCGTCTGATTGAGATCCTTGCGGCGGGCAATGGCACGGGCATGCGGCAGGCCGTGACGTCCGATCAGCGCGATCAGGTCGACGTCGCTGAGGGCGCGCGAGCGGATGAGCAGCGGAGCGGCGATGTCGACCCGCTCCTGGCAAAGCCGCCGCACCAGCGCGGCGGGTGCATATTCGCATTCGGAAAGGGCTGCCGCGACGTAGCGGCGCGATTCGACCGAGACATTCTCGAACAGCGGCAGCGTCAGGTCTTCGAGCTGCGCGATTTCCCGGCGCGAAGGCCGGGTGAGCGAGCAGAACGCCGATACCGCGGCGCGAAACAGCCTTTCGGCCTTTCCCGATTCAGCTCCTGCTGCGATTTGCCTGAAATCCGAAGCTGACACGAAGGATACGCCCGACACTCGACACGATCTGGACAGCGCTCTGCCGGGCTGTACCGGTTTCGCGTTTCCCAAGAACAAAGATCAATTTAGCGGCGATCCGTTAGCGCTCCGTTAACCTACTGCCTTCTTAATCGACTATGGAGGCGTTGCGTTGTGCTCCGGGGCAACCGAGAGGAATACGCGAACCATGGGCATGGTACTGTCTTTCGTGCCGCGAACGGCGGCAACCAATCGAGCACAACAAACCGCGCCGGCGGCAGTGATCATCTTTCCCGGGGTGCGCTACGAACAGCGGCCGCTGACCGGCGAAACGCGGCCGGCCGGCCCCGACAAGCCGGGACCTTCGGGAACATTGCCGGTACCGCATCACTGAGCATCGGAACCGGCTTAAAAATCCTGCAGTTCGCAGGAACTCTGTTCGAGAAACCGCGAGACGATCGGCTTCCAGCTGTCGTCGGGCACGAACGAACGGATGACGAATACGCCTTCCTCTATCGGCGCCTCGACGAAGATGGCCCCTTGCAGTTCCTCGGGAAGATCCTTGCGGACCTCGATCATCTGGGCCGGCGTCAGCACAACGGTGTCGAGCATGCCTGCGGTCGCGCTGTGGTCGTTGAACGAGTAGATGTTGTGGCCGCCACGGTCATAGACCGATATCGACCAGAACGGCACCTTGCCCGGCGCCTTGACCCGCACCATCCCCTCGGCAAGATCGAAACGGCATGCCGCCGCATAAAATAGCGGATCGACCGATTTCACCACCGGCGCGCCGCCGGCTTCCGCGTCGAGCCTGGTCATCTTGTAGAGATCCGAAGCCATGGCCAATCGCGACCAGGCGTCGCGTTCGGAGAACTCGGGGACGAGCAGCAGCACGATGATGTGCACGATGCCGGCGCCGAGCAGGCCGAGCAGCACGGCATGCAGCAGGCTACGCATTGCAGCCGACCTTCTGGATTTGTGGCAGCGTGACGTCCGAGAGACCGGTGCTGCTGGCGATCGGCGTGTCGTAGAACGTAAGCACCAAGTACATCTTGCCGGCGCCGCTGGTCAGCAGCCAGTTGCCGGGCGCTGGGCGGCTGCCGACGGAAATGACCACCGAATTGTCGGCCTGGCGCAGCACTTGATAGGACTGCAGCGCAGCCGGCCTCGGCTTGCCGGTCTCGACCACGCCAAGCGACTGGTCGGCGGCATAAAGCGTCCAGAACCGGGCGGTGGGAAAGCCGCCCGCGATCTTGTAGGCACATTGCCGCTGGAGCTGTTCGCCGCCGGAATCGCGCTCGGCTATGAAGGACAGTCCTTCCGCCTGTCCGAGCGCCAGCACGCCTTCGCGAGCCACGCGGGCCTTCGAATAGGGATCTGCCGTCGGCGTGCCGATATCGGGGAAGGCGGTCCATTGGCCGATCCTGATGGCGCCGACGCCATCCTGCAGCTTCAGTGCATACCAGACGCTGCCGCCACCGCCGACGACGGCGATGGCAAGCGAAAGCAGTGTCAGGAAGGCGTTCTTGAGCATGAGGAGGCAGGGAACCGAAGGCCGGGACTGAAAGATTGCCGCTCGGGGATATCGCGGCGCAGGGCCTTGTGGCAAGCGGCCCCGCGCAATTGGGCGTCACAGCGCCGAGAGGGCTTCCGGTGCAGCGGGCGCGTCGAGCACGGGTGCCGCCTGGAACAGCCTGGTCAGTTCCTTCAGGGTCTGGGTGGTCCGGCTGGACAGCACCGGCGGACGCTCGGCGGCGGCATCGGCAGCTGCCTGTTCGGCGTTCTTCTTTTCCGCTTCCTCGGCCTTGGCGGCAATTTCGGCATCGACGAAGGGGTGATCGAGGCCGGGAATCGGTCTGAGGTCGATATTCTGGTGCGCATAGACCATCAGCCGCTGCCACACCATGGCCGGCAGCGTGCCGCCGGTCATCTTGTTGGTCGCGGTGAAGTCGTCATTGCCGAGCCAGACGGCGGCCGTGTAGTTGCCGGTAAAGCCGACAAACCAGGCATCGCGGTAGGACTGGGTCGTGCCGGTCTTGCCGGCGACGACGATGTTTGGAAGGGCCGCGCGCCGGGCAGTGCCGATCACCGGCACCGCCGCCAGCATGGTGTTCATGTATTTGAGCGCCTGCTCCGACAGCACCCGATGCGGCGGCGGCGCATCCTTGGCGAAGTCGTAGACCACCTCGCCGGTACGGGTGAAGAGTTGGCTGACGCCGTGCCGGGTTCCGGCAAGGCCGTTCTGGGCAAATACGCTGTAACCCGTCGCCTGGTCCATCACGGTCATGCCCGACGTGCCGAGCACCATGGTCTTGTGCGATTCCAGCGGCGACTCGACGCCCATCGCCTCGGCCATGGCCTTGATCGGCTTGATGCCGAGATAATCCTTGGCCAGCCGCACCGGCACCGTGTTGATCGATTTGGCCATCGCCGTGATCAGCGTGACGTTGCCGGCCGACCCGCCATTGTAATTGTGGGGCGACCAGCTGCCCCAGGAGATGGGTCCGCCGGAAACCACCGAATCCGGCGTGAAGCCATGCTCCATCGCCGTCGCATAGACATAGGGCTTGAACGAGGAGCCGGTCTGGCGAAGCGCTTTGGTGGCGCGGTTGAACTGGCTGGCGCCGTAGTCGCGGCCGCCGACGATCGCCCTGACCGCGCCATTGGTCTCGATGACGACGATGGCGCCCTCGGTGACGTTGTATTCCTTGCCGAACTGGCGGAGGTGGAACTCCATCGATTCTTCGGCCGCCTTCTGGATGTTGGCGTCGAAGGTGGTGTGGGCGACAAGCGAGTGCGGGCCGCCTTTGGCGGCGATCTTCTTGACCTCGTCGAAGGCCCAGTCGAGGTAGTAGTCGGGGCTCTTCTGCTCGCCGCGGTCGACGATTTCGGCCGGGTGTAATCTTGCCTGCAGCACCTGGCCTTCGGTCATGAAGCCGGAATCGACCAGGTTGGACAGCACCACATTGGCCCGCGCCCGGGCGGCGGGCAGGTTTATGTGCGGCGCATATTTGGTCGGCGCCTTGAACAGGCCGGCCAGCATCGCCGCCTCGGCAAGGTTCAGGTCCTTGACGCTCTTGCCGAAATAGAAATCGGCTGCCGCCTCGATGCCGAAGGTGCCGCCGCCCATATAGGCGCGGTCGAGGTAAAGCTGCAGGATTTCCTTCTTCGACAGATTGGCTTCGAGCCACAGCGACAGGAAGGCTTCCTTGATCTTGCGCTCGAATGTCCGCTCATTGGTCAGGAACAGGTTCTTGGCCAGCTGCTGGGTGATGCTCGAGCCGCCCTGGACGACGGAATTTGCCCGCACATTCTCGAATATGGCGCGCGACAGGCCGAGCACATCGATGCCGTAATGGTCGAAGAAACGGCGGTCTTCGGTCGCCAGCACCGCCTTGATGACATGGTCGGGCATCTCGTCGACCGGCACCGAATCGCGCTGGATGATGCCGCGCTGGCCGATCTCGTTGCCGTAGCGGTCGAGGAAGGTGACGGCGAAGTCGCCTTGCGTGCGCCAGTCGCCGGCGGTTATCTGGAAGGCCGGCAAGGCCAGCGCCAAAAGGACGACGATGCCGCCGGCACCGAGCGTAAAGCCTTCACTCAACAGTTCGATCAGGCCGCGGCGCCAGCCGTCGACACGGAAACGCCGCGAGAAGATGGTCGCCGCTTCCCAGAACTGGCGCGCCCTGAAGCCGATTTCGTAGACCGAGGAATCAATCCACGCATCCACCGCCAGCAGCCTTGCGGCGATCGGACCTCTTCTCTTGCGTGGTTCCAAAGGACTGGCCATTCCAGGATCCGGCTGCGGCGATGCCGCCAACTGAGAAACCGCATGCCGGCAATTTCACGGCGGCGCGCCGCTATGACTATTCGTCCATTTTGGCGCTGCCTACAAGGGCGATGAAGGTTCCGCGCTTGCGCGAGGTGCCGAGCATTGGCAGTCGTCACATGGGACGCTTGTCCGCGATCTTTTTCGGGTCGCGGCCTATCATGCCGGCGTTGGCTTTCCTGTGCTTGTCGGCAAGCCTGCGAATGCGATCGAAGCGGCTTTCCTCGGCCACTTCGATTTTCGCCGCTGCCTTTGGCTTCGGGACGAATGCGATCATTGATCGATCTCCTTGCCGATGGTGCGCGCCGGGGAAGATACCGCGGCGGCTGTCTTTCAGGCTTGTTTCCGGCAGTGGCTGGTCAATAGCCGATGCCGCCGGGCGAAGCAGCGGCTTCCTTCGCCGGAACGTCGGTGATCATGGCTTCCGCCGTGATCAGAAGCGCCGCAATGGAGCCCGCGTCCTGCAGCGCCGTCCGTACCACCTTCGCCGGGTCGACGATGCCGGCCTTGATCATGTCGACATAGACCTCGTTCTGGGCATCGAAGCCCTGATTGTGATCCTTGCCCTCGGCGAGCTTGCCGACGACGATCGAACCTTCGACGCCGGAATTCTCGGCGATCTGCCGGATTGGCGCTTCAAGGGCCCTGAGCACGATCGAGATGCCTGCCGTCACATCGGCATTGGCTCCGGTCAGCCCCTTCAGCACAGCCTTGGCGCGCAGCAACGCGACGCCGCCGCCGGGAACGATGCCTTCTTCGACGGCCGCGCGCGTGGCGTTCAGCGCATCGTCGATGCGGTCCTTCTTTTCCTTGACCTCGGATTCGGTCGCGCCGCCGACGCGGATGACGGCAACGCCGCCCGCCAGCTTGGCGAGACGTTCCTGCAGCTTCTCCTTGTCATAGTCGGACGTGGTTTCCTCGATCTGCCCCTTGATCTGCTGGACGCGCGCCTGGATGGTGGTCTTCTCGCCGGCGCCGTCGATGATCGTGGTGGTGTCCTTCTCGATCAGCACGCGCTTGGCGCGGCCGAGCATGTCTATGGTGATGTTCTCCAGCTTGATGCCGAGATCCTCGGAAATCATCTGTCCGGCGGTGAGCACGGCGATGTCTTCCAGCATCGCCTTGCGGCGGTCACCGAAGCCAGGCGCCTTGACGGCCGCTACCTTGAGTCCGCCGCGCAGCTTGTTGACGACCAGCGTTGCCAGCGCTTCGCCCTCGACGTCCTCGGAGATGATCAGCAGCGGCCTGCCGCTTTGCACCACGGCTTCGAGGATGGGCAGCAGTGCCTGCAGATTGCCGAGCTTCTTTTCGTGGATGAGGACGTAAGGGTCTTCCAGCTCGGCACGCATCTTCTCGGCATTGGTGACGAAATAGGGCGAGAGATAGCCGCGGTCGAACTGCATGCCTTCGACGACGTCGAGCTCCGTTTCGGCGGTCTTGGCCTCCTCGACGGTGATGACGCCGTCATTGCCGACCTTGTCCATCGCCTTGGCGATCATGGCGCCTACGCTGGTGTCGCCATTGGCGGCAATGGTGCCGACCTGCGCGATCTCGCCTGAGGACTTGACCTTCTTGGCGCGCGCCTGGATTTCCTGGACGACGGCGCTGACGGCAAGGTCGATGCCGCGCTTGAGGTCCATCGGGTTCATGCCGGCGGCAACGAATTTGGCGCCCTCGCGCAGGATGGAAGCGGCAAGCACCGTGGCGGTGGTGGTGCCGTCGCCGGCAAGGTCGTTGGTCTTCGAGGCCACTTCGCGCACCATCTGCGCGCCCATGTTTTCGAACTTGTCGGAAAGCTCGATTTCCTTTGCCACGGCCACCCCGTCCTTGGTGACGCGCGGCGCGCCGTAGGCCTTGTCAATAATGACGTTGCGGCCTTTGGGGCCGAGCGTCACCTTGACGGCGTTGTTGAGGATTTCGACGCCGCGCAGCATGCGGTCACGCGCGTCGGTGGAGAATTTGATTTCCTTGGCAGACATGATCTTTTCCAGTTCGGTTGTCGTGGCAAGGCGCTTGCAGCGCCTGAATCAAAGCTCGGAGCGTCCTTTGCGCGCGCGCGGGAGGGCGCGCGGCCTTCCAATCAGGCGGCCTTCTTGGCAGCCACGGTCTTGTCGATGATGCCCGTCTCGCTTTTTTCGATGATGCCCATGATATCGGCCTCCTTCATGATCAGAAGGTCCTCGCCGTCTATCTTGACCTCGGTGCCGGACCATTTGCCGAACAGAATGAGGTCGCCGGCCTTGACGTCGAGCGGGATCAGCGCGCCGCTTTCGTCCCGCGCGCCCGGCCCGACAGCGATCACTTCGCCTTCCTGCGGTTTTTCTTTGGCATTGTCGGGGATGATGATGCCGCCCTTGGATTTGGTGTCGCTTTCGGCGCGCCGAATGACGACGCGATCGTGGAGTGGCCGGAATTTCATGGGGACTCTTTCTGGGGCCAGCTTAGGCGGCCGCCCCTCTCTATAGGCGCCCTGGCACTCGATTGATAGGAGCGCCAAAAAATATTCATAGGGCACATGAAATATTGAACGTATTATCTTGCCTGGTTATCCCCTGGTGTTCGGGCCTTGCCGAATATTAATGAAATTGAATTTCTATCTTTGAACACCTATTTTATGGTGAATTCACATTCACGACTTTCGCTGCAAGGGAGATTTTACCGATGGCCGAAGGCAATCAGAACATCATGGAAAAAGCTCAGGCCCGCTTCATGGAAAATCAAAAGAAGACGGCGGAGCGGAACAAAGCAACTGCCGAATATCTCTCGGAAGCCAAGGCGAGGAGCATCAAAACGGCAAGGCTGAGGGAATTGCGACTGGCCAAGGAAGAGGCGGACCGCGCGGCGGAAGCTCTGAATCCGGTCGCACCAAAGAAGAAGCGGGCGTCACGGGCAGTCAAGAAGGCCGTATCTGCATCGACGGAGGCGAAATCATGAGCCTGACATTTCCCAATCCCAGCCGCAGCTACGACGAGGCAAGCAAACGCATCCGCTTCGTCGGCCATGACGGGATGTTCCAGATTTCCTTCTCTGTCGCAACCGATGCCATCTCCAAGATGCAGCCGGGAACGGCGGCCTCAGAAGCTACCTACCTGGCAGCCTTCGACACGGCTTCCAACTCGATCCACGATGTCGCCAGGAATGCCTATGCCCGCACCCGCAGGAGCATATATGTGCTGACTGCGGCCGATTTTCGCTAGTCCGTCGCGATCCGTCCACAAGACGCTTTGTCAGGGCTTCCGGTCCGCCTTCGCTCGCCGCTTGACGTCGCGACCGTTCAGCCGGTCGACCATCGCGTCCGCATCGCGCGTGTTCAAACTGGCCGTGAGTTGCTGCTTGAGCTCGACCGGCTGGCCGGTGAAGACGTCGAAGACGGTCCAGCTGTGAGGATGTTCCATACGGAGCGCGTAGCGCTTTGCCATCTTGGGTCCTTTCGTTTCCGCCCAATCAATGAATGTCGCTCGATCAGGCCTGGGCGATGAAGAATACTGCCGCCACGACAAGCACCGTCCACAAAACGACGGACAGCTTCAGGGCCAGGCTACCGTACGCCGAGAGCACCTCCCGAGTGTGGTTGACCAGACTCTTGACGGTCATCGACATGGTCGACGCCGCAATCGCGACCGGCGGCGCCTTGGCCCCAAGCTTTCCGAAGACAGGCAGCAGCGACGGCTCGCGCACGAAAAACGACCTCGAATGTCTGGAAACCAGACATCGTCATAGCATCCTTTTTTCGAACTCCTGCATGCCAAATGACTTCGCGCAGGTTGGCATCACCCTCAAGGGTCCGTGGCGCGGACGGCCGGGGCGTCGCGCATTCCAGGAGCAGGGCTTATTGCCGAGATCATGAAGGTTCATAATCCGCATGAGACGCGCTGATTCGCGCTTTGGCGGGATGCCTTCATGCAACGCAGCTACGCAGCCGGGAGGTCGACGCGACGGACGAAGGGAAAGACGATGACCGCGCCGGCCGTCGAATTGCAGAAGGCCATATTCGAGGCAGTGAATGACGATCCCGATTTATCGGCGGCACTGGGCGACGCACGATTGTTCGACCGTGCGCCGGAAAATGTTGCGTTCCCCCACATGACCTTCGGCCGCACCAGCGTCTACGATTGGGCAACGGGAATGGAGAACGACGCAGAACAGTTGCTGACGTTGCATGTCTGGTCGAAATCAGAGGCCAGCAAGGAAACCAATGACATCATGGACCTTGTTAGCACCCGCCTGCGCGATACGGCTCTCTCGCTCGGCGAACATCGCCGCGCCTACCTCAAGCTCGAATTCGCCGAAGCCCGCTACGACGAGGACCTTTCGGCCCATCACGGGCTGCTGCGCTTCCGCGCCGTGATCAAGGACGAGGGCTGACCACCGGGCATTTTTTACAATCCGGCAATTTTGTTCTTGCTTTGTGCCGGCAGCTATGCTACTAATTCGCCTATGGTGCTGATGGCGCCAGCGACCCGCCGCAGAGGCGGGTTTTTATTTCCGGTCGGTTCGCCTGAATCTGCCTTCGGTTGCCGGATCGATTATCGAAGTCGGGGCAAACCTGAAGCGATTGCCTTTCACTGCCAAACGATGCCCGGTTGTCGGCGAAGGATCGGAGGGCTAGGTTAAACTTGGCAATTTCGCGGGATGGGCGGCGAAATGGCAATCCGGTAATCTCGCGCTTCAGGGGTGTGGCGGGCATGCATTCGAGCGTTCACCGTTCATATCACGTTCAGCACCGGCGCGTTAGAACGCTGACCATGAAAACCCTTCGCTCCCACTTCCGGACCGCGGCACTGGCGCTGTCAGCCGCCGGTCTGCTTGCGTCGCAGGCGATGGCGATCCCCGTTGTCGTGCCCGAGCAGCCCCAACCGGTCGTCCTCGCCGCCTCCGACTGCTATGCGATCGGCCAGCAGGTGGCCGAGCAGAATGGCGGCACCTTGGCCAAGGCCTCGCAGTCGACACGCGGCGGCCAGCCCGTCTGCGTCATCGTCGTGCTGGTTCCGGGCAAGGAAGGGCAGCGTCCGCGTCGCTCGGAGATCGTCGTTCCGCTGAACTGAACCGTGCCGTTTCCCAGACTGCCGGAATCGGCCTATATCTGAACAGCTTCAACAGGCCTTCCGCATGCGCGTACTCGTCGTCGAAGATGACAAGGATCTCAACCGGCAGATCGGCGACGCGCTGGTCGATGCCGGCTATGTCGTCGACCGCGCTTTCGACGGCGAGGAAGGGCACTTTCTCGGCGACACCGAGCCCTACGATGCCGTGGTGCTCGACATCGGCCTGCCGCAGATGGACGGCATCAGCGTGGTCGAGCGATGGCGGCGCGGCGGCCGCAAGATGCCGGTGCTGATCCTGACGGCACGCGACCGCTGGAGCGACAAGGTTGCCGGCATCGACGCCGGCGCCGACGACTACGTCACCAAACCCTTCCACATCGAGGAAATCCTGGCCAGGGTGCGGGCCTTGATCCGGCGTGCTGCCGGGCACGCTTCGTCCGAACTGACCTGCGGGCCGCTCCGCCTCGACACCAAGGCCTCCAAGGCCGACGTCGACGGCGTGCCGCTGAAGCTGACCTCGCACGAATTTCGCTTGCTTGCCTATTTGATGCACCACATGGGCGAGGTGGTGTCCCGGACCGAGCTGGTCGAGCATCTCTACGACCAGGATTTCGACCGCGATTCCAACACGATCGAGGTCTTTGTCGGACGGCTTCGCAAGAAGATGGGCATCGACATGATCGAAACTGTTCGCGGCATGGGCTACCGCATGCGTAAGCCGGAGGCGTAACGCGGAACCGCTGCCTACAAAACCCGCCGTCTCGAACACGCCGTCGCTGCGGTCATGGCCGCGTTCGGTGGCGTTTCGCGTCATCGCCTTTTCCACGGTCTGGGCGATCCTCACTCTGGTCGTCATCTTCACCTTGATCACCACGCTCTATCGCCAGGCCAGCGAGCGCGGTTTCGACAGCCTGCTTTCGGCGCATCTGTTCAACCTGATCGGCTCGGTCGGCGTTTCTGAAAGCGGCCAATTGACCGGCGCCCCCGACCTTGGTGATTTGAGGTTCTCGGAACCGAATTCCGGCTGGTACTGGTCGGTCGAGCCTGCCTCGGAAGGCGTGCACGGCGATCTCCATTCGTCGTCGATGACCAAGGCGATCCCGTCGCCAAGCGTTGCCGAGGTGCCCTTCAATGCCAGCTTCCAGCGCAGCTATTCAGCGGACGGCATCGAAGGCGAGCAGTTGGAGGTGTTCGAGAGCGAGTTCGTGCTCGATGCGAAAAACCGCGCCGCGCGCTTCCGCGTCATGGGCAACCAGACCGAGCTCGAGCAGGAAATCGCCACCTTCCAGCGGCGCCTTTTGACCTATCTGTCGCTGTTCGGCGTCGGCATGATCGCCATCAATGCGATTGCCATCCTGCTCGGCCTGCAGCCGCTGCGCCGGGTCAGGAATGCGCTTGCCATGGTGCGCGAAGGAACCGCGCAGCGCCTAGATGGCCGTTTCCCGGCCGAGATCGAGCCGCTCGCCAACGAGACCAATGCGCTGATCGAGAACAACAGGCGTATCGTCGAGCGGTCGCGCACGCAGGTCGGCAACCTCGCGCACTCGCTGAAGACGCCGCTTGCCGTGCTGCTCAACGAGGGACGGGCGCTGGGTGGCGCCAAGGGCCAGCTGATCGCCGAGCAGGCCGCTTCCATGCAAAAGCAAGTGGACCATTATCTGCAACGTGCTCGCGTCGCCGCGCAGCGCGACAGCGTCGTCTACCGTACGCCGGTGGCGCCGCTGGTCCAGCGCATGGTTCGGGTGCTGCAAAAGCTCAACCCGCAGACGGCGCTGTCGCTGTCGCTGCCGGCCACCGACATCGTCTTTGCCGGCGAACGCGAGGACCTGGAGGAGCTGCTCGGCAATCTGCTCGACAATGCGATGAAATGGGCAAGGAGCGCGGTCGCCGTTTCGGTCAAGCCAATCTCCAGCAAAGGTGGCGCTGGCACGGAAGGCGCAGCCAACCTGTTCGAGATCAGCATCGAGGATGACGGCCCCGGCATTCCCGACGACAAGGCGCGCGAGGTGTTGCAGCGCGGCCGGCGGCTCGACGAGACAAAACCGGGCAGCGGGCTCGGACTTGCCATTGTCGCCGACCTTGTCAACGAGTATGGAGGCTCTCTGGCGCTGGAACGATCCATCATGGGTGGATTGAAGGCGATGGTTCGATTGCGGAGCCTTCAGTAATGCTTTTCCAGATTGCTTTTCCAGGTGGCTGGCTGCGGCCAAATTTCCGACAAACATCGACATTATGGCCGCGCCAGCTGCTGACAGCGCGGCGGTCCAGCTCAAGAAAGCCGGTATTGGCATGAAGATTCGCGTCGCGCTCGTTTCCGCCCTGCTCGCCGTCTCCGGCTGCACGACGCTCGGCAAGGGCCCGGCCGTTACGGTGACGCCGGCCTTGACGCCCCCCAGCGGCGCCAAGGTGGCGACGACGATCATCTCCGCCATGGGCGGCGGCCTCGTCGGCGGCTCTATCGGCGCCGGCCTGAGCGAGACCGAGAAGCGCAGCGCGCTCGAGGCGGAATACAAGGCGCTTGAATACACGGCGAGCGGCCAGAAAGTGGCTTGGAAGAGCGACAGTTCGGCCCATCGCGGCGAAGTGGTCGCCGCCCAGCCCTATCGCGTCGGCTCGCAGGACTGCCGGCAATACACCCATACGGTGTTTACCGGCACCGCCGGCGCCACCGCGCGCGGAACCGCCTGCCGCAATGCCGACGGCAGCTGGACGCCGCTGACGTAGAGTATCCGTGTTGGTCAAGGGAGAGATGGTCTCCAGGTCCGATTGTCCCTGAGTAGTGCGTTTGCGAGGATGATGAGCTTTCGCATGATGGCTGTGATGGCGAGTTTTGAGGCTTTGCCGTCGGCCGTGAGCTG
>NZ_JAMYMO010000012.1:0-161307 GCF_040318575.1 Mesorhizobium sp. M1088 | reverse complement strand
CGAGCACGGCATGCACGGTGCTTTTGGCCGGGATACGCACATCACCGGCGAGCTTCCTGACCAGCAACTCCCTGATCTTGCGAGCGCCCCAATGCGGCTTCTCGCGCTTGGTCTCGACGATCAGCCGCTCGATCTGCTCGGGCAACTGGTTGGCGTACCTCACCGGCCGCCGCGAGCGGTCGCAAAGCGCCTCCAGCCCTTCCTCCCTATAGCGGTTGAAGATCTTGTAGCCAGTCTTGCGCGAAATCCCGAAATCCCGGCACACATCGCTCATGCCTTCTCCCGCGAGAAGGCGGGCAACGAAACGTAGACGTTCCTCCATCACCGAACACTCTCTCCACGGCATCAACACCTCCGGCCAAAAGCCAAAAGTGTTACCCATGTGTCCGGTACAAAACGTCACCTATGTCTCAGGCCGCGCAGGATAAGCTGTTGAAATAACAACAAAAAACTGAAACTTTGGTAGCGCCCTGTCCAAAAATCTTCAATGATTTCAGGGGCCGAGCCTGCTATCTGGTGGTGCCAACGAACGTCGCAGAGGCGCCGTAAGCGGTCTTTACCAAGCAGATGTCCTGATGTCGCCTTTGATACGCAAGTTCGAGACACCGCTGGTCATGCCGGCTGTTTAGCCAAAGCGGGTCAGCCCTTGAACGCCGGCAAGATAAGGCCCTTGACGCCGACATCGAGCGCGAACAATCCGCCCGGATGCTTCTGGCGGACGAAGTGACTGGCCGGACGCCGGAGTACGGCAGAGGTGACGTAGAGGATATCGAGGTCCTTGCCGCCGAATTCGCAGCAGGTCGGCAGGTCGGTCGGCAAGATCACGGTTTCCATCAGTTCGCCGTCGGGATCATAGCGGCAGACTTTGGCGGTCACTGGGATGGTCACCCAGTAGCAGCCTTCGGCATCTACGGTGGCACCGTCGGCGACGCCGCCGGTCGCCCTCATGTCGATGAAGGTGCGGCGGTTCTCGATCTCGCCGGTGGCGGCATCGAAATCATAGGCCCACACCGCGCCGGCATGGCTGTCGGAAAAATACATGGTTTTCGAATCCGGGCTCCAGGCGAGCCCGTTGGAGCATCCGATGCCGTCGATCATCTTGTGGACCGAAAGGTCTGGATCGAGCCGGTAGAGCGCGCCGATGAATTCGATCGGCTGGCCCGGCACCTCGAACATCGAGCCCGACCAGAAGCGGCCCTGGCGGTCCGGCTTGCCGTCGTTGAAGCGGGTCTTCGGCATATGCGCTTCCGGGTCGACGATCGCCTCGAACCTGCCGGTTGCCGGGTCGAAGAAATGGAAGCCGTTTGTCATGGTTAGCACCAGGCCGCCCTTCTCGCGCAGGCCAAGGCAGCCGAGATATTCCGGCGTCTCGAAGACCTCGTCCTTGCCGGTCGATGGATCGTAGCGATGGATCAGCTTCTTCCAGATGTCGATCCACCACAGCACGCCGGCCTTGGGGTCCCAGAGCGTGCCTTCGCCGAGCTCGGCCCTGGCATCGACGACACAGGTGATTTCGACCATGGTCAGCTCTCCTTTCTGCGCATCTTGCCGCCGAGACCGGCGAAGGTCTCGCTGCCGATCGACACGGTGAGCAGGATCACCGCGCCATAGACGATGAGCAGCGCTCCGCTCGACAGGTTGAGCGCCGGCAACAGGCCGGTGAGGATGGTGAGCACCATGGCGCCGGCGACGGTGCCGAGATAGTGGCCGCTGCCGCCGAGGATCGAGGCGCCGCCGATGGCGACTGCCGCGATCGAGGTGAACAGATAGGCGTCACCCATGCCGAGATAAGCCTGGCTGGAATAGCCGGTGAGCAACATGCCGGCGAAAGCGGCGGTGAGGCCGGAGATGACAAAGGTCAGGATGGTGGTGCGCGCCGTCGGCACGCCGGAGAATTCAGCGACCGTGGCGCTGGTGCCGAGCGCATAAAGATGGCGGCCGAATGCCGCCTTGGACAGCAGCAGCGTCGCCACCAGTGTCAGCGCGAGCCAGATCAGCGCGATGACCGGGAAGCCGCCGATGCGGCCGACCGACAGGAACTGGATCAAGGCCGGCGCCGAGGGTGTCGGCGAGCCCCCGGTCAGCACCAGGATCAGGCCTTGCAGGATGACATTGGTCGCGAGTGTCATGATGATCGGCGGCACGCCGAACCGGGCGACGCCGACGCCATTGAACAGCCCGATCAAGGCGCCGCCGGCGAACAGCAGCGGCATTACCCAGACCAGCGGCAGATCCCGACCGCCGCAGAGCAGCGCCATGACGATTGCCGCCGAGTTGAGCACCCAAGGCACCGACAGGTCGATGCCGCCCCCTATGATGACAAAGGTCTGGCCGAGCGCGACGATGCCGACAAAGGCGGCCAGCACGATAGTCGAGCGCATGTTGGATACTGAGAGGAAGCCCGGCGAGAACAAAGCCGTGACCAGCAGCAGCACAACCATGCCGGCATAGGCGAGTACGATGAGGCGGTTGCGGGCAAGGAAGGCGCTCATTGGACACGGTTCCTTGCGGCTTTTTCGGCAACGGAACTGGCAAGCACCGAGAGCAGGAGGATGATGCCGGAAGCGACCGGCTGCCAGTAGCTCGACACATGCAGGACGAAGACGAGATTGCCGATGAGGGTGAGCACGAAGGCGCCGATCACCGTGCCGGCAAGATGGCCGCGACCGCCGAACAGGCTGACACCGCCGATGACCGCGGCCGCGACCGAAGGCAGGATATAGTCCTTGCCGATGGTCGGCGAACCGGCGCCGGTCTGCGTCACCAGAAACAGCGCCGCGCCGGCCGCGAACAGGCCGGACAGGCCGTAGGTGACGAGGTTGACGCGGGTGATCGAAACACCGGACAGGAAGGCTGATTTCTCGTTGGAACCAGTCGCCTGGATGGCTATGCCGACACGCGTCGCGCGAAACCACCACCAGAACACGAGCAGCGCCAGCAGCATCCAGACCGGGCTCGTCAGGCCGACAAGCTGTGCCGAGGCGAAGCCGACCCACCAGCCGGGAACGCTGCCGCCATCGGTCGGCAGGATGATCATGGCGACGCCGTTGAGGATCGACCAGGTGGCAAGCGTCACCAGGAAGGGCTGCAGCTTGAGCAGCGAGATCAGCAGGCCGTTGAGTGCGCCGATCAGGAAGCCGAGTGCTAGGATGATCAGCGCCCAAAGTGCTGTGGCCGACGGATCATCGGTGAAGCGCGTCGCCGCAATCACCGTGCCGAGGCTGATCATGCCGCCGATCGACAGGTCGATGCCGCCCCGCACCAGCACGATGGTCTGGCCGGTTGCCGCCAGCATCAGCGTCATAGCCGCGGCCGTGTCGAGGTTGAGTTCGTCCAGCGAAAAGACACCGGCCTGCAGGCTGCCATAGATGGCAACGATCAAGGCCAGCATGAGGGAGGCGACAAGGAACGGCGCGCGGTCGAGCAGGCGGCCGCGCCAGTCGATGCCGGGCCTCGTCCATTTCATTTCGGCAGGTCGTTGCGCCATCCCCACAGTTTGCTCCGCGGACATCACCATGCCTCAAGCCGCCTCGCTTTCGAGCATGGCGGCGCGCAAAATGCCCGCCTCCGAGATGCGGTCGCCTTCGAGCGTCGCCGCGATGCGGCCATTGCGCATCACCAGCACCCGGTCGGCGACATGGACCAGTTCCGGCATGTCGCTGGAATGGAACAGGATCGCATAGCCCTTGGCCGCGAGGTCGCGCATCAGCTGAAAAATCTCGCCCTTTGTGCCGACATCGACGCCGCGCGTCGGATCGTACAGCAACAAAACGCGCGCCTGCGTGAGCAGCATCTTGCCGAAGATCACCTTCTGCTGGTTACCGCCGGACAGCGTGCCGGCGAGCTGTTCCGGCGTGCCTGCCTTGATGCGCAGGAAGTCGACCATTTCCTTGACCAGAGCCAATTCCTTTTGTCGGCTGAGCAAGCCATTTTCGGTAAAACGCCTGATAACGGACAGGGTCAGGTTCTCGCGCACGCTCTTGGTCAGGAGCAGGCCCTGCCCGCGCCGGTCCTCCGGCACCAGCGCAATGCCATCCTTGCCTGTCAGCGCCTGGCGCGGATTGCCGATCGAGACCGGCTTGCCCCAGAGTTCGAGGGTGCCGCTCGCCTTGCTGGCGCCGAACAGCGCCTGGAACAGGTCGCGCTGGCCGTGGCCCTGCAAGCCGCCAACACCCAGCACCTCGCCTTCGCGCAGCGTGAAGTCGACGCCGGAGAGCCGGCTGCCGCTGGAAAAGTTCCTGACCCTCAGCGCGATGTGGTCTGTCGCTGTGGACACACGCTCCGGATAAAGCCTGTCCAGATGGCGGCCGATCATCTGCGTGACGATCTCGTTGTCCGACACGGCGTTCGCCTCGTGCGCGGCGACGGTGCTGCCATTGCGAAAGATGGTCAGCCGGTCGGCGATGGCGCGCACCTCGGCCATGCGGTGCGAAATGAAGATCACCAGCCGGCCTTCGGCCGCCAATTGCCGCGTCAGATTGAGCATCCACTCCGCCTCCCGCGCCGGCAGCGCCGAGGTCGCTTCGTCAAGGATCAGGATGCGCGGGTCCTTGGCCAAGCCCTTGGCAATCTCGACAATCTGCCGTTCGGCCAGGGTCAGCCGCCGCAATTCCTGGTCGGGACGCAATGCCGGAAAACTATATTTGTCGAGCAGCGCCAGCGTCTTGCGGCGCATCTCGCCGCGGTTGACGATGCGCAGCAATGTCCGTGGTTCGTGACGGAACCAGATATTCTGTTCGACGCTGAGATCGGGGATCAGCGACAGTTCCTGGAAGACGGCGGCGATGCCGAGCGCCTGGGCCGCGTCCGGATTGGCCGGGCGATAGTCCTGGCCATCGACCAGGATCGAGCCGCCGTCGTGCTGCACGGCGCCCGACAGGATCTGGATGAAAGTGCTTTTGCCGGCGCCATTCTCGCCGAGCAGTGCGTGCACCTCGCCGGCGCGGGCACTGAACGTCGCCTCGCTCAGCGCGACGATGCCGCCATAGCGTTTGGACAAGCCTTTGACGGTGACGAGGTCCATGAATGCGCCTTCGAAAAGCTCTCCCGACACCTTGCGCCGCCGGGAGACAGGGGCGTTTGACAGGAGTTTACTTGGTACCGGCGGCTTCCGCAGCGGTGATCTCGACCCAGTCGGGCGTGATCGGCAGCGTCAGGCCGGGCGCCTGGTCCGGAAATGCATTCTTGCCGATCGCGATCTTGATCATCTTGGTGCCCGGGTAAAGCTTGGACTCGAAGGGATCGGTGGTGACGAAATCACCCTTGACCGAGACGGAGCGCTCGGCGGGCTTCTTGCCGGTGTCGAGAATGTCGACCGCGAGCTTGATCGCTTCCGAGGAGAGATAGGCAGGATTGGAGCCAAGGATGCACTTGGCGCCTTGCGTCTGCGCGCAAGTAACGGCGGCGACATTGTAGGAGAAGCCGACGACCGGGACGATCGGGCGGCCGGCATCCTTCAGCGCCTGGATAGCGCCGGAGCCATAGCCTTGCGTCATGATGCCGTCGATCTTCGGATTGGCGGCAAGCAGGGCCGCGACACCCGACTGTTCCGGACCGAGTGCATAGTTGCCGTTGTAGTAGCCGACGACCTTGATGTCGGGATATTTGGCCAACACCTTCTCATAGCCTTGCTGCAACTGTGCCGAGATCGGCGCCCCGGCGAGACCACGGTCGAGGATGATGTTGCCCTTGCCGCCAAGCTGCGTAGCCATCCACTCGGCCATCACCGAGGGAATGCGATCCCAGTCGGACGCGACGGCAAATGCGCAGGGTTCGGTCACCACCTGGTCGAAGCTGATGACGACGATACCGGCGTCGCAGGCCTTCTTGATGGTCGGATTCAAGGCCGAGTCCGAACCGGCATCGACAAGGATGGCGTCCGGCTTCTGGCGGATGATGTTGTTCAGCGAATTGATCTGCGCCTGGACGGTGTTCTCGACATTCTCGATCTTGAGGTCGACGCGGCCCTTCAGCGGCCCCTTGTTCACCGAAACGTTGGCGACACGCTCCATCTGCTGGCGCCAGTCATTGCCGACGAAATTGTTCGAGAGATAGATGGTGTAGGTCTTCTTGTTCTCGGCGTGGCTCGGCGCGGTGCTCACCGCGATTGCGGACATGGCAAGAGCTGCCAATCCGCCGCAAACTGTCTTCAGTTTCATGATCTCTCCTCCTTCGTGTTTCCTGCATCAGCCGGTGACGGACTTCGCCATCTTGATGGGTGCTGCACATAAATTGATACCGGTACCAATGCGCCTTGTCAATTTAAGCCAAGGCGCATTGGAGGAGCCTCGAGGCGACCATTTCGCCGCCGATCGGCAGACGTCGTTCATTTGGCGCCGGCGGCCTCGGCAGGGGTGATTTCAACCCAGCCCGGGCTGACGGGAAGAAACAGGCCTGGCGCCATGTCCGGAAAGGCATTCTTGCCGACCTCTATCTTCTGCATGGTCGCGTCGGGATACAATCCCGACGGGACCGGATCGGTGGTGAGGAAGGCGTTGCGCAGCAGGATCTTTTTCTCCGCCGGCTTCTTGCCGTCGAGTATCTCCACCGCCAGCTTCAAGGCCTCGGCCGACAGATAGGCAGGGTTGGGTGCAAGGATGCACTGGGCGCCCTGGGTCTGCGCACAGGTCGTCGTCGTCAGGTTGAACGGACTGCCGGTGATGGGAACGATCGGACGACCGGCGTCCTGCAGCGCCTTGATCGCTCCGGCGCCGTAGCCCTGGACGAAGATGGCGTCGACTTGCGGGTGCGCCGCCAGCAGGCTGGCGACGCCGGCTTGTTCCGGTCCCAGCGCATAGTCGCCGTTGAAATAACCGACCACTTCAATGCCGGGATATTTCTTGATGACTTCCTCGAACCCACCCTGCAGCTGGGCGGAGATCGGAGCACCGGCAAGTCCGCGATCAACGAGGATCTTGCCCTTGCCGCCGAGTTTCTTGACCAGCCATTCGGCCTCCACGCGCGGTGCGCGGCCCCAGTCGGACTCCATCGTGTAAGCGCAGGGCGCGCTGACGATCTGGTCGAAGGCGATGACCACGATGCCGGCCTTGCAGGCCTTCTCGATCGTCGGGTTGAGCGCTTCGCCGGAGCCCGCGTCGATGACGATGGCGTCGGGCTTGTTGCGAACGATGTTGTTGAGGGAATTGATCTGCGCCTGGACCGTGGTCTCGACCACCTCGACCTTGAGGTCGACGCGACCGGCAAGCGGCGGCTTCGTGACCGCGATGTCGGCGCTGCGCAGCATCTGCTGGCGCCAGTCGTTGCCGACGAAATTGTTGGACAGATAGATGGTGTAGGGCTTCTTGTCCTGTGCGTTGGCCGGCACGGTATCGATCGACAGCAAAGTCGTCGCGATCACCGCAAGGCCGGCGAAGAATGCGCCTGCTTTCATGATTTTCCTCCTCCCGTGTTTGGTGTCAGCCGCGCGAACGCCGCTGCCTATCAAGTGCCTTCGCCGCACACCCCCTTATGGACAGACTTTGTTTTGTGCACGCCGCTACCCCAGAACCACTGTGCACTCGGGCGACACGCACCAGGCAAATGCTCGACGTCGGATGCGGCTGCGCATCCACGTTCGATCGTGGTTCCCGGCGCAGCCTCCATCCTAGCTATGATGCTATTATAATTTTATAAAGCTGTCCATGACCGGGACCAGGAAATCGACGCGCGCCAATGCCGCCGATCGGGTTCAGGCCAGATCGTTCGGCGCGTCGTAGCTGATGCTGAAGAGATCGGCCGGATGCCGCGCGATGGTGAACTCGATGCTCTGCTGGTCGGCCGACTGGTAGAGCATCTCCACACTCAGCACCGCACTGCCGAGAGCGATGCCGAGGTCGTCCGCGATGACCTCATCGGCGATCTCGGCGCGGACCGTGACATGCGCGACGTCCAGCCGAAGGCCGAGATGCCGTTGCACCGAACGAAAGATCAGCACGTCGGAAAAATCGTCCCGCTTCAGCTTCGCTCCGACAGTTGGCGGGAAATAGCTGGTGATCTGAGCTTTCTTCTGCTCACCCACCGACAGGATGCCGCGCAAGCAGTAGCCCGCTTCGTCCTTGCCCATGCCGAAATGGCGCTGGAGCACGGGCGAAACCTCCTTGCGATAGGATTTCACCGTCAGTTGCGCGTCCTTGGTGAAGGCCGCCATGTCGGCGAAGTTCTTGAATTTCCAGCTGAGGTTGACCGATGGACTGCGCGCCGTGACCACAGCCGGTTTGGCCGACCGCTTCCTGATCAGCCCGTCGGCCTCGAGGTCACGCAAGGCCTGGCGTACGGTGATCAGGCTGACGCCGAAATGCTCGGCAATGGTCGCCTCCTTCGGCAGTTCACCGCCAACGGGGAAGGTGCCGTCACCGATCGGCTCGCGCAGGATGTCGGCAAGCTGGCGGTAAAGCGGGCCGTTGGCGCGACCAAGTGTGCGCTTGGGAAGACTGTCGATGGTGGGAACGGAGTGATCCATGTGCCTCGTCGCGCCTGTGTCGAAGCTTTTATAATAGCTTCCTGCGCCGGAGGCTATTGCATGTCACCCAAAAGTGGCTCCGGTTTTGGGATCAAAAAACAAGCCCGACGATCATCAACCGTCTCAGACGAAGAGCCGAAGCGGATGCTCGATCGCGGCTTTCAGGCTCGAAAGCCATAAGGCCGCCGCTGCCTCGTCAATGCTTCCCGTATCCGCCATCAGCAGGCACTCGGCGTGATCGCCTGATGTGTCGAGCGAGACGGTCAAGCGCATGGCGCGGGCTGGCAGAAGCGGCATCATGAGCGACCTGACGTCGCTTGCCGGCAACACCCGCAGGGACAATGCGGCAGGTTTTTCCGCATCGTCACGACTGTCGGCCAAAGCAGTGAGCCGCGTCTCCCACAGCGATGTCAGAGACATTTCGGGGATCATGTCGAACACGGCTTGCCGGCCCGCCAGTTCCAGCGCCACGGATGCCGTGCCGATCCTGGCGGCGTCCGGTATCTCGGCAAATGCTCTGCCCGCCGCGCGCAGCAGCACGTCGTCAATGTCGAACAGCCTTCCAGAGCTCTCCAGTGCCGCCAGCAGGTCTCGCAGCGCGCGGAGGGCAACGGACGTCGCAAAGGCAGCGATCCGGGGCGCAGCAGTGGAAGGCTCCGCCGCTGGGGCGGCGATATCAGGCGAAACGACCAGCGTGGCAGCCGGAACGTAGCCGGTGACATCGGCAGCGAGGATGCGGCCACCGGGGCCGCTGCCGCGAAGGACTTCGAGCGGCAGCGCACGCTCGCGCGCCAGGCGGCGGGCGTATGGGGAAACGGCGAGACGCCTTGCCTGCGCCGCCATTGCGTTCATTTCAAATACTCTGAATTGACGCAGTTGGTCAGCCGTCCCTCCGCAAGATATGCGTGCACGACCTCGATCGATTTCAGCCGGAGATCGCGCATCGATGCCGGGCTGTAGAAGGCGGCGTGGGGGGTGACGATCAGGCGGTTGGCGATCCATGCTTCGCGGCGTCGCCATGCCGCCAGCAGCGGATGTTCGAGATCGCCGGGTTCGCTTGGCAGCACGTCGAGCCCCGCGCCGGTGACGGTACCCGCGCGCATAGCTGCTTCGAGCAAGTCGAGATCGACGATCGGGCCGCGCGCGGTGTTGATCAGCACAAGCCCGGGCCTGGCCGCGGCGAAGGCCGCCGCGCCAAGCAGCTTGCGGGTTTCCTCGCTCAATGGCGTGTGGACGCTCACCACATCCGCGCGCGCCATGAGCTCGGCCAACGAATGGACCCGCTCGTAGCCTGTCGACAAGTCGACGCCGGACGACAGATGCGGGTCGTAGAACACCACCTTCATGTCGAAGGCGGCTGCGCGGCGGGCCGTGGCGAGGCCGATGCGGCCAAGTCCGACAATGCCGAAGGTGGCGCCCTTATGCCGGCGCACCAGCGGCGCTTTGGAGAAATGCCAGCCTTCGGCGCCATTGCCGGTGAGTTCCGCGCCATAGGCGGAGGTGCCGCGCGTCAGCGCCAGCATCAGGCCGATGGCGTGGTCGGCGACTTCGGTTGTACCATAGTCCGGCACATTGCAGGCCGGTATCTTGCGCGCGCCCCAGCCTGCCGTGTCGATGTTGTCGAAGCCGACGCCCGAGCGTACCGCGATCCTGGCCTTGGGAAACGCGGTGGGAGCGGCAGCGACATTGTGGGTCGGCGAATAGTTGATGACCGCATCGGCGGTCTCGCAGGCCGACGGATCGAGCATGGCTGGCTTGTCATTGGTCGATCTGGCGAGGATGAACTCGATGTCGGGATAGTGCTCGCGCTCGAGTTCGGCTTCATCGGCGGCTTGCCAGTTGGCGCACAGGATCTTCATGCTTGCCCTTCGGATTTTACAGGGAGAGTGGTGACTATTTCTTGATGCCGCCAATGCGGCCGCCCATCGGCACCACGGCGCCGACCGGCTGGTCGATCGCGGCAAGCGTGCCGCTGACTGGCGCCTCGATCTCGACCACGGCCTTGTCGGTCTCGATCTCGGCGACCAGTTCGCCTTCCTTGACCGCATCGCCGACCGCTTTCCGCCATTTGATGACGGTGCCTTCGCTGACGGTGAGATCGCCGAACGGCATCGTCACCGGCTCGTCGTCGCCGGCGGCGGGTACCTGCGGCGCAGCGGGCGCAACCTTGGCGGGAGCAGGTGCCGATTTAGCCGGTGCGGCACTTTTCAGGCCGACCGTGTACCAGTGATCGGGAATCGGCGGCTTGCCGGCGATGACGTCGCGCGCGCCCTGGACGATGCGCGCCGTGTCGACCAGCATGGCGCGTTCCAGCACGGGCGCGAAGGGATGCGAGGTCGGCGCGGTGTGCAGCCTTCCGGGCGGAGCGTCGAGGTCATCGAAGGCAAGTTCGTTGATGGCCTGCGCGATCTCGCCACCCAGGCCGCACATCGCCCAGGCCTCGTCGACGATGAGCAGGCGATGGGTCTTGCGCACGCTGGCGACGATCGTCTCGATGTCGAGCGGCATGATGGTGCGCGGATCGATCACCTCGGCTTCGATGCCTTCGGCCGCCAATGCCCCCGCCGCTTCAATCGCGCGCTGCACCATCTGCCCTGCGGCAACGACGGTGATGTCGGTGCCGGCCCGCGCGATGCGCGCGACTCCGAACGGGACAAAATGTTCGCCAAGCGGCACCTCGCCCTTGGAGGCGAACAGCGCCTTGGGTTCGAGCATGATGACAGGATCGCCGGCCCTCAGCGCTGTCTTCATCAGCCCCTTGGCATCCGCGGGGCTCGAGGGAACGCAGACGATGAGGCCCGGCATATGGGCGAAGACCGGATGATAGATGCCGCTGTGGTGCGGGCCGGAACTGCGCAGCGCGCCGGCGCCGACGCGCACCACCATCGGCGCGCTCATCAGTCCGCTGGTCATGTAGCGCAACTTGGCGGCCTGCAGGAAAATCTGGCCGGCGGTCTCGAAGGCGAAGTCGGCAAACATCAGGTCGGAGACCGTGCGCGCGCCGGTAGCCGAGGCGCCGACGGCGGCGGCGGTGAAGCCCTGTTCGGAAATCGGCGTATCGACCATGCGCTCGGCGCCGAACTCCTGCCAGAGGTTTCTGGTGTGGGCGAAGCTGCCGCCACGCTCGCCGGTGCCTTCGCCAAAATAGAGGATTGCCGGATTGGCGCGCATTTCCTCGGCGATGCCGTCGCGTACCGCCTCGAGCCAGCCTTGCGTGCGCGTCTCGCCGACGGCGCGCGGCTGCAGCGCTGCCGGCGGGTTGATCGGATCGGCAAAGACATGCAGGCGCACCGTTGCCGGATCGGGCTCGGGCGAATTGCGGGCGAAGGTCAGCGCTTCCTCGACCACCTTCTCAATCCGGCTTTCGATCGTCGCCAGCGCCTCTGCGTCGGCGATACCATAGTCCTCGATCAGCTTCTTGCGGAACATGTCGATCGGATCGCGCTTGATCCAGGCGTCGAGCTCCTCTTGCGTGCGGTAGGTGCCGACGACGGGATCGCCCTCATGGTGGCCGACGGTGCGATAGGTCTTGGCCTCGATCAGCGTCGGACCCTTGCCGGCGCGGGCGCGCTCGGTGGCTTCCTTCATGGCCAGCCAGACGGCGAAGACGTCGTTGCCGTCGACGGCGACGCCTGGCATGCCGTAGGACACGGCCTTGGTGGCGATTTCGGGATTGAGCGTGACGGACTTGAGCGGCGTCGCGGTGGCGTAGAGGTTGTTCTCGCAGACGAAGACCGCAGGCGCGCGCTGCACGGCAGCGAAATTGAGCGCCTCGTGGAAGCCGCCATGATTGGCGGCGCCGTCGCCGAAAAACGCGACGCCGATGTCGTCACGGCCCTGCTGGCGGGCGCTCATGCCGATGCCGACCGCATGGCCAATGCCGGCGGCGACGATGCCATTGGTACCGAACAGGCCGACCGAACGGTCGTAGAGATGCATAGTGCCGCCACGGCCGCCGCAAATGCCGTCGACCTTGCCGAACAGCTCCGCCATCACATGTCCGGGGTTGGCGCCCTTGGCCAGCGCGTGGCCATGGCCACGATGGGTTGATGTGACCCAGTCGGTCGGCCTGAGATGCGCGCAGACGCCGACGCCCGTCGCCTCCTCACCGATATAGAGATGCAGGAAGCCGGGCGTTTCGCCCTTGCGGCAGGCGATCTGGGCGATGCTTTCGAAGCGGCGCAACAGCACCATGCGTTCGAACAGATCGAGCAGAATCTTGCGGTCGGGGAGGTTTGGCACCCCCCTGGACTCCTCGCGCGTGCGCGCCGCAGACATTGCCACCAAAGCCTCCCTGAATACGTCTGACGCCGGACGGCAGAGCGCCGGCGGCGAGCTTGTTGGCCGCCCGCTTCGGCGCATCATAGATTATAATAGCATAATGTCTACCGGCACTGAACGGAGGCGCGCGGGCGCTAGATTTTGGTGATCCGCACCGTGGCGTCGGGACGCTCGAACAGCTCCGGCCGCAAGCTGAGACCGAGCCCCGGCCCTTCGAGGGGCGTGACGTGACCGTCCGCGACCGATGGAATGTCGGCGACAATCTCGGTGTACCAGCCGGTGAAATAGGCCCGCACCGCTTCCTGATAATTGACGTTCGGCAAGGTCGCCGACAGAGCGCAACTAGCGGCATAGACGATAGGCCCGGTACAGTCGTGCAAGGTGACCGGCAGTTCGCTGGCTTCGGCCATGTTGGCTATCTTGCGAGCCTCGGACAGACCACCGCACCAGGCGAGGTCGATCATGATCACCGAAGCGGCGCGCTTGTCGATCAGTTGCTTGAACATTTGCCGCGAGGCGAGCCGCTCGCTGGCGGCGATCGGGATCGAGGTATGGCGGGCAAGCTCGGCCATGGCGTCGAGCTCGTTGTAGCGGATAGGCTCCTCCAGCCAAGCGACGTCGTAGGCTTTCAGCGCCTCGGCGATGCGCAGCACCGGGGGCAAGGTCCACAGCCCGTGCAGCTCGACCATGATCTCCATGTCGCGGCCGACGGCCTCGCGGATTTTCTGGAAGGGCTCCAATGCCTTGTCGAGATCGGGGAGCGAAATGCGGGTGCCGTTCGACGCCTCGGCGGCGATGTCGAAGGGCCATATCTTCATCGCGCCGATGCCTTCGGATTTCAGGCTCCTGGCAAGATCGCCGGCATTGTAGCGCCAGGCGAGCAGGTCCTCGTAAGGACCTCCGTTCGAATCGCCAGCCTTGAGCGACCAGTCCTCGCCGCGCTCGAACAGGGCGTTCCTCTTCGTGGCGCGGACATGTTTGTAGCCGGCGCAAGTGTTGTAGATCGGCACGGTCTTGTGGGTGCGCCCGCCAAGCAGCCGCCAGACCGGCTCGCCGAGCGCCTGGCCATATACATCCCAGAGTGCGATGTTGACGGCGGAATTACCGCGCACCTCGGCGCCGGAATCGCGCGCGCCGACATAGACGCTGCCCAACGTACGGTCGTGCAGCTCGATGTCGCGCGGATCCTTGCCCAGAAGGTAAGCGGCGACATTGTCGTGGATGTAGGCGGCGACTGGCCCCGGCGCCCAGAAGGTCTCGCCGGTGCCGATGAGGCCGGCATCGGTGTGGACGCGCAGCCAGAACAGGAAGGGGAATTCCGCCAGCTGCAGCGTTTCGAGCGCGACGACTTTCATTGTTTTCTCCCCATTGCAGCGGACCATGCGGGCGACAGGACAATAGCACATCGCCGTTGACAGCTATTTATGGTACCGGTATCAATTCCGTCAAGATGGGCCACCGGGAGAGTGTTCGCTTGCCAGCCGAAAATCAGAATACGACGCCACGAAGGGCACTCATCACCGGTGCCGCCGGCGGCCTCGGCCGCGAGGTGGCGGTCCAGCTGGCGCGGCGCGGCTGTGTCGTCGCGGTCACCGATATCAATGGCGAGGGGCTGGCCGAGACCGTCAGGCAGATCAGCGAAACCGGCACGGAAAGCGAAGGCATCGTCAGCGACTTCACCGGGGAAGGCGCGCCGGAAGCGGCGGTCGAAAAGGTGGTCGCGCGCTGGGGCGGCATCGACATCCTGGTCAACAATGCCGGCTATGGCGTGATCGAACCGTTCCTCGATGCCACCTACAAGGCCTGGACGCGCACGCTGGCGCTCAATGTCACGGCACTTGCCATGGCCTGCAAGGCCGCCGGGCGGGTGATGCGCGAGCAGCGGTCGGGGCGCATCATCAACATCACCTCGCCCGGCTCGCGCATGGCGCTGCCCGACTATACCGCCTACACGGCGAGCAAGGCCGGCGTCGATTCCATCACCCGCGCCGCCGCGGTGGCGCTGGCGTCCTATGGCGTGCTCGTCAACAGCCTGGCGCCGGGCATGATGGACACCGAGATGCAGCGGTCGACCGAGGTCGACCTCGCCCGCGCCAATGGCCGCGACGACCTGCAAGCCTTCCTCGACGAGCGCACCCGACGGATCCCGCTCGGCCGACGCGCCGAGGTTTCCGAAGTCGCCGAGGCCGTCGTCTGGCTCTGCCTCGATTCGCCCAAATACATGACCGCCGAGCGCCTCAACATGTCGGGCGGGCTCGACAAGGACTGACCTTATGCTGCGAAATTCCCCACCCGGCAGTGCCGATATTGGCGCGCTCGAACGCAAGGCGACACGGCTGCGCCGGCACATGCTGACCATGGCGCGCGGACAGGGCCAAGGCTATATCGGCCAGGGCCTCGGCATCGCCGATGTGCTGGCCGCGCTCTACTTCCACGAACTGCGCTACGATCCGCAGAATCTGGGATGGCCCGATCGCGACCGCTTCCTGCTGTCTACCGGACACTATTCCATCGCACTGTGGGCGGCGCTGGCCGAGGCCGGCATCATCCCGGTCGAGGAACTCACCACCTACGGCGTCGACAATAGCCGGCTGGAAATGTCGACGCTCGACACCACGCCCGGCGTCGAGGTCATCGGCGGTTCGCTCGGCCATGGTTTGGGACAAGGCGTCGGCCAGGCGCTGGGCTTGCGCGTCGACAAATCCGACGCGCGCGTCTTCGTCGAGTTGTCCGATGGCGAAATGCAGGAAGGCTCGACCTGGGAAGCGGCGATGTCGGCCAGCCATTTCAGGCTCGACGGGCTGGTGGCGCTGATAGACTGCAACGGCATACAGGCCGATGGGCCGGTGGTGCTCGACATGGAACCGGTCGCCGACAAATGGCGCGCCTTCGGCTGGCAGACATCGGAGATTGACGGCAACAACATGAAGGCGGTGGTCGGTGCGCTGGCCGGCGCACGCGACCGCAACGGCAAGCCGAAGGCGATCGTGCTGCGCACATTGCCGGGCAAGGGCGTGCCGCGCATTGAGACCAGCGAGAAATCGCATTTCTTCCGCATAGACATGACGCAGTGGGACGGCATCATCGCCGAGTTCGAAAAGACCGTGGGAGCAACCCAATGAGCAGCACGGCGATTGAGCCCGGACGCACGCTGCCCATGGGCCAGGACGAAGCGGTCGGCGGTGGCCAACGGAGCGTGGAGGCACCGTTCGGCAAGGCTTTGGCGCGGCTTGGCCAGAGCCGCCCCGACATCGTCGGGCTGACCGCCGACCTCGGCAAATACACCGACATATTGCCGTTCCGCGATGCCTTTCCGGAACGTTTTTTCAATGTCGGCATGGCCGAGCAGAATCTGGTCGCCGTCGCCGCCGGACTGGCGCGCACCGGCAAGGTGCCTTTCGCCACCACCTATGGTGTGTTCGCGACCCGGCGCGCCTATGATTTCGTCGCCATCGCGCTCGCCCACTCCAGCCTCGACGTCAAGATCGTTGCCGGACTGCCGGGATTGACCACCGGCTATGGCGGCACGCATCAGGCGATTGAGGACCTGGCGCTGATGCGCATGATCCCCGGCCTGACCATCATCGACCCCTGCGATGCCACCGAGATCGAGGCTGCGACCGACGCGATCGCCGAGCATCGTGGTCCAGTTTATATGCGGCTGCTGCGTGGCAACGTGCCGGTGGTATTTGAAGCTGGCTATCGCTTCGAAATAGGCAGAGCGCGACAGCTTCGCGAAGGCTCGGATGTCGGCATCATCTCGACCGGCTTGATGACCGAGCGAGCGCTGGACGCGGCGGAAGCCTTGCGCAAACAAGGCATCTCCGTCGGAGTGTTGCACGTGCCGACGATAAAACCGTTCGACGCCGAGGCGGTGGCCGAATTTTCGACCGGCTTCAACCATATCGTCACGGCGGAAAACCATGTTGTTGTCGGCGGCTTGGCGAGCCTTGTGGTCGAGACCTTGTTCGATGCCAGCATCGCGAAGAAGGTAACGCGCATCGGCCTGCCCGACCGCTATATCGAATGCGGCGCGGTGCCGACCTTGCAAGCGAAGTACGGCCTGACGACCGAGGCCGTCATCGCAACGATCGCCGCCCTGAATTAGGACTGCCGCATGAAGATCACAGAGATCGAGACCTTTGCCGTCGGCGCGGGCTGGAAGAACTGGCTGTTCGTCAAAGTGCATACCGACAAAGGCATCCACGGCGTTGGCGAAGGCACGCTGAACGGCTTCATCAAGACCACCGAAGCCGGGGTGCACGAGCTCAAGCATCTCGCCATCGGCCAAGACCCGCGCCGCATCAATGCGCTGGCCAAGCGCTTGCTGGACAGCGTTTCGCTCGATGGCGGCCATATCCACCGCACGGTGATCGCGGCGATCGAGGTCGCCTGTTGGGATATCCTGGGCAAGAGTCTCTGCGTGCCGATCCACCAGTTGCTCGGCGGCCAGGTGCGCGACAGCGTGCTCGGCTACGCCAATGGGTGGTACCGCACCGAACGCATGCCGGAAGCCTTCCTCGAGGCCGCCAAAGCGGTTTTGGCCAAGGGTTTTAAGGCATTCAAACTCGACCCTTTCGGCACCGCGCAAGGGTTTATTTCGCGCGAGGAATTGGACCTCTCCTACGCTATCTGCCGGATGCTGCGCGACAGCTTGCCCACGGACACGCTGATCCTGATCGACGTGCATGCCCGCTTCACCGAGATCGCGGCGCTTCAGGCAGCCCAGAAATTTTCCGATCTCGACATTTACTGGTGGGAGGAGCCGACCTCGCGCGACCGGCAGGAGACCGTGCATGAAGTGGCGCATCGCTCGCCGATCCCGGTTGCGACCGGCGAGATGTACGACACGGTCGGCCAGTTCTACACGCTGGCCGCCGGCGGCGGCGTCAACATCTTCCAGCCTGAGCCGATGTCGCTCGGCGGCATCGGGCCGTCGATGCAGGTGGCCAATCTGGCGCTCGCGCATGGCAGCCATATCGCGCCGCACCAGAGCGGTGGACCGGTGGCTACGGCGGTGTGCCTGCAGCTCGCGGCAGCGGTGCCGAATTTCCTTATCCAGGAGCATTTCGACGCCTTTAACGACCCGTGGACACGCGACCTGGTGACCTGGCACCCAACCGTCAATTCCCACAATGGCCACCTGTCGTTGCCGGACGCGCCGGGGCTCGGCATCGATCTCAACATCGATGCGATCAAGGATCATCCCTACGATCCCGATGCCTATCTCAACGTCCACGCCGAAGGCTGGGAAAAGCGCCTCGGACGACATGAAGAGACCGGCAGGAAGAAAACCTGATCAGGCGCTTTCGCGGTCGACGATCTCGAAGCCGAGGCTGGTGATGGTCGGCACCTTGGTGTCGCCGCCGAGCCTTGCCAGCAATTGCCGCACGGCGCGCCGGCCCATCTCGTAACGGTTGACCTTTACAGTGGTCAGCGGCGGATAGAGCTGCGCGGCCAGATCCATGTCGCCATAGCCGGCAATCGCGATCCTGCCCGGCACCGCCCAGTGGCGGCGGTGGCATTCCTGCACGGCGCCGACGGCCAGCGTGTCGCTGGAGAAGAAGATGGCGTCGATGTCCTTGTGCCTCGACGTCAACGTCACCAGCGCCTCGGCGCCGCCTTGCGCGGTGATCGGCACCTCGACCTCCATGTCGGCATGGTTCTTGATGCCGAGTTCGGTGAGCGCGGCATGATAGCCGGTGCGGCGCTGCTGTAGGCGATCATTGCCATGGATCGGCGTCGAGACGAAGCCGATGCGCTTGTAGCCCTTGGCGGCCAGATGCATGGTCATGGCATAGGCCGTCTCGAAGTTGGAGACGCCGACCACCATGTCGATCGGCTTGCGGCCCTTGATTTCGGAAATCTCGACGATCGGCGCACCGCTGCTCCTCAGAAGCCCGCGCGCCGCCTCGCTTTGTACGAAGCTCTGCAGGATCATGCCGACCGGGCGCCAGCCAAGCAGGTTGCGGATCGATTTCTCCTCGGCCTCCTGCGTGAATTCGCCTTGCACCAGAAGCATCGAGTAGCCGCTCTCATGGCATTCGTCCGACATGCCTTGCACCTGTTCGGCAATGCCCGAATTGATCAGCGGCGGCACCACCGTGCCGATCATGCGGCCATTGCCGCGCATGCTGGAGGCCAGCCGGTTGGGCACGAAGCCGGCCTGCTCGATAGCCTCAAGCACTTTCGCGCGCGTCTCGGGCGAGACCATGTCGGGATTGGACAGCGCCCGCGATACCGTCATCGGCGCGACACCAACGCGCTTGGCGATCTCGCGGACACCAAGGCGCTGCCGCTTCTTCTCGCCCGCCGGCGGCTCGTCGACCATCACCATGCTCCAAGAGAGCGCGATCCGTCAGCAATGTCCCGCGGACCGCGGCGTAAACGCCCATTCATAGCGGTTGCCGCGAATGCATTCCAGCGATGGAGCTGGCTATGCACTGCCAGGAAATTCGCCGTTGACAAGTTATAATATTATAATCTTAATGGCGAAGAGGAGTGCGCCAGGATCGGCACAGGTGAATGGAGCCGGCCGCAAGAGCCGCCGACAGGCGCCGCCAGGGAGGTCAGGATGAACAGCGCGGCTGAGGTGAGCGCGCCGCCCCGGGACGCGCGATCGTTCCGGCGGCGACTGATCGGCTTGATTGCCGTCGGCGAAGTCGGCGTGCTGGCGGCCATGGCGTTGCTGATCGCCTTCTTCTGGCTGATCGAACCGGCTTTCCTGTCGGAGCGGAACATCCGCGCCATTCTCAACGTCGTCTCCTTCGTCGGCATCATCGCCATCGGCCAGACCATCCTGCTGGTCGCCGGCGAATTCGACCTGTCGGTCGGCTCGGTGGCCGGGTTGTCCGCCGTGATCGCCGCCAAGCTGATGACCGCGGCCGCCCTGCCGGTGACCGTCGGCGTTCTCGGCGGCGTTGCCGTCGGTGCCCTGATCGGCCTGCTGAATGGCCTGATCGTCGTCAGGGTCGGCATCCCCGCCTTCATCCAGACGCTCGGCATGCTGTTCATCGGCCAGGGCCTGATCCAGGTGGTGACGGGCGGTTATCCCGTCTATCCGCTGCCCGAGGCGATCAACACGATCGGTGGCACAGATCTCGCCTTTGGGCTGGGCTGGAGCTTTGCCTTCTTCATCGTCGCCGCCATCCTTGCCGACTTCGTGCTGCGGCGCACCGTTCTCGGGCGCAACATGTATGCCACCGGCGGCAACAAGGAAGTGGCGCATCTCGTCGGCATCAAGACCAGCGCCTACAAGATCGGCGCCTTCATCACCGTCGGCGCGCTGTCGGCGATCGCCGGCATGTTCGTCATGGCCGATCTCGGCAGCGGCGGCATTTCGATCGGCAGCGGCTGGGAACTGACGGTCATCGCCGGTGTCGTGGTCGGCGGCGTCAGCCTGTTCGGCGGCGCCGGCACGGTGGCCGGCGGCGTCGTCGGCATTCTCATGCTGAAAGTGGTGCAAAGCGGCCTCGTCGTCATCGGCGTCAACTCCAACTGGCAGCAGATCGCGGTCGGCGTGATCATGGTCATGGCTGTCGGCCTCGACATCGTGCGCCGCCGCTATTTCATCGCCGGCGCTTGAGAGGCCGTGGATATTGCACCGGCAAAATGCCGGCCAACCAAGGGAGGTAAGACATGAAAATCCATTTGAAAAAGAGGGTGATCCGAGCCGCATTGGTAGCGGCGGCCGTTGCCACCTCGCTGGGCTCGGTGAGCTTGGCCCGAGCGGCGGACATCCACCTGCTCTGGGTGCAGGCGATGAAGGATCATCCCGTGCACCGGCTGATGCAGGCCGGTTTCCTCAACAAGTGCAAAGAGCTCGGCTACACCTGCGAGGTCGTCGGCGACCCGAGCGCCACCAACTGGGACATCCCCGCAACGCTGCCGCTTGCCGAAGCCGCCCTCGCCCGCACCAAATACGATGCCATCGGCGTCTACGGTCCCGATCCGGCCATCTATTCCTACATCTCCAAGCTGGCCAAGGAGGGCTTCCCGATCGTCACCTGGCACGTGCTGCCGCCCGAAGGGACCGTAAACGGGCTGAAAGCGGCAACGGGCGAGAACATCGCCGAGGCCGGGACCAACGCCGCGATCGCCATCGGCGACAAGCTCGGCGGCAAGGGCACGGTGGCACTGACGCAAGGCGCCTCCAACGACACCGAAAACGCCATGTCGGATGCCTTCCGCAAGACCATCGCCGCGAAATATCCCGGCATCAAAGTGCTCGACACCCAGATGGAAGGCTTCGAACCCTCGGCGGCGGAAGCCAAGGCGGTGGCGATCCTGCAAGGCAATCCCGACGTGACCGCCGCCTTCGGCACTACCGGCAACAGCATCCAGACCTGGTCGGGGGCGGCCCGCAAGGCCGGGCGCGATGTCGTCATCATCGGCATGGATTATATTCGGCAGAACCTCGATCTGGTAAAATCGGGCGCCGCCTACGGCATCGTCGCGCAGCCGCTCTATGAAGAGAGCGCCAAGGTCGCCGAGCTGCTGGGCGATCTGGCCCAGGGCAAGACCGTGCCCTACAGCAATCCGCTGCCGGCCAAGGTGATCACATCAGCCGACCTCGCCCCCTACTACAAGATGCTGGACAGCGCCGGCCAGTAACAGCTCCCGCCGGGTCCGCTTGCGCGGGCCCGGTGCCTTTTGAGAGGATCGCCGTGTCCAACACCGCCCAAGCGCCTCTGTTCTCGGCCCACGCAATCGCCAAGAATTTTGGCGGCGTGCAAGCACTGCGTGGTGTCGACTTCGATGTGACATCGGGCGAAATCCATGCCCTGCTTGGGCAGAATGGCGCCGGCAAATCGACCCTGGTGAAAATCCTCAACGGTGTGCATCCGGCCGGCTCCTACACCGGCGCCATCCAACTTGACGGACGGCCGGTCAGTTTCGCCTCGCCTGCCGATGCGCGGTCGAACGGCGTCGGCTATGTGCCGCAGGAAATCGAGGTGCTCGAGCAGCTTTCGGTCGCCGAGAACGTCTTTGCCGGCCGGACCGGTCTCAGTGACGGCATGCTCGTCCACCAGCGCCAGCTCGAGCAGCGCGCCGGCGCGATCTTTGCCGAGCTTGGCATCGACATCAATCCCCGGGCCTATGTCGCGTCGCTGACCTCGGCGCAGCGCCATCTGGTGATGATTGCGCGCGCCATCGTGCTGAAGCCGCGCGTGCTGATGCTGGACGAGCCGACGGCCTCGCTGTCGGGCACGGAAGTCGACGCGCTGTTCAGCGTACTGCGGCGCCTGAAGGCGCAAGGCGTGGCGATGATCTACATCACCCATCGCCTGCCCGAAGTGCTCGCCATCTGCGACCGCGCCACCGTGCTGCGTGACGGACAAGTGGCGGTACGCATCGCAAGGGAGGATTTCGATGCCGAGACCTTCATCTTCTCGATGTCGGGCCAAAGGCTGCATCGGCTGTTTCCCGAGCATGTTGCACCTGTCGGCGCGCCGACCGCGCTGGAGGTCCGCCGTCTCACTGTCGCCGGCCACAGCGGCGCTGTTCATGGCGCGAAGGATATCAACCTCTCGGTGGCCGCCGGCGAGATCGTTGGACTGGCGGGGCTGCTCGGTTCCGGCCGCAGCGAGATCCTGCACGGCATCTATGGCCGGGTGCCGGCCGAGGGCGAAATCCGTGTCGCTGATCAGCCTGTAGCGATCAAATCGCCAAGCAATGCCCGCGCCGCCGGCATCGCCTTGTTGACCGAGGATCGCAAGCGCGACGGCCTGCTGTTCAACCTGCCGGTCGGCGCCAACATCACCATCGGCAATCTCGCGCCCCTATCGCGGCATGGCATGGTGCGCGGCGGACTGGAACGCAGCTCGATTCTCGCCGCCATGCGCGCGCTCAACGTCAAGGCATCGTCGCCGCAGACCGCGGTCACCCATCTTTCGGGCGGCAACCAGCAGAAGCTGCTGTTTGCCCGCGTGCTGATGCGGGCGCCGAAAGTGCTGCTGCTCGACGAGCCGACCAAGGGCGTCGACGCGGCAACCCGGCACGAGATCTACCGGCTTGTGGTTGAGCTCGCCGAGAAGGGCGTGGCCTTGCTCATCGTCGCTTCCGAGCTTGAAGAACTGATCGGCCTTTGCGACCGTTGCCTCGTCGTTGCCGATGGCCGCATCGTCGACGAATTCGGCCGCGGCGAAGGCGGCGAAGACCGCGTGCTGCGCTCGGTGACGGCAGCGCAAGCGGAACGCCACGCGATAGCTTCACAGGTCTCTGCATGATCTTTGCCGGCAAACGCGTTTTCGTCACGGGGGCTGCGACCGGTATCGGCCGGGCGACAGCGGAGTACCTTGCCGCCGAAGGTGCCAAGGTCTTTGGCGCAGGGCTGGATGGCGAAGAGGGAAACGCGCTCGCCGGTCGCTATACCGGAAGCCAGATGATCTTTCACCAGAGCGACCTCACCCGCGAGGCCGAGGTGCAGGCGGCCGTGGCGGCAGCGACAGGGCGGTTTGGCGGTCTCGACGCGGTCATCAACTGCGCCGGCATCTATCCGACCGGCAAGCGGCTTGAAAAGCTTTCCGACGAGGAGTGGGACAGGACCATCGCCGTCAATTTGACGGCCATCTTTCGCGTCTGCCGCGCGACCTTGCCGCTGCTGCGCGCGGCTGGCGGCGGCTCGATCGTCAACATCGCCTCCGTGCATGCCGACGCAACGGTTCCCGGTGTGCCTGCCTATGCCGCGACAAAGGCGGCGGTCGTCGGCCTGTCGCGGCAGATGGCGCTTGACTATGCCGTCGACCGTATCCGCGTCAACGCCGTGCTGGTCGGTTCCGTCGCCACGAGGATGACGCTGGACGGGCTGGAAGCGGCCGGCGGTGCGGAAGCACTGGGCCTGTCCTTCGAGCCCAACAGGATCGCGCGCATCGCCAACCCTTCGGAGATCGCCACGGCAATAGGCTTCCTGATCTCCGATGCCGCGTCCTTCGTGACCGGCAGCGCCATGCAGGTGGATGGCGGGCTACTGGCGCGGCTGCTCTAGGTGTTAACCGCAAAGGGCATGAACAAGACTGTGCCAGCAGCGTTCTCGCCGGGGCCAAGCACGATCACGCCTTCGTTCGGATCGTCCCATCTGCCCCGGTTGAATGCGCCGGAGGCGTTGGTTTGCGGCTCGACGCAGAAATACGGTTTTGTGGGATCGGCATAAAGCATCAGATGCTTGAAGACGGGATCCGCAGCGATCCGCAACCCGACGCCGCGTGACGGAAAGCGAAGGGTCGCTTCGCCGCTCCAGCCGCCATAGTCGTTGTTGCGCCAGCCGCCCGACAAGGGCCGAGTCTCGGCATAGTCGAGTTCGGGTGGAAGCGTGATCCGATCACCGGAAATGCTCTCCGGTCCTTCGAGATAGAAGTGCCTGGCCTTGAACTGCAGCGTCACGTCCGGGTTGCGATCGAACCAGGGATGCAGGCCAAAGCCGAACGGCATGTCGACCAGCCCAGTGTTGGTCAGTGTCATGGTCACGCTAAGGCCCTCCTCGGAGACTACGAAAGCCTGCGTCGCGCGGTAGGAATAGGGCTCCGGTCCCGCGGCGATGTCCAGCGACAGCGTCGCGTCGATGGCGCCTGCCTTGGTGACAGTCCAGGCGTGTTGCCAGCCGCTGCCATGCACGTTGAATTTTTCCGGCGGATTGTTGGGCAGGACCTGCCAGCGTTTTGCTGCGAACTCGAAGGCGTTTCCGGTGATGCGGTTGGCGTAGGGCATCATCGGGAACATGGCGACGCCAAGCACATTGCCGGCGTCAAGATCCTCCTTCGAAAGCCGGCGCATGAGATCGATGCCGTGCCAGCGCAGCGAACTGACGCTGCCGCCGATTTGCGGCACCAGGGCGACCTCAAGCGCTTCGGCCTTGAGCGTCAACCGATCAGAAATTACGCCCATAGCCTGCCATCCATCCACCATCGACACCCAGCATCTGGCCGGTCGCATAGGTGTTCAGTGGATCGCAGAAGAACAGCACGGCCGCAACTGCTTCCTCGATGCTGCCGGCGCGGCCGACCGGTGTGTGGCTGAGCATGGCCTTGTCGCCCGAAACCATGGTTTCATCCTCGACCGTGCCGACGCCGACGGCATTGACCAGCACCTTAGGGCCGAACTCCATGGCCAGCGTGCGCATGCCGGCAAGGATCGAGGCGTTCTCCATGGAAAAGCGCGGATGGCGGCGCATTGGCATGCCGGCGGTCACCGACAGCAGGAAGACGATGCGCCCGCTGCCGCGCTCGGTCATGGTCACGGCAGCCTTGCGCGCATCGGCGTAGTGAGACCGCGGATCGCGCGTCGCCGATCCTGGCCACAACGCGCAGGAGATCAGCAGGATATCGGCGGCCCGTGCATGGGAACCCTCGACCAGATGGCCGCCATTGGCCTGCAACGCGGCAAGTGCGGCCTCGGCCACCGGATTTGTGTCGCCATCGACTGCGTAAGCAGTGCCCTCGAGATCGATTTCCATGCCCGCACTCACATCATGTATCCTGCTGTCCAGCCGCCATCGACGGCCAGCACCTGGCCGTTGATATAACTGGCGGTGGGGGAAGCAAGGAACAGCACCGCCTCGGCGATCTCCTCCGGCCGGGCCGGCCGGCCAAGCGGCACATGGGCGAGGAATTCTTCGGTACGTCCGGCGAACTTGCCGTCCTCGCCATAGAACAGTTTGGCGGTCAGCGCTGTCATCACTGAACCCGGCGCGATCGCATTGGTCAGGATGTCCTTTTCGCCCAGTTCAATCGCCATCGAGCGCGTCAGGTGGATGATGCCGGCCTTGGCGGCGACGAACGGGCTCTGCAGGCGCATCGCCGCCAAGCCGACCACCGAGGCGATGTTGACGATGCGGCCGCCTCTGCCGGCTGCAAGCATCGGCACAAGCGCCGCGCGGCTCATGATGTAGAGGCCGTCGAGATCGATGCCGGTGATGCGATCCCATTCCTCGACTGGAAATTCATTGATGGTGACGCGGTGCGCCAGTGTGTTGACGCCGGCATTGTTGACGAGAATGTCGAGGCGGCCGTAGCGCGCCATGGTGGCGGCGATCGCGTCGTCCACCGAAGCCGGATCGCGGATGTCGACGGCACAGGCCATCGCGCTGCTCAGGGTTGCCGCTACGCGCTCGGCGCCTTCCATGTCGATATCGGCGACAACGATTGCAGCATCATTGTCGGACAGCCGTTTGGCGATAGCGCTGCCGATCGCTCCCGCTGCACCAGTGACCAGCGCTGTCTTACCTCTCAAATCGCATCGCATGCGTCATTCCCCACCTTCGATCAGAATTATACTATTATAATGCTATGGGCTTCACAACAGAGCAGATTCGAACCGGAAGGAACGTCACAAACGCATCGCATAACATTGCCTGAGGTGCACGAGGCACGCAGCGTCGGCTTCACCAGTAGCGGGCGCCGGTCCGACCCCCCGCAGGAATAGACAGCCGCTTGACACGAGCCGTCTGAGGGTAAGGCACTCCTTGCGCCAGATTTGTAGCCAGGACGGCCTCGTCAGCCGCTGCAGCGAAGTCGGAACTGGCAGCGCGATGAGTGGGGGGAAAGGCGGTATCCCTCTCCCGCTATCATCACTACCTTTGTCCAACCCGGAGACATGGGTAACAGATTGTACTTAAGACATGGGTGACAACCTCGTGCCGAACGGGTTGTCGATGGTCTGCAAGGTCCTCTGTTCCAAGTCGATATACCCGAGATCGTAATGCATGAAGCTGACGAGCCAAATGCCGTCGTCGATCTCCTTGATTCCCAGCCTCTGACCGGCGAGCACGGTCGAGACGTTGATCTTCTTCCTGTGCATGCAGATGCGGCCGCAAGCGATAACTAGGCCAAAGGATTGGGCAAGGAAATTCAGCTCCCTCAGCCTCTGACGATCATCCGCTCTACAGCCGTCCCTCCTGCGGCCAGCTTCATCAGATCGGTGTCGAAATTGACATCGGCAGCGCTGCGCTCCGCGCGCGCCGCATTGCCTGCGAACTGGTGTTGATAGCCTTTCCATGCCGCGTCCGCGATGGATCGGCTGGTGCCACTCAACAGGAACTGGGTGAGCTCGGTAGCAGCTCGATCGATGCGACCGCCGAGCTCCGGCGACCCCCAATCTTCCGGGGCAGCAAAGATCGATGTTGGCACGGGAAAAGTGCGCAGAAACGCGAAAAGCGGGCGCATCTGCGCGTCCGCGACCATCGCATGGCGGGCGGTGCCGGCCGTCGCGGCGAGGATCACCGGTTTGGCAATGAGCAAGTCGTTGTCGAGGATATCGATGAACGACTTGAACAGCCCGCTGACACCGGCCTTGTAGACTGGCGTGGCGGCAACGACGGCATCCGCGCCGGCAAGCGTTTCGATTACGGACTGCACCTTGGCCTCGGGAAAACCAGCCACCACGGCACGCGCAATATCGACTGCAAGCGGAGCCAGGTCGATGACGCTAAGGACGGCGGTCTTTCCCGTACCAGTGATACGTTCGATGCTCTTCTGTGCGATGCGGTCAGCCAGCATCCGCGTTGTCGAGGGATCGTTTACGCCTGCGTTCACCACGACGAGCCGTATGGGCTCGTTAACGCACTCGATCGCCTTCGTCATCACTCGAATCCTTTCCTGAATGTACCCGCCAGTCGACCTACAGCTCCGCGGGTGGAACGTCGGCTTTGCCGGACGGCGCGACCTGCCCCGCGACCAGCGGGGCGCGCGCTGTAACGCTTTCGTCAGTATCGTGATACGGCCGGCCGTCCGTCAGGTTGTCTCCGCGATTGGCATTCGGGCGCGGCTGGCGCGGCGGCTGGTCTCCATACTTGACTTCCACCAGGCTCCGGTGCGTCGGGGCTATGGCGGCGCCCGGCGAGCGTCGCGCCGCCATCTCCTTGCGGAGCACGGGCACCACCTCAGTGCCCAGCAGCTCGACCTGCTCGAGAGCCATCTCCAGCGGCAGCCCCATGGCGTCGAGAACCCACAGCTGCCGCTGATAGTCGCCGAAGGCTTCCCGGAAGCTCAGCGTCCTGTCGATGACCTCCTGCGGGCTGCCAACACTGAGCGGCGTATCGCGCGAATATTCTTCCAGCCGATAGGTCTTTCCGTAGATGGGGCTGCCTTCGAAATAGGGCCGGAATCGGTCGTATGCGTCCTGCGAGCGCTTCGCGATGAAGGCATAGCCACCAAGCCCGACGACGGCCTGCTCCTTGGTGCCATGTCCGTAATGCTCGAACCGCTCGCGGTAGAAGTTCACCAGCGGCAGGAAGTGCAGATTGGGCGCAAGGATGTTGTTGGCGAAATAGCCGTTCCCGTAAAAAGCCGCCTGCTCGGCGATCTCCGGAGTGCGGATCGAGCCGTGCCAGACAAAGGGAGGAACGTCGTCGAGCGGACGCGGGATCGACGTGAAGCCTTGCAGCGGGGTCCGGAATTTGCCTTGCCAATCGACAACGTCCTCGCGCCACAGCTTGTGGAGCAGATTGTAGTTCTCGAGCGCCAGTGCGACGCCGTCACGCATGTCCTTCCCAAACCAGGGATAGACCGGCACTGTATTCCCGCGGCCGAGCATCAGGTCCGTCCGCCCCTTCGAGAGATGCTGCAGCATCGCGTAGTCTTCCGCGATCTTCACCGGGTCGTTGGTCGTGATGAGCGTCACGGCGGTGCTGAGGATGATGCGCTGCGTCTGCGCGGCGATATGGGCGAGCAGAGTCGTCGGCGAGGACGAGAAAAAGGGTGGGTTGTGGTGCTCGCCGATGGCGAAGACATCGAGCCCGACCTCGTCCGCCCGCTTCGCGATCTTGACGATCGCATCGATCCGCTGCGCCTCGCTCGGCGTGACGCCTGTGATCGGGTTGCGCGTTACGTCGCTGACAGAGAAGATTCCGAACTGCATTTTGAAGCTCCAGGGGCTCGATGTCGGTAGATGTCTGCGTCAACGGGTCGTGATCCGCGAGTGGCGGGCCGGCCTACCCTCTTCGTGACTCGCCATGCTCAGCGAGCCGGGATCTTGGCTTTCCGCAGCCGGGCCCAAGCAATGAACAAGGACAAGGCGAGCAGCGTCAGGTTGATGGGCAGCATCTTGGCCGTCTCGCCGAGCAGCGCATGCGTGATGATCGCCCCCACCTGTATGAGTGAAAGCCCGACAGCCGCCAGCGGCGTCAGCCAAGGCTTGATCCGCGTCGCGGCCGGCAGGATGAGACCGACAGCGCCCAGCACTTCGAGAGTGCCTATCAGCCGTGTGACGGCTTCCGGTACATGGGTGACGAAGCTCATGCTCGCGGCGAGCGCGTCGATGGGCTGTGTCAGTTTCGCGCCACCGGCTGCCAGATAGAGGAGAGCCAGGAGCGCCTGTGCGATCCACAGCGCCAGGCTCCAACGATTGATGGGGCCGCGAACGGCGCCGGTTTGAGTTTTCATTTTGATCGTCCTTTTCGAAAATAGGGAAATTGGCGGCGGGAGAGCCGACTATGCGGGGCTCGCCGGTGCTGCCGGTAGAACAGGCGGGAAAAATCGGCCCTGTCAGAGGCTTCCCCGCCGCTCCAACCGTGCTCGGCCTGGCGCTTCAGGCGGCCTTTGCGGCCGGACCCTGCAGCTTCGCAAGCTCCTCGTAATACCAGTACACCAGCGCGCGGGCCTTGTCGGCCACCGGCCCCGCCCAGTCGCGGAAGAGTTCGGTAACGACAGCCAAGGCCGTACTGGGGACCGCCCCGGCATGAGTGAGCCGCTGGATCGCCGTGCTGTGGGCAAGCTGCGACCGACCGCCGACGGCGTCGACCGGGAAAGCCACGTCATGGCCGTCCTTGAGCGCATCGATGACCGGGAAAGCAAGGCAGATCTCGGTCCAGAGGGCACCGATGATCAGCCGTTTGCGGCCGGTCTTCTCGACCGCGGCGCGAAAGGCCGGATCTTCCCACGAGTTCATTGTCGAGCGATCGATCACCTCGATGCCGGGCAGTTCGGCGAGGATCGCCGGAACCGTGGGGCCGTTGACACCCATGTTTGCACCGACCGTCGAGAGAATAATGGGCATGTCGAAAGCCCGTGCAGCCCTGATCAGTAGCCGCACGTTGAGCTCGACCAGGTTGGCCGGCGTTTCGGATCGGATCTGGCTGAACATTTCCGGCTGGTAGTCGATCAGCACCAGCGCAGATTCTTCGTATTTCCACACGTCTTGCACGCTCATCTATTTCTCCATGGGGTTGGTCCGGCGCGGCTATGCCGGATGAACTGACCCACAAAGGATGGCGTTCCTTGTCGGCTTAAGATAGCCTCCGGTTTTGCGATTGATTGTTGCTGAAAGCGGAACGCTATGGAGATTGAGGACGTCAGGACTTTCGTGGAGATCGCGGAGGGGCGAGGCATATCGCCTGCCGCGCGGCGGCTGGGCGTCGCAAAATCCGTCGTCAGCCGCCGGCTGGCTCGGCTGGAGGAAACGCTCGGAAGCCAGTTGCTCTCTCGCACGACTCGCGGCGCCGCCTTGACGGAGGCCGGCGCGACGTTCCGCGACCACGCCACTCGCATCCTCGGCGAGTTCGAGGCGGCACAGGATGCGATAGCACCCGATGGCGCGGTGCGCGGGCTTCTGCGTATCGCCGCGCCCCTGTCTGGCGGGCCGAGGCTTGTCGCCCCGGTTCTTGCCGAACTCGCTCGACGCCATCCCTTGCTGCATGTTCATGCAGCCTACAGCGATCGTTTCGTGGATCTGATTTCCGAGGGCTTCGACGCGGGAATCAGGGCGGGATTTCTGCCTGACTCGAGCCTGATCGCCAGACGCATTCGGCCCATATCCGGCATGCTTGTCGCCAGCCCCGCCTATGTCGCCGGGCATGGGGCACCGCAAACGCTTGGCCAACTCGCGGATCACGAGTGCCTGTTGCAGGGGACCGAAGCATGGCGGTTCGTCGAGGGAGGCAAAACGATCGCGGTCCATCCTCACGGTCGTTTCAAGGCGGATAACGGCGAAGCGCTGCTTTCGGCGGCGCTGGCCGGACTCGGCGTGGCGGCCCTGCCGGATTTCCTGATCGAGCCCCACATCGCCTCCGGTGCGCTCATCCCCCTGCTTGCCGACCACACGGTGGTCGCGGCAGGGCTTTATGTGGTGCGTCCTCCCGGCGACTTCCCGCCACGCAAAGTCAGAGCGCTGATCGACATCATGCTCGAATATCACGCCGGCTGAGGACGGGCGCCGGACGGCCAATGGAGATCGGCGGCTGTGCACTCTGCGGACCCGGCCGAAGGCTATGGTTAGTATTCGATCGAGACACTGGCAGAACTCGCCTTCAAGCGGCTCAAGAGCGGCATGGGCACTCATAAGCTTCCTGCACGCGATGAGCGGCTCGTCCGAAGCTGGCTCATGGCCCATCTGATCCTGGCGCTGATGATCGACGAGCCCGATCACGCGCCGCTACAAGGTCGCCGTCGGCCGACCGCTTTTCCGCCTGGCCGAAAAGCACCGTACGGATAAGGCCACAAATACGAAATTGGAGACGCCGGAAGGCCATTAGGTGTCTCTCCAGCGAGACAGACTGTCTTATTTCGATGACTTATGGCGCGGATTTCGAACGCATACCTTCTGCCAAGAAGGAGAACCTACATGATCCAATCCGCTGATCTCAAGCGCGGGGCCTCCACATCCGAACCGCTTGCCCCCGGCCGAGCCTTACGTCTTCAAGCCTATGGCGGCCCCGAATCGCTGACAGTCGATAGCGTATCCGCGCCCGAGCCGGGTCCGGGCGAGGTCTTGGTGTCGGTCAAGACCGCCGCGGTAAACGGTATCGACTGGAAAATCCGTGAAGGCTACCTCCGCGAGCGCTTCAAGCTGACCCTGCCCGCGACGCTTGGCATCGAAATGGCCGGCGTCGTGCTTCGGACCGGCCCCGGCGTCACAGGCGTGAAGCCCGGGGATCGGGTTATGGCCGCCATCGGTGGCGTCGGAGCCTACGCCGACCATCTGGTCATCAACGCCGAGAAGCTCGTCCTGACGCCGGCATCACTGTCCGACGTGGAGGCGGCGGCCATTCCGGTCGCGGCGATGACAGCCTGGCATGTCATTCAGGCGGCGGATTTCGACCTCTCCGGACGGCGGGTGCTGATCCATGGCGCAGCCGGCGGCGTGGGCGGCTTTGCCGTCCAGTTCGCCAAGGCGGCCAGAGCGACGGTCTTTGCCACGGCCTCGACCAATAGCCTGCCACATGTCCGGGCGCTCGGCGCGGACGAGGTGATCGACTATCGGCAGCAGAACTTCGAGCTGCTTGCGCGCGACATCGATTTCGTCGTCGACCTCGTCGGTGGTGAGGTCGTGAACCGCTCCTGGGCAGTCCTGTCGCCCGATGGCCTTCTCGTAAGCATCGCCGCCACGGACCTCGCATCACGTACGCCGCCAGGCCGCCGCGGCGTCTTTTTATCGAACAAACCTGATACCGCGCGCCTGACCGCGATCGCCCAGCAGGTCGCCGTCGGCGCCCTGCGATCGACGATCGCCGACGTGGTGGGCTTCGATGATTTGGCTTCCGCAATCGAGCGCAATCGCACCGGCCACGCACCCGGCAAGATCGTCGCTGATTTCACCCGCTGATCACCAAGTTTTCAACTTTCAAGGAGTTTATCATGACGACTATCTGGAGTCCGGTCCGCGTGGGCCAAATGGACCTGCCCCACCGCCTGGCCTTGGCCCCGATGACTCGCAGCCGTGCCGAGTTCAACGGCGTACCGGGCGAGCACGCCGCTGAATACTACGCCCAGCGCGCCTCCCTTGGCCTGCTGATAACCGAGGGTGTGCAACCCTCGGCCGATGGCCAGGGCTATTTCGCGACGCCGGGGATCCACGCACCCGAACATGTCGCCGGCTGGCGCAAGGTCACCGATGCGGTTCACGCAAAAGGCGCGAAGATCTTCCTGCAGCTCATGCATGTCGGCCGCATGTCGCACCCGGACAACACGCCGCATCACCGTCAGCCTGTCGCCCCATCGGCCGTCGCGCCCGGTGAGCAGATGTTCACTGCGAGCGGCATGCAGCCCATCCCCGAGCCGCGCGCGCTGACGACCGAGGAAGTCGCCGCCACGGTGCAGGACTTCCGGCGGGCCGCGCGGCTGGCTATCGATGCCGGCGCCGACGGCGTCGAGATTCACGGCGCCAACGGCTATATCGTCCATCAGTTCTTTGCGCCGAACGCCAATCACCGGACCGACGCCTATGGCGGGCCGATCGCTAACCGCATTCGGTTCGCCGTCGAAGTGGCGCAGGCTGTCGCCGATGAGATCGGCGCTGATCGCACCGCTATCCGCCTTTCGCCAGGCCTGCCTTTGGGCGGGCTTGATGAAGGTCCGGAGAGTCCTGCGCTCTATCGCGAACTGGTCGCCGCGCTGGCACCACTGAAACTGGCCTATCTCCATCTGATGTATGGCGGGGGCGACGAGTTCCTCGCCGACATCCGCCGTGCGTGGCCCACGACCCTGATGGTGCTGCGGCTTGGCCGCACACGCGAAGCCCTGGACCAGGACATCGTCTCGGGCCAGGCAGACATGACCTCGATCGGCCGTTGGGCTTTGGCCAATCCCGACTTCGTCGAGCGTCTACGGTTGGGCGCGCCCGTCAACGAGCCCGATCCATCCACCTTCTATGGCGGTGGCGCGGCCGGCTACACGGACTATCCGCGGCTTGCGGGCTGATGCGTCGGCTGCTGTAGTTCATCGGACTGCAGCAGCCACCTTCTGGCGGTCGTCGCTTGCGTTATTGGATCAAGCTGGCCCGCGACGTGGGTGATGGCGTTGGCCGACAGAAGGTAACCGTGGCGGCTTCAAATCCGAATGAACGCTGCCAATTCGTCGGGAGTTCCTTTTGGGAACGCTCCTCTCAGATGGTCGAGAAAGGCGGAAACGCGGGCATTCAACAGGCGCCGCGACGGGTAGAGCGTCCACAGGGCCGTATCCGGACCATCCACGTCCCCCCAATGCACCAACGTGCCGGCGGCCAGATCATGACTCACGAGCGATACCGGCAACCGTGCCGCACCCACGCCCATGACGACCGCATCGCGAACCATGATGAGCGACGACAGGCTGAGCACCGGGGTGAACGCGATCGTCGTCGGCCCCGTGTCCGGTTTGATATTCCACAACGAGAGTCCTCTGTCCGAGCTCCGCACGACAGCCGGAGCGGCGTCTCCGTCTTGCGGTCTCGCCACTTGCGGGCTCGCCACGATCACAAGCCGATCACGCATGAAGACCCGTCCCACCAGGCTTTCATCGGAACGCGGATTGACGCGAATGGCCAGGTCATACCCTTCTTCGACCATGTCGACTGCACGGTCTTCGGTCGTGACTTCAAGGATAACGTCGGGATATTTGAGCGAGAAGCCTGCCGCCAGCTTACCCATCGCAAGTTGAGAGAAGAGCAACGGTGCACTGATCCGCAAATTTCCACGCGGTTCCCGGTCTCCCGACGCAATCGCTGCGGCCGTCTCCTCCACTTCCGTCAGCAAGCGACTGGTTCGCTCATGCAGGTCCTTTCCCTCCTGCGTGAGCTTCAGGGCACGCGCCCCGCGCTCGAACAAGCGTAGGCCCAAGCTATTCTCCAGTTCTGCGGCGCGCCGCGAGAGCGTCGCCTTGGGGCGCCCTGTGGCGCGCGCGGCTCGCCCGAATCCACCATGACGTGCAACCAGATTGAAGTCGGCTAGGGCGAGCAGGTCCATGCGTTCCACCAGTGAGACAGGGTGTCTACAAATGGCAGCTTCCGGTGCGTTTGTGGACTCCTAAATAGCGCTAACGATCTGATAAAAGCAGGAGTGACCACATGACTATCCTCGTCACCGGTGCAACCGGAACCGTCGGCCGCAATGTCGTCGATCAGCTCATCAAGCGCGGCGCTAATGTGCGCGCGCTCGTCCGCGATCCCTCGAAGGCCAATTTACCAGCCGCCGTTGCCCTCGCCGAAGGCGATCTGCTTGACGTCGATGCGCTGCGCACGGCCTTCTCGGGCGTGTCCACCCTGTTCTTGCTCAACGCCGTGGTGCCCGACGAGTTTACCCAGGCGCTGATCGCCCTCAATCTGGCCCATGAGGCCGGGATCAAGCGGATCGTCTATCTGTCCGTGCTTCACAGCGACATCTACGTGAACGTGCCGCATTTCGCCGGTAAGTTCAGTGTCGAACGCATGCTGGAGCAGCTGGGCTTCAACGCCACCATCCTGCGGCCTGCATACTTCATCAACAACGACTATTCGGTGAAGGACGTGGTGCTCGGTCACGGTGTCTATCCGATGCCGATCGGTGACAAAGGCATCGCGATGGTCGACGCGCGCGATCTCGGTGAGATCGCAGCCATCGAGCTGGTTCGCCGTGAGCAGGCAAGCGAGCCGCTTCCTCTCAAGCGGATCAATGTCGTTGGTCCCGACACGCTGACCGGTGCCGATGTCGCCGCCATCTGGTCGAATGTTCTTGGGCGGACGATCCACTATGGCGGCGACGATACCGCTGGGTTCGAGCAAAACCTCCGAAATTACGCACCGAGCTGGATGGCGCTCGACATGCGTCTCATGGTCGAGCGCTTCCTTGTGGTTGGCATGGTCCCTGAGGCAGGGGATGTTGATCGATTGACCGGCATGCTGGGTCGCCCGCTGCGCTCCTATCGCGACTTCGCAGCGGAAATCGCTGTTTTGGCTTGATCATTCCGCATGTCTGAATATCGGCCTGCCGGTGCGCTTGCAACGCCGGCGGCCGAACGGGGTCATGCGGCGGCATATTCGAGCGCGCATAGCCGCCCCACGGCCAACCCGCAGTGCATCCGGCAAAAGGCATTTGCCATGACCAATACCGTGTTCAAGCCCATCGTCTACCTGCTCCATGGCTGCCCGTTCTGCATGAAGGTTCGCGTGTTCCTGCTTGAGGCGAGACTGCTCGACCAGGTCGACATCCGGCTGGTCGAACAGGGCAGCAAAGAGAAGTGCCAGATCACAGAGAAGCTCGCCGCGCACCTGCCCAAGGTCGGCTTTCCAACTGTCGAGCTAACGCCGGGACAGTATATGACGGAATCCGACGAGATCATCGCCTGGTTTGCCAAGGGCGCCGCCATCGACATCGCGACGCTGCCGACCTTCCAGGATTGTGTCGGCGGTATTTTCAAGGACCACATCAGCCTGTACCGCGAGAACATGCGGCTCCAGCAGCAGGCGGTCTGAGAGCCGGTTCGAAACTGGGTGTTTGACACCGGACCTTGATGGTGCAGTCTCTTCGCCAGTGGGAGAAGCGCTTTGGGTCGGGTTCACCACGGGAGCGTACTTGTTCACCTATGTGGGCGTCCGGAAGGCAGTCCGCGGCAATATTGTCGGATATGCTTTCTGTTCAGATGCCTCGATTACCGCGGAAGGCAAAGCGAAACGCGCGTTGTGCATGTATTCGCACGGCAATCCGCGCGACCATATCGACCATTCCTGCCATCGCCGCGCGTTCTGGGTGTTTATGAACGCGGGTGTAAAGCAAGTCCTGGCCTGTTCGACCGTTGGCGCCATCGTGGCTGCCTGAATTGCAGCCAAAAGCGCGGCGGGGCAAATCAACGCGGTCTTCCCTATCTGAATGTCGGTAGAGGCAGCAGCGTGAGACAAGTGGCGCCGCTTATCAGAGCGCCGGTATCCTGGCCATTCGCCTGTGACAAGCCTCACTGGTCAGGTCGCATCACACTGCCCTGTTTTGCGTTGGTGCACGGCCGCCGCCGTCGGCGACGAGCACAGCACCGGTGACGAAGGAGGCGGCATCGGAAGCCAGGAACAGACAGCAGTTGGCGATCTCAGACGGTTCGGCGACACGCCTGAGCGCAATACGGCCGGTGAGCGCGGTGAACTCCTCGTCGGGCGTCGAGCCGTTGGCCGCTGCCGCCACTTCCATTTCGTAGACGCTCATCGGCGTCCGCACCCAGCCAGGCGCCAACGCGTTGGCGCGGATGCCGTCGGGGCCATGTGCAAAGGCGAGCGAGTGGGTGTAGGAGACGAGTGCTGCCTTGCTGGCCGAATAGGCGGCATTTTGGCCGCTGGCGTTGAAGGCGCCGACGGAGGCGATGTTGACGATCGCGCCGCCGCGCTTTTTCATGAGCGGCAGTGCGGCGCGGCAGACCATCATGGCGCCCGTCACATTGACCGCAAAGCTGCGCGCCCAGGTCTCATCGCTCAGGCTCTCCGGCTCGTCGAGGATCATCACTCCGGCGGCGTTTACGACGATATCAAGACACCCGCCGCAGGCGTCGATAGCACGTGCGACATCGTCTGCGCTGGTGATGTCGCCGAGCACGGCGGCACCGCCGCTCGCCTTGACGGCGCCGTCCAGTCCCTCACCGCCGAGGCCGAAGGCGATGACTTCGGCGCCGTGCCGGCCGAACAATTCGGCAGTGGCGCGGCCCATTCCGGTGGCAGCACCGGTGATCAGCGCCTTGCGGCCTTCGAGGCATCGGCTCATGTCAGCCCCCAATGGCGCTCGACGGCGAAGCCGGTTTCCGGCAGCGTTGAGCCGCCGTCGACGACGATCGTCTGGCCGGTAGTGTATTTGGCCTGCTCCGAGGCGAGGTAGAGCATGGCATAGGCAATGTCGTCCGCCTCGCCGAGATGGCCAACGGGGATGTGTTGGCCGAGGCGCCCGGCAACTTCCGGCGCGCTCATCGTGCCCCTGCCCGGCTTGGCTATGAAGCCCGGCTCGACACCGTTGACGGTAATGCCGTCGCGCGCGAATTCGAAGGCGGCACCCCGAATGAAGGCGTTGACGCCGGCCTTGGCGGCCGAGTAATGCGCGCCGCCGGCCATCGCCAAGCGCGCCGACACTGAAGAGGTGACAAGGATGCGGCCGAAGCCGTTCTTGCGCATCACCGGCACTGCTGCCTGCGCCAGCCAGAAGCAAGGCTTGAGGTTAAGCGCCAGCGCTTCATCGAGCTTGTCCTCGTCAAGATCCTCAATCGAGGCCCAGGGACAGCCGCCGGCATTGTGGACGACGATGTCGAGCCGGCTCGCCTGACGTACGATGTCGCCGACCAGTGCGTGCAGCCTGGCGCGGTCGAGCACAGCAAGCGGAACCGCACGCACATCAAGCTTGCGGGCGGACAATTCGGCGGCCAGCGCTTTTGCCATATCGAACGTTCGATTGGCGATGACGACACTAGCACCGGCCTCGGCGAAGCGGGTGACGATCGCAGCACCGATGCCGCGTCCGCCGCCGGTCACCAGCGCCACCTTGCCGCTGAGATCGAATGGTTTCGCCATCGCTCAGACGACTCCGGCGCCACGCACAAGATCTATGAAACGGGTGAAGACCTCGGCGTGGCGGTCGACATCGGCCTCGGTCGTCGCCGGACACATCAGGAACATGGTGTGGAAGGGCGTCACCAATATGCCCTCGTTCATGTAGAAGGCGTGCAGCAGCGTCTCGAGATCGCCGCGCCGGCCGGCGATGACGTCGGCGCCGTTCCGCGGCGGATCGGGCATGAACATGATCTCGGCGCGGGCGCCGATCTGCGTCACATGCCACGGCAACTTATTGGCGTTTATGATGCCACGTGCCATCTCCGCCAGCCGCGAGGCTCTGCCGATCATGATTTCGAAGTTGGCGGGCGTGAGCACCTCTTCCAGCACAGCGCGCATCGTGGCTACGGTGAGTGCGTTGCCGGCCAGCGTGCCGCCGATGCCGAGATGCGCCGACTGGCGCACGCGCGGATTGACCATCGGCACGATGGCCCACAACCGCTCGGCGATCGCCTGCGAGACGCCGAAGATGCCGGCCGGAATGCCGCCGGCGATGGCCTTCCCGGCGACCAGAATGTCCGGCTCCAGCCCATGCTCGGACGAATAACCGCCGGGTCCGCTGGAGATCGTATGCGTCTCGTCAATGATCAAGACCGTGCCGGTGCGGCGGGTGATCTCGCGCAGGGCGTCATGAAAGCCGTCGGCGACCGGGATCATGCCGAAATTGGTCATCAGCGGCTCGGTCAGCACGCAGGCGACGTCGCCAGCCGAGAGTGCCGTTTCGAGCGCAGCGACATCGTTGAACTCGACCACCCTCGATACGGCCGAATGGTCGACACCGTTGGGATGGATCATGTTGCGCAGGCCGACACGGCCGTCGCGGATCTCGACATGCGCTTCCTCGACGCTGCCGTGATAGCAGCCGGAAAAAACCAGCACCTTGTCGCGGCCGGTGATCATGCGGGCGATGCGGATGGCGCCGCGATTGGCGTCGGTGGCCGAGGTGGTCAGCGTCCAGTAGGGCAGTCCGAAGCGACGATGCAGCTCAGTGCCAACCCACAGGCTGTCCTCCGTGGGCAGCATCATCGTTGTGCCGTTCTGCAACTGGCGCAGTGCGGCGCAAGTCACCGCCTCCGGCGCGTGGCCGCACATGCCGCCAGTGTCGCCAAGGGCGAAGTCGACATAGTCGTGACCGTCGATGTCTCTTATATGGGCGCCGCTGGCCGACGCGGCATAAACCGGGAAGCCGCCGGCCCAGCGCCGCATCCAGTGCGAGGGTCCGCCATAGAGGAAACGCTGCTTGCCCTCTTCCCAGGCCGCCGCTGAGCGCGGATGCGTGTCACTGAAGCGCGCCTGCTCGCGGTCGAGCAACTCACCAATGGTCGTTGAATGCGAATCGCTTCTGCTGGCAGCCATCACAGCGCTTAACTCTCCCTGCCGCGCGATTATTTTGGGGCGCGCGCGTTCCAATCTGGTTCACTATTTGAACCAGCATTTTGTATGTTATAGACTGCAAGGCGGGTCGGCTGCTGTCAAGTTAATTCACACGCGAAGTATCTCGGAGAATCGATAATGAGCACAGTCGGCAAGGCGGTTTCGCTGCTGGAGCTGTTCACGGTGGGTGAACCGGAGATCGGCCTCTCCGACCTCGCCCGCAAGGCCGGTCTCGACAAAGCCACCGCAAGGCGCCTGCTGGTAGCGCTTTCCAACCACCGGCTGATCGAGCAGGAGCCGAAGAGTCGCCGCTACCGGCTGGGCGCCGGCCTGTCGCGGCTGGCCCGCATTCGCGACGCACATTTCCCTTTCAACCGCGTCGCGGCGCCTGTGGCGCGAGAGCTTTCGCTCGAAACCGGCGAGACCGTGCATCTGTCGGAATTCAGCGCCGGGGCGCTGCTGACCGTCCATGTTGAGCTTTCCACCAAGGCCAACCGCGTCAATGTCGATGTTGGCCAGGTGCTGCCGCTGCACGGCACGGCGTCCGGCGTCGCCTTCCTGGCCGCTTCAAGCCCGGATGTGGTCGGCGCCTATTTCAAAAAGCCGCTGCAGGTGTTCACCCGGCATACGGTGACGCGGCCGGACAAGGTTGTGGAGGCGATACGGCTTGCCGCCACGCGCGGTTACTCTCGCAGCGCACAGGGCTATGAGGAAGGCGTGCACAGCATCGCCGCGGCGATCCTCGGCGCTGACGGCCAGCCGATCGGCACCTTGGCGGTGGCTTCGCCCGTCTCACGCGTCGACGACGCGACCGCAGCCACACAGGGCAGGGCAGCAATCAAGGCAGCACGGTTGATCACGGCGCGTCTCACCGGCGAACCTTAGCCTTGCATCTCCGCGACGGATGCATCGGGCATGCCCTTGCGCCATAATCTCGCAAAATCGGGCGGAACGAGCGGCTGCCCTCCGCCCGGATATCCGCAGAGCGAAGACGCTCGCGCAATGCCGCGAGCGGCTCATATAGCCGGCGGTCAGATTTCTGCTGCCCAAGATCAGTTTCCGATCGGTTCGACCGGCTGGTCGGAACACGCTCAGGGCGTTGGACGGACTTTCTCGAAAGAGGAACTCGGGGCGACTTCGCTGTACACGGTGGCGAGACGACGCCCGCGAGCAGACATCAGCCGTTGCGGAAGAGGTTTCGAGGCCGCTGCCTGCCGTTCTGAGAAAGCATCTCGACGAACCGTGCAACCTTGGGCGGGCGGAACCGGCCGGCCGGATACACGGCGTGGATGCCGCCGGTAGGCAGCGTCCAGGCAGGCAGAATCGGCACCAGCCGGCCAGCCGCCATATGATCGCCGACAAGAAAATCGGGAAGGATCGACATACCGGCGCCCGCTAGGGTTGCCTCCAGCACGGCCGGGGTGCTGTTGATCGTCATGCCGGGCTTCATGCGGACTGTCCGCAGTTCATGATCCCCCCGGGTAAACCGCCACACCAGCGGCTCCTTCAGCGCGACATTCGCGACAAAGGGGAGGCCGGACAGTTCCTCGGGCTCGCTCGGGGACAAGTCTCCGGCTATGTCGGGCGCGGCGACCAGAAATTGCCGGAATGAGCTGATCCGGCGCGCCTGCAGGCTGGAGTCGGTAAGCCAACCTACGCGAATCGAAAGGTCGATCTGGTTGGCGACCAGATCCATCCTGGCGTCCGAGAGGATGAGATCGACCCGGCATGCCGGATAGATTCGACAGAACTCGGCTGCCAGTGGCGCGACGGTGATCGCGCCGTAATCGTTGGACGCGGTGATCCGCAGTACGCCCAACGGCTGAGCATTGGTCTGGGCAAGTTCGGCGAAGGCCTCTTCTGCCTCGCTCAGGATCATCACGCATCGCGCGTGAAGCTGCCGGCCTGCCTCGGTCGGCTCGACCCTGCGCGTCGTGCGCAGCAGCAGGCTTGTCTTCAATTCCGCTTCAAGCCGCGCAACCTGTTGGCTGACGACTGTCTTGTTGACGCCTAGCCGATCGGCCGCGCGAGTGAACGAGCCCATGTCCACCACGGCCGCGAAGTACGCCAGTCTGTTGAGGTTGATCGCTTCCATGCTCGCCTGCTCCGATTGTGCGCTTATACCTCACATTGAATCCAATTCATCGATATTTATCGTCCAATCGAAACGGTCCATCCTTCTGTGCGTCGGGCAACCGGGTTCGCGCAGGAGGAAAAGCAGAGTGACGATCGAGGCTTTTCCCGCAATGGGCCACGTCTACGAGGCTCGCTTCGGCGACCTCGCCTTCCATCTGCAGTTCGATGCCGAGGCACCTTCATGCGCTTGCCTCCGGAGGCGGCCAAGTTCGCCAAGGCGGAGGCCGTCCGCGACCGGGCGCTGGAAGTTCGGCCAGGGGTGTTCATGGTCTGGACCGAGGTTGCCGGGACGACCGTGGGTCCATGTCGGGGACTGCGAGAACGGTATCGTCCACACCACGATCACTCGGCCCTATCTGAGCTTCCTGAATTTATCCGGCGGCTGGACCCGGCCGACTCGATCTCAATATCGCGCGCACCCCGATTTCTTCAGCGCCATCCAATCCGAGAGGACACCCACATGCTTACGAGGAGACAAGTCATGAAAACCACATTTGCCATCAGCGCCGCTGCCGTCTTCGCCCCTGCCGATATCGGCCGTGCGGCTGGAACCGGACTTGCCTGGAAGCATTTCCCGGCCGGCCCAAACGGTTTTTTCCGCGCCCCCGTCCTGCTTTCCGGCGCCACCGAGGCGCTGCTGATCGACGGCGGCTTCACCTATCCGGACGGCCGCGCGCTGGCCGAAGAGATCAAGGCCAGCGGCAAGAAACTGACCACGATCTATGTCAGCCAGTCGGACCCGGACTACTATTTCGGCCTGAAGCCGGTGCGTGAGGCATTCCCCGAGGCCAAGGTCGTCGCCGCCTCGGACACGGTTGCCGCGATCAAGGCGTCGGTCAAGAAGAAGCTCGATGTATGGGGACCCCAACTGAAGGAGAACGGTCCGCAGACGCTGGCCGACATCGTCCTGCCCGATGCGTTTGACGGTCCGTCACTGACTGTGGATGGTGAGACGGTGGAGTTCGTCGCCGCCGAGGGCCTCGCTAATCGCCGCTATCTCTGGGCGCCCTCGCTGAACGCGGTGTTTGGCGGCGTCCTGGTCTTCGCCGGCGTTCATGTTTGGACCGCCGACACCCCGACCAGGGAATCACGCGCGGTCTGGATTGCCAATCTCGACAAGATCGCAGCGCGCAAACCGACCGTCGTCGTGCCGGGGCACATGACGCCTGAGTCGCCGGTCGACATCTCCGCTGTCGAATACACCAAGACCTATCTTCTGGCCTTCGAGCAGGAACTCGCCAAGGCCGCGGACGCCGCGGCGCTGAAGAGCGCGATGGAGGCCCGCTTCCCAGGCCTCGGCATGGGCGTCGCCCTCGACATCGGCTCGAAGGTCGCGAAGGGCGAGATGAAGTGGGGCTGAGATGAGCGCCAATTCGATCTGATCCGGAGGACCTATGAAGGGTCCTCCGAGGAGAACGGCGGCGATCTGCTCGCCGTGCTCGCGCGTCCGAAGTCGAATAGACCGAGGCGGAACGCCTTCCCTGTGCCGGCATGGACGCCCTGATGAATGTGTCTTCCAGTGCTTGGCCACCGAGCGGACCGGCTATCGCGCCGACGTGCACGGCTATCTCGCCGACGGCGACCGGGTACCGGCCTTTGAAACGGCTCGACCGCAAGATCGGGCCTTTCCGCACGGCAGCGGCATGGGGCCCTTCAGTAACGCGGACACCAGGATGCCGGCCGACTTCGTCCGGCGCGGCGTGAAGCACCTCCGCCGTTGCGGCAAAGATGCTTATCATGTTAAGGATGACGTGGCGCTGCCGCTGCGTCACAATCCCGCGACAAGACGGGAACAACGAGAATGTGGAGGAGACTATGATCGCCCACCACGTGAGCGTCGCCGACGGCGAGGCTTTCCTATCTGCGTCGCGGATGCTGTTCGGCCCGATCACCCAGCGTTTCTCACGCGGCGAGGCGCCGTCGCTGCCGAAGCTCGTTTCCGTGCATCTCGGCTCCTGCCGGCTTTCCGAGATCAAGGCCAAGTCGCATCTGGTCGTCAGCGACCGTACCTTCTGGCGCAGCTTCGATCCCGACGCGATCAAGATCCTGATGCAGCTCAGCGGTCACAGCCGCTTCGAGCAGCAGGAGGTCGCGGTCGATCTCGGCCCACGCGCTGCGATCATCTATGATCCAATGCGCAGCTATTCGCTGCAAAACCTGTCGGATGTTGACCAGCTCATCCTGCAGGTGCCGCGCTCGACCTTCGGCGACGGGACGCTGGCGCGGCTCTCGGCGCCGGTGCCGTTGCCCGGCAACGACGACAGCCTCACCCATATCGTTTCCGGTCTGATGCAGATGGCGATCGGCACCGCTCACAAGCTCGACGAGGCCGGCTGCCGCCGTGTCGGAGAAAGCTTGATACAACTCGTCAACGGACTGATCCAGGCAAAGCCGACGGCGCCGGACTTCCGCCGCTCGCCGCTGGAAGCGCTGCGCGAACGCATCGTCGCCTATATCGACGCCAACCTGGCGCGCTCAAACCTGTCGGCCGAGGACATAGCCCGCCACATGGGCTGCTCCCGCCGCTATCTGCACCGCGCCTTCGAAGGCGAAGGCACCACACTGGAGCGGTTCGTGTGGGATAGGCGGCTGGAGCGCAGCAAGCAGGAGCTGCTGTCGCCCGCCCGCGCCTCAGCCTCCATCTCGGAAATCGCGTTTGCCTGCGGGTTCAATTCGAGCGCACATTTTTCGCGGGCGTTCAGAAGCAAGTATGACGTGGCGCCGAGAGATTTGCGGGAGCGAGTGCGTATGGTGGTGCATTAGGAAGGTGCTGTTAGCCGTACCTTTATCGGATACAGCAAATTGTTTTGCGCCCGTATGAGGCACATTGCATCCTCACCTTCCATAATTTTTCGAGGGCTCTCACTCCCGACTTGCAGCGCTGACGCTTCAACAGGGCTGTACCCAGACCTCAAGCCGTCCGCGCCCTGCCCGCAAAACTCCGCATCAGCCCCTTCGGCAAGAACAGCATCGCCAAGATGATGGTCAGCCCCGAAATCACCGGGTGGTAATCCGGCACCACGATGCGCGCCAGGTCGAACACCGCGTACATGACGAAGGCGCCGAGGATCGGGCCGAGCAGGGTGCCGGTGCCGCCGACCACCGTCATCATCAGCGGCAAAAGCATCCAGTCGAGGTCGAAGACGGAGTCCGGGCCGACATGGAAGATGTAGTAGGTATAGAGGCTGCCGGCGACGCCGGCGATGAAGGCGCTGCCAGCAAAGGCGGCGACCTTGACCCTCAGCGTATCGATGCCGTTGGCCGAAGCCGCCATCTCGTCGTCGCGCACGGCGATCAGCGCCAGGCCGTAGCGCGAGCGCATCAGCAAGCGGATGGCAAGCGCCGTGCCCACCATCAGGCCGAGCCCGACCAGATAGTGCGGCAAGAGCGTATCGAAGGTGCCGGCGGGCGCCACGACGCCGAAGGCGCCGCCGGTGAAATCACCGCCATTGATGAACATCACCTTGATGATCTCGCCGAAGCCGAGCGTGCCGAGCGCGAAATAGTCGCCGCGCAGCTTTGACAGCAGCGGCAGGCCGATGATGATGGCGGCGACGGCCGCGACCAGCCCGCCCAGCATCATCGTCACCGGGTCGAAATAGTAGATCCGCGGATAGGCGTCATAGAACGTGCCCCAGAGATAATTGCCGCTCCACAGAATGGCGGTGGTGTAGGCGCCGAGCCGAAGAAGGCATGGTTGCCGAGGCTGATCTGGCCGCCGAAGCCGGCAACGAGGTTCCAGCCTTGCGCCATAGTGGCGTAGATGAAAACGAAGAACAGGAACGAGAAGGCGTAAGAATCGATCGCGCCGGGCAGGAGCGGCACCAGCGCGAGGGCAGCGACCACGGCAATTGCGATCCCAATCCAGAATTGTTCCGGCAAGGCTTTCATCATCATGACGCTCAAGCCTTCTTGTAGGGCCGGCTGAACAGGCCTTCCGGCTTGAACATCAGCACCGCCAGGAACACGCCGTAGGCGATGGCGTTGGTCCAGCCGCCCGAGATGAAATACTGCACATAGGCTTCGATCAGGCCGAGGATGATGCCGCCGGCAAGTGCGCCCGCGACATTGCCGATCCCGCCCAGCGCCAGCGCCACCAGCGCCTTGAGGCTGAAGATGAAGCCGGCGAACGGGTTGAACGGGAAAGTCGTCGCCACCGCGACGCCGGCCGCTCCGGCGAGTCCGATGCCGATCGCGAAGGCGACGGCGTTGACGCGGTGCGGGCTGATGCCCATCAGCGTCGCCGCCTCCATGTCCTCGGAGGCCGCGCGCACCGCCTTACCAACCAATGTCTTGCGCAGGAATAGCACCACCAGGCCGGTACCGGCGAGCGCAATCACGAAGCCCATCGAGCGGGTGAAGGAGGTGCGCACGCCCAAAATCTCGATGCCGCTCGCCGTGTAGGAGGTGACGATGGCCGCGGTGTTGCCGCCCCAGATAACCGTCATCAGGTTCTGGATCAGGAACATCAGACCGACCGCGATCAAGAGTGAGATGTTGCGGTCCTCCGCTGCCGCCGCGCGGCGAAACAGGCCTTGGTAGACCAGCCAGCCGACGACGAGCCCGACGGGCACGACGATCAGCAGCGACGCGAAAGGGTCGAGGCCGACGCCGTAGAACAGCGCCCGTACGAAATAGGCGGACAGGATGATCATCGCGCCCTGCGCCAGAAAGATCAGCCGCATGGTGCCGAAGATGAGGCTGAGGCCCACCGCCGCAACGCCGTACATGGCGCCGCCCAGCGCGCCGTTGAGCGACAGCTGCAGCAGGATTTCGGGAGGCGGAATGTTCTGCATCATTGCACCTCCAAGACGCCCATATAGGCCTTCTGGATTTCGGGATCGGCGATGAGCTCGGCACCAGTGCCTTGCATGGCAAGCTCGCCGGTTTTCAGCACGAAGGCATAGTCGGCGACCTTCAGTGCCTGATGGATGTTCTGCTCGACCAGGAGGATGGTGACGCCCTGCTTGTGCAAGGTCTCGATCAGCGCGAACATCTGCTGCACCACGATCGGGCTGAGCCCCAGCGACGGCTCATCGAGGATGAGCAGCGACGGGTCCGACATGGTGGCGCGCGCGATCGCCAGCATCTGCTGCTCGCCGCCGGAGAGCGAACCGGCCTTCTGCCCTGCCCGCTCCTTTAGCCGCGGAAACAGCGTGTAGGCTTTCTCCAGCGACTGCTTGAAGCGCTTCCGCACCTTGGGTTGGAAGGCGCCGAGCTCGAGGTTTTCCAGCACGGTCATCTGCCGGAACAGGCCGCGCCCTTCCGGTACATGCGCGATGCCCATCGCCGCGATCTCCTCCGGCGCCTTGCCGGCCAGCGGCGCGCCGGAGAGGAAGATCTCGCCGCGCTTCGGCTTCAGCAGACCGGAGATGGTCTTCAGCAGCGTCGTCTTGCCCGCGCCGTTGGCGCCGACAATGGCGACGATGCTGCCGGCGTCGACGTGGATCGACACGCCCCACAGCGCTCCGACGTCGCCATAGGCGACTTCCAGATTGGTGACGTCAAGCAGCCGGTTCGCCAAGATAGGCCTCTATCACTTTGCGGTTGGCGACGATCTCGCGCGGCGTGCCGTCGGCGATCTTCTCGCCATGGTCCAGCACGATCACCCGGCTGCATACCTTCATGATGGCATCGACCTTGTGCTCTACCCACAGGATCGAGGCCCCCTTGTCTGTGCGCACGCGGCGGATGACATCGACCGTGCGCTGGATCTCGGTCGGGTTCAGCCCCGCCATCGGTTCGTCCAGCAACAGCAGCCCCGGGCTGGAGGCAACGGCTCGCGCGATCTCCAGCAGCCGCCGGTCGGACAACGTCATATGCGCGGTGCGGACATCGCGCTTGGCGGTCAACCCGACCAGTTCAAGTGCCTCCTCGGCGGCTGCCGTCGCATGCTTGACGCGGCCGCCCGAGCCATAGACGGCACCTACCATGATGTTCTCGAAGGCCGTCATGGTCAGGAACGTGCGCACCAGCTGGAAGGTGCGGGCAATGCCGAGCCGGCAGATGCGATGCGGGGCCGTGCCGGTGATGTCCTCGCCACGGAAGCGGATACGGCCCTGGGTTGGGGTGAAGAGCGCGGTAATTACGTTGAACAGTGTCGACTTGCCGGCGCCGTTGGGACCGATCAGCCCGATCAGCTCATTGGCTCCGACGGCGATGTCGATGTTGTTGAGCACGACAAGCCCGCCGAACCGCTTCTGGATCGCCTCGAGGCGAAGCAAGGTTTCGTCAGGCTGCATCGTGTGTTTCCGTTTCTCGAGGGGAAGCTATCCGCGCAATCTATCGAGGTCAGCGCCGCCCTCATCGCCCTGCCGGCCTTCTCCCCGAGTAGGACGGGGAGAAGGGCAGGCGGCAACGTCGGAGCCCGTGCCCTCGCCGCTCAGCGCTTGTCCCAGGCCGGCGCCGGCTTGTAGGTCCAGTTGCCATTCGGGAAGATCAGCTGGTGCTTGCCTTGCCACCATTGCGTGGCAACGCTGGGGATCAGCGCAAAGCCGGTCTGGTCGAATTTGAGATCGCCGACGACGGTGTCCTTGAATTCCTGGTTGAAGACCGCGTCATGCAGCGCGGCGGCATCGGTGGTTCCCGCCTTTTCGATCGCCTGCGCCAGCACCTGCGCATTAGCGTAGAAGGCGCCGACTGTGACGGAGTCCTTCTTGAATTCGGCCTCGTAGCGATCGCCGAGTTCCTTGGCGCCGCGATAGGGATAGCTCGACGACCAGAAACCGTCGGTCATGATGTAGTCCGAATCCGCTCCGAGCGCTTCGTGGAACTCGCCCGTCCAGGTGCCCTTCCAGCCATGCAGATAAGGCACGGAGAAGCCGAGCTCCTTCATCTGGCGCAGCAGCGTCACCGTGTCGGCCGGCGAGCCGAACACCAGCATGGCGTCGACATTGGCGGCCTTGAGCTTGGTGATCAGCGCCGAATAGTCGGTGGCCCCGATCGCCCAGGGATCGTCGACCGCGAAAGTGTAGCCATATTTCTTGGCCGCCGCCTCGAAGGCGCCGCCAAAGCCCTTGCCGTCGGGCGAATCCTCGGTGACAAGTGCCGGGTTCTTCGGCTTCTCATTGGCCGGCAGCTTGTTCCAGATCTCGAATGGCACCTCGGCGCCCGGCCCCGGGTGGAAGAAGAAGAGGGCCGAGTATTTGAGCTTCAACGGCTGCCACTCGAACGGGAACGCCGTCGTGATCATGTAGAACTTCTTGTATTTCTCGGCGACGATGGCACCGGCGATGTTCATCGGCCCGGAATGGGTCGATAGCAGCGCGTCGACCTTCTGCACCTTGATGAGGTTTTCCAGCGCCGAGGCGACCTTGCTTTCCGAGCTTTCGTCGTCGGCGACGACGAGGCGCACCGGCAGCTTCTTGCCGGCCGACTTGAGCATGATGCCGCCGGCCTTGTTGATGTCGGCCACCGCTTGCTCATAGGCCCATTTCTGCTCCTTGCCGTCGCCGGCCAGCGGCCCGGTCAAGGAGATCGGAGCGCCGATGACGATCTCGTCGCCGGCGGCATTCGCGACCCCTGTGCCGCCGGCCGCAAGTGCGGTCGACAGCACCAGGCCCGCCAGCATTGCCTTCAGATTGTTTCCCATTGCATCCTCCCAGGTTGTTTCATCGGCCGGACGCATCGGCGCCCGCCCGCATGCCTCAGACCGTCGCTGCCGCGACCAGCCTGGTATCGGTGAACTGCTCGAAACTCACGGCTTTACCGTCGTCCATCTCCCAGACATGGACGACGCGCGCCGACATTTGCTTGCCGGTCTTCCTGTAGGTGCCCGAATAGGTGCCGATGCCGACGATGGTGGCGCCGCCGTCGACCAGTCTTTCGAGCTTCAGCGTGTAGCCGTCCCACTCCTCGCCGATGCGCTTGAAGACCCCCGCTATGATGGCGTCGGGGCCGACATAGGTGCCGGCATAGGGGAAGCCCGCCATTTCGGTCCAGGCGGTGCGGCTGGTGATTGGCGCCATCATCGCAGATAGGTCCTTGGCATCGGAACCGGCGTAATGGGCCTTGATCGCTTCGTAGTTCTTGTTCATCGCGTTCTCCCGCGCGGTCAGACCGGCGCCTTGCCTTCGTCGTAGACGGTTCTGGATTTCTTCTCGATGTGAGCGCCGGCCGGCTTGTTCTCGACCTTGCCCAGGCTGGTCACGCCGAGGAATTTCCCGGTCGAGCGCATGACGTCCCAATTGTAGAAGAACAGCGAGGCGACCGGGATGATGAACTCGCGGAAGCCGAACACATATTGGTTGTCGGCAAACTTCCAGGTGGTCGCCAGGTCGACGTCGCCATGGCCACGCTGGATGCCGACGAGGTTCTGCCAGGCATAGCGCTCGGAGCTCAGATAAATGTGCTCGTAGACGTGGTTGGGGCTGTATGTGTAGTGCGCGGTGAGCCCGATCAGGTCCCGGGTCGGCGCCGGTTTGATGCCGGTCGGCGCCACGCTGAGGTCGCCGAGCACGCCGGCCGACCAGGTCTGCGCGACGCGCGGCTCGCCGGGCGCTTCGCCTGCTTCACGCACCCGTTCGCGCACCGACAGCACGCGGCGCGTGCTGGTGTTGACGATGTAGGCCTCATCCTCGGTCGGCCGGCCGGCGAAAGTCATGTTGATGAAGAACACGTTGGCGGCGACTTCGAGCGCCTCGTACCAGTCCGCGCCGGCCTCGCTGCCCTCGCTCCACGCCACCGTGTCGGGCGACGTGAAGGCAAGGTCGATTGTGCGCCCCGTGTCGAGCGTGATCTTGAAGGTCTGGCCGCGCAACGCTGATGTCGTCGCCAGCCGGTTGGTGGCGATGCCGGCGGCGAAATCGTCGAAATGCTTCCAGTCCGCCGGCCTGTTCTGGTCGTTCATCGCACTCTCCCAATCAATCGACAAAAGCTAATGTCGGCAGGTCGACGACGGTGGCGCCGCCATCGACGGTCAGGATCGAACCGTTCATCATGGCCGCCTCGCTCGAAGCGACGAAGCAGACGACGTTGGAAACCTCTTCCGGTGTCGCCGGCCGGCCGAGCGGGACGTCCCTGGTCACCAGCCGGTAGGCATCGTCGATCGAGCCAAGTCCGTGCTTCTCGACGATCACCGCCATCTGTTCGTCGGCCATGTCGGTCGAGACCCAACCCGGGCAGATGATGTTGGTGCGCACGCCCTTGCGGCCATAGTCGCGCGCCAGCGATTTGCCGAAGCCGATGCAGGCATGCTTCATGGTGACGTAGCCGGCGGCGTCCGGGCCGGCAAACAGGCCGGCGATCGAGGCAACGACGACGATGTTGCCCTTCCGCGCGATCAGGTCCGGCAGGCATTCGCGGGCGCAGACGAAAGCGGTGTCAAGATTGGTGCGCGTCGCCAGGCTCCAGGTTTCGTCGCTCATCGAAATCGTCGGGCCGACACCATGGCCGCCGGCATTGGCGACGAGGATGTCGACCGGTCCGATTTTTTCATGCACTTCGGCAAGCGCCGCACGCACCGCCTTCGGATCGGCGGCATCGCCCTGCACCACCAGACCGCCAATATCCTTGGTCACAGCTTCCAGCGGCTCGCGCCGCCGGCCCATCAGGACCACCTTGGCGCCGTCGGCCGCCATGCGCCTGGCCACCGCCGCGCCGATCCCGGTGCCGCCGCCGGTAATGAAAGCCGTCTTTCCCGAAAATCGCATTGTTCCATCCCGATTGGTAAGCGCGCCGGCTATGTGCCGATCTTCACTGGGAATAATGCGGCACCGGCCAATCTGCGTCTTGTCCGAGCGAGAACTTTGTTTTGACTGAGTGCGCACTTTGCGCCCTGTCCGATGAAGTGCCGCGCGACCTTGCGCGCGGCACTCGCTCGCCGGATTACTTTTTCACCGCTTCCAAATCCATGACGATGTCGACATCCGGTCCAAGGCCGAAGCCGGCCGCGGCCTTGGCCATCGGGAAGTCGGCCGTACTGACCTTGCCTGTGGCGCTGAACGCCGCCTTGGTCAGCGTCGCATCCCACGGCGCCGGCGCCTCGTTGATCAGCGTCACGTCGAGGGTGATCTCTTTGGACACACCGCTGATGGTGAGATTGCCGGTGACCTTGCCGGTCTTGTCGCTGACCTTCTCTACCTTGGTGCTTTCGAAGGAGATCGCCGGGAATTCGGCGGCGTTGAAGAAGTCGGGGCCTTTCAAATCGCTGTCGCGCTGGTCATAGGCGGTGTGCACCGAGCCGACATCGATCTCGGCCTTGACGCTGCTTTTCGATGGATCGGCCTTGTCCATCACGATGGCGCCCTTCACCGCATCGAACTGGCCATGCGCGATGCCGTAGATGCCGTGTTTTATGGTGAAGGTGATCCAGGCGTGCTGGCCGTCGATCTCGTAAGTGTCGGCATGTGCTGCCGATGCGAATGCGCACACCGAGGCAAAGGCCAACGCGGCCGTCAGTTTTCTCATCGTCACGTAACTCTCCCCATTGTTGGTTGTCGTTCTTTGGCTCAGGAAAAGCCGAGGGCGGCTCCATGCGGCGCCCATAGGATCGCCGTCAGGATGGCCAATATCGCCGGTGTGGCGATCAGCAGACCGGCAATCGGCGGCCGCAACGGCCGGACGCCGGGAACAAGGCCCCGCAGCGGACCGGGCATCAGCATGGCCACGATCAGCGGCAAGGATGAAAGCACCAGCGCGACCGGATTAGCCTTCGGCGCCAGCAGCGCGACCTGGATCTGCACGGTGGCTGCGGCGTAGATAAGCAGCAGTTCAGTGCCCTTGCTCCAGGCAACGGCGGAGCCTCCGCGCAGCACTGTGATGTACTGGACAAGACACCAGCCGCCGGCGAGCGCGGCAAGCGATCCCAGCAATTGCCCGGTGACGATCGAGGCGCCAAGCACCGAGACGATGGCGCCGGCCAGGCAAAAAGCGAGCATCGCCGCCGGCACCAGGAACGGCGCTTCGGCGGACGACGATGGCGAGGACCGCGCCGACAGCAGCATCGCGGCGCCGACGATCGCCAACAGGCCGGCGATGAGGGCGGCGACCATCTGCAGGTCGAGTGAACCGCCGGCCAGGCGGCGCCAGCCAAGCCACAGCAAGGCTACCGCAAGCGCGGCGGCGACAAGCTTGCCCGCAACGGCAGCGCTCAACAGGCGTTCGGGCAACAGGCCCACGACGATGCCGCCAGAGGCGAGATAGATCAGCTTCTGGCTGGCGGCGACCGGCGGCACCACAGGCGGCCCGAGCGTGTCCCAATAGAAGAACAAAATCAAAGCGGCCCACAGCAGAGAAAGCACTGATCCCGGCAGTGCGACCCTTGCCAACAGCGCCATCACCGTGCCGAGCGCGAGTGGCAGCGCAGCAGTGGTGACCATCGGATTGCCCAGCAACGCACTCAATCGTCGACACCTCTTTGACAACCGGGAAGCCTGCGCAAAACACGCTGCTCGATGCGACTTTGGTCTAGGCCAGTCGACTGCGGGGCGTCTTGTCCAAGCGGGAACTTTGTTTTGACTGAGCGTGCACTGGCACCATCAGCCGCTTGAAGCCAGCCGACACGCTCCATAACCCTGATGCAACGTGTTCACCAGCAATCGAGGAGGATGGCGTGAACGAGAGAACCGTGCCGCCGATCAGCACTGCTGCCGCCGCTTTCCTGGCGCGTCCGCACCGGCCCTTCATCAATGGACGCTTTGTTGACGGCTTGGCGGGAAATGGCCTCGCTGTCGATGATTCCGCCTCCGGCGAGATCGTCGCGCATGTGCCCGAGAGCGGTCCCGAACTGGTCGACCAGGCGGTGCGTGCTGCGCGTGCAGCCCTTGAAGGCCCGTGGGCCTCAATGCGGCCGGTCGACCGCCAGAACCTGATGCTGAAGCTCGCCGACGCCATCGAGGCCGATGCCGATCTCTTGGCCGAGATCGAAAGCATCGAGAACGGCAAGTCGCTAGGTGTCGCCCGCATGCTTAGCGCCGGCGGCAGCGTCGACTGGCTGCGCTATTATGCCGGGTGGGCGACCAAGATCGAGGGCTCGACCTTCCAGGTGTCCATTCCGGTGCCGCCTGGCGCCAGGCATCAAGCGATGACCATAATGGAACCGGTCGGCGTCGTCGGCGCCATCGTGCCGTGGAATTTCCCGTTGCTGATCGGCATGTGGAAGATCGCGCCGGCGCTCGCCTGCGGCTGCACCGTGGTGTTGAAGCCGCCGCAGGAGACGCCGCTCGGCCTGCTCAGGCTCGCAGAACTGATCAAGGCGTCAGGCTTCCCGCCCGGCGTCATCAACATCGTGACCGGCAGCGGCAGCGTCACCGGCGAGGCGCTGATCCGTCATCCCGGCATCGACAAATTGACCTTCACCGGTTCGACGGAAGTGGGAAAACGCGTCGGCCACGCGGCCGTCGACCATGTCGCCCGCTTCACGCTGGAGCTCGGGTCGAAATCGCCGATGATCCTGCTTGCCGACATGGAAGAGGGCATTGAGCCCCTGGTCGCCGGGCTCGGCATGTTTTTCAACCAGGGCCAGGTCTGCACCTCGGCCTCGCGGCTGCTGATCGAAAAGTCTATCTACGAACGCACGCTGGCGCGGCTGGCCGAGATCGCCGATGGCATGACACTGGGCGCCGGCCGCGATGCCGAAGCCCAGATCAACCCACTGGTCTCGGCCAAGCATCGAAGGAGCGTCGAGGGCTTTGTCGAGCGCGGCCTGGCGGCCGGCGGCGAACGTGTCAGCGGTGCGCGGCCGGTGCCGGCCAGGGGCCACTATGTCGCGCCGACCATCCTGCACAATATCAGGCCCGACATGGAGATCGCGCGTGAGGAGGTGTTCGGTCCGGTGGTGGCGGCGATGCCTGTCGCCGATCTCGACGAGGCGATCCATATCGCCAACGACACGCGCTATGGCCTGTCGGCCTCGATCTGGACCCGCGACATGGGCAAGGCGATGACCGCCGTCCACGGCCTCAAGGCCGGCACGGTGTGGGTCAATTCGCATAACACGCTGGACCCTGCGGCACCCTTCGGCGGCTTCAAGCAGTCCGGCATCGGCCGCGAACACGGCCGCGCGGCGATCGACGGCTATCTCGAGACCAAGACCGTCATCATGCGCTACGCCTGACGCCATGAACGCTGCGTACGACTACATCATCGCCGGCGCCGGCTCGGCCGGCTGCACGCTGGCCAACCGCTTGGTCAATACCGGCAAGCGCGTGTTGATCGTCGAAGCCGGGCCGGCCGACAATTCGCGCTTCATCGACATGCCCGCCACCTTCGCCAAGGTGATCGGCACGGCGCGCAGCTGGATCTACGAATCCGATCCCGAACCCAGCGTCGGCGGCCGCCGGCTACCGGTGCCGCAGGGCCGCACGCTGGGCGGCGGGTCGTCGATCAATGCCATGCTCTATGTCAGGGGCCAGCCGCAGGACTATGATGACTGGCGCGACCTTGGCTGTCCCGGCTGGGGCTGGGACGAGGTGCTGCCGGTGTTCAGGCGGCTGGAGCGCAACGAGCGGCTGGCCGGCGATCGCCACGGCACCACCGGACCGCTGCCCGTCTCCGATCCCCGCCATCGCCATCCGCTGTCTCTGGCCTATGTCAGGGCCGCGCAACAGGCCGGCTATCCCTTCAATGACGACTTCAACGGGGACAGGCAGGAAGGCGTCGGCTTTTACCAGACGACGACCGCGAATGGCGAAAGACAATCGGCGGCAAAGGTGTTCCTGAAGCCGTTGGCAGGCAATGCCAACCTCACCGTCGTCACCGATGCGCTTGTCACCGGCGTGACATTGGAAAACGGTGCGGCAAGCGGCCTCGCCTACACCACATCGGACGGACAGACCCATGCAGCGACGGCGGAAGCCGAAGTGATCCTCACATCAGGCGCGCTGGCGACGCCGAAGCTGATGATGCTGTCGGGACTGGGGCCAGCCGAACATCTGACCGCGCTGGGCATTCCCGTCATCCGCGACATGCCCGCGGTCGGCCGCGACCTGCAGGATCACGTCGCGGCTCCCGTCTATGCGCTGACGCGCCAGCCGATCTCGCTGCTTGGTGAGGACCGTGGCCTGCGGGCGCTGCGCCACGGCCTGCAGTACCTCATGTTCCGCACCGGCCTGCTCACCTCGAATGTGGTCGAGAGCGGCGGCTTCTTCGACGCCGATGGCGATGGCCGTCCCGATATCCAGTTCCACGTCCTGCCGGTGATGATCGAGAGCGCCGAACACGGCTCGATCGAGCGGCACGGCATGGAGATCAATCCTTGTGTGCTCAGGCCGAAGTCGCGCGGCACGGTCAGGCTGCGCTCGCGCGATGCGGCCGATCCGATCCGCTTCACCACCGGCTTCCTGTCCGATCCGGACGATCTCGCCTTGCTGCTGGCCGGCATGAAGATCGCCCGCACCATCCTGCGCCAGCCGGCGCTGCAGGCCATGGTGGCGGAGGAGCTTTCGCCGGGCGCGGCCGCGGATCTTCCTGACCAGGCGATCGTCGGCCACATCCTCGAACACGCCAAGACGGTCTACCACCCATCGGGAACCTGCCGGATGGGCAATGACGACAGTGCCGTGGTCGATCCGCGGTTGCGCGTCCGCGGCGTGCCGCGCCTGCGGATCTGCGATGCCTCGGTCATGCCCAGGCTCATCAGTGGCAACACCAACGCGCCGGTGATCATGATCGCCGACCGCTGTGCCGATTTCATCCTCGGCAGCGCTTAGCGAGAAACGGTCAGCCGAGAGAAATCCAGGCCGTTTTGAGATCGGTGTATTTGTCCAGCGCATGCATCGACTTGTCGCGACCGAAGCCGGACTGCTTGACGCCGCCGAGCGGCACGGTGATGTCGGCGCCGCCATAGGTGTTGACGTGGACGACGCCGGCATTGATGTTGCGCACCATACGATGCGCCGTGGAGAGGTTGGCGGTCCACACCGCCGAGGCAAGGCCATAAACCGTCGAATTGGCAAGCCGCACCGCCTCTTCCTCGGTCTCGAAGCGCATCACGCCGAGCACCGGCCCAAACACCTCCTCGCGGGCGAGTTGCATCTCTTGCGTCACGTTCTCGAAGATCGTCGGCGCCATGTAGCTGCCGCCGGTTTCGGCCAGGATCCGTCCGCCGCCGGTGACCAGACGGGCGCCTTCAGCTGTCGCCCGTTCGACGAAGCCGAGATTCTTGTCCAGCTGCTCGGCGCTTGATACCGCACCGACGTCGCTCGTCAGATTGAGCGGATCGCCGACCTTCAGCCGCGTGGTCGCTGCGAGGAGCTCGTCCATGAAGCGGTCGTAGACCGACGCCTGGACGAGCAGGCGCGAGCCGGCAACGCAGACCTGGCCGGAATTGCGAAAAATGCCGTTGGCCGAGACGATTGCGGCCTGTTTCAGGTCCGGGGCGTCGGCAAAGACGATGTTGGGCGACTTGCCGCCGAGTTCGAGGAAGACGCGCTTCAGATTGGAACGCGCCGCATACTCAAGCAGATGCCGGCCGACCGGCCCCGAGCCGGTGAAGGCTATGGCGTCGACATCCATGTGCAGGCCGAGCGCCTCGCCGGCAACCGCGCCACGGCCGGTAACGACGTTAAACACACCGGCGTGAAGCCCGGCTTCGGCAGCGAGCTCAGCCAGCCGCAGAAGCGTCAGCGAAGCGACCTCGGGCGGCTTGACGACGATGGAATTGCCGGCAGCCAGCGCCGGCGCGATCTTCCAGGCGCCGATCATCAATGGGAAATTCCAGGGTACGATGACGCCGACAACGCCGAGCGGCTCCTTGTGGATCAGCCCGAGCACATTCTCGGCCGTCGGCGCGATCTCGCCATAGACCTTGTCGATAGCCTCCGCGTAGTAGCGGATGGTGCCCGCGGCCGATAACGGCTCGGCCTTGTAGGCCATGCCGATCTCGGTGCCGTTGTCGCGGACGCCAAGCACCGCCAGTTCATCGACATGCTTTTCGACCAGCTCGGCTAACTTCGTCAGAATCTTCTTGCGGAAGGCGGGGGCGGCGCGCGACCACGAGCCCTTCTCAAACGCCTTGCGCGCCGACGCCACGGCGCGATCGACATCGACGGCGTTGGCGTCGGCGATGCTGGCGAACGGGCGGCCATCGATCGGCGAGATCACGGGCAGCGTGGCGCCACTTGCACCTGCGGTCTGCGCACCATCGATGAAGAGGTTTCGCACGCCGACCTCGGCCTTGCGCAACGTGTCGATGGTGTTCTGGTTGATCATTGCGTACCGGCTCCGAAGGCGACATGCAGGGTGGTTGGCGCGCGAAATTCCCAGCCCCGGAACACCGGTTCCTTGCCTGGCACCAGCCGCAGATCCGGAAACCGTTCCAGCAGAAGCCTTACCGCGAGGCACATCTGCTCGCGCGCAAAAAACCGACCCGAACAGAAGTGATGGCCAAAGCCGAAGGCAGCGTGGTTGCCTTCATCACGAAGGATGTCGAAACGGTCGGGATCGGAGAACCGGATTTCGTCGCGGCTGGCCGAGGAGACGAGCGCGGCGACTGGCGCGCCCGCCGGGATGGTCACGCCGCCGAGCTCGACCGCGCGCGTCGTCTGGCGCGTCTGCGTGCCGATCGGCGCGACCCATCGCAGACCCTCGTCGACCGCCTTCGGCACCAAGGTTTCCAGATCGTCCAGCACCTGCCGCATCTGCTCGGGATGCGAAAGCAGGCCGGCAAGTATGGAGCCGGCGCCATGGCCGGGCTCCTGCATGCCGCCGAGCAGGATGACCTTGATGCTCGGCATCACGAAGTCGATGGCGCGGGTCGCACCCTGCGGCATGCCGTCATGCAGTATGTGCGACAGGGCGGAGTCGTCAGGCGCGTGGACAAGCCTCTCCAGCGTCGGCAGGATGGCGGCGCCAACCTCGGCGCTGATCGCATCGGCGATTTCCTGGCGCTTCGGATCGTTCTCGAAATTGATGGCGCCCTGGGCAAGGCCATAGAACCAGCGCCGCAAGGTCGGCATGTCGATGTCGGCCAGCCCGAGCGAGCGCGCCAGGCTGAGCGTCGACACCGGCTCGAAATACTCGGCCATCAGTTCCGCCGCACCCTGCTCGGCGATCCGGTCGAGATAGGCTCCGGCGATCGAGCGCACGAGATCCCCGGCATAGGAAGCGACGGTGCGCGGCCGGTATTTCGGGTCGACGCCCTGGCGCAGATCCTTGTGGACGTCTCCGTCGGTGGTCAGGATGGTCGGCTTGCCGAAGGAGCGTTCGACCGGGGATGTCCCGACAACCGCGGAGAAGATGTCGGGCGACTTCGCGACCGTTTCGACATCCTTCCAGCGGGTGACGAACCAGAGGTTGACCGCCGGCACGAAAGCGACCGGCGCGTTGCGCCTCAGTTCAGCATAGATCGGATACGGATCGGCTTCCAGCGCCTCAACGGTGATGCTCTCGGCAAAGCTCAACGCCGCTACTCCCCTAGGGTGAAGAAGGGGGCGGCGTCATGCGCCGCCCCTCTTGATCTCAGTCCTTCAAAGGCTGTCCAAGCTCGGCGAAGGCCACCGGATCCCGGCTCTTCAACGCGCTCGCCAGCACAAGGCCAACCACGGCCGCGATCAGCACCAGCGCCGGCAGGAACACGCCGAGGAACCCGCCAGCACCGGACAGGCCGCCGAAATTGATGACGATCAGATAGATGATGATGACGAAGGCGATGAAGGTCAGCCCCGGCAGGATTGTGGTCTTCACCGCGTTCTCCGGACTGGACGGGTTGGCACGGAAGAACATCACGACGGCGAGCGAGGCCACCGCCATCATCACGATGACGCCGAGAGTGGCAACGTTGGTCAGCCACGAAAACAGCGCCAGCACCGGGTCAAGGCCAAGCACGGCGAAGAGCCCGACGACGACAGCGGCAAGCACGCTCTGGATGACCGAGGCGACATGCGGGCTCTGGTGCGTCGAATGGGTCACGCCGATGGTCCGCGGCAGGAGCTTCTCGCGGCCGGAAACATAGATGTAGCGGGCGACCGCATTGTGGAACGCCAGTACGCCGGCAAACAGGCTCGACACGAACAGGATGCTCATGGCGTGCGAGAGCATCGTTCCGGCGTAGCGGTCGGACAGGCCGAACAGGAACGTGGTCGGATCCTGAAGCCCCTGCAGCGCCGGCAGCAGCTTATCAACGCCGGCACCGACCGCCATCAGCCATGCGGTGACCATGTAGAAGACGCCGATCAGGATGACGGAGAAATATGTCGCCCGCGGAATGGTGACCTTGGGGTCGCGCGCCTCCTCGGCATAGATCGTCGTTGCCTCGAAGCCGATGAACGCGGCAAAGCAGAACAGGATGGCGATCGCCGGCGCGCCGCTGGTGATCTGGCTCCAACTGAACGGCGCCGCTGACAGTCCACTATCGCCTCCGGTCTTGACGATCGCCATGTCGAGGATCAGCACCACGACGTATTCGGCAAGCACCAGAACGGTCAGGATCTTGGCCGACAGGTCGACCTGCCTGTAGCCGAGCACGGCGACGATGGCGATGGCGATGAAACTCCACGCCCACCAGGGCAAGTTGATGCCCCAGCCGGCAAACAGCCCGGCGGTCGCGGCGCCCAGAAGGCCCATGACGCCGATCTGCATGGCATTGTAGGACAGGATTGCAATCAGCGCCGTGGCGCCGCCGGCGAGGCCGCCGAGCCCGCGCGCCGCATAGGCATAGAAGGCTCCCGCATTGCCGACATGGCGCGACATGGCGACATAGCCGACCGCGAACAACAGCAGCAGCAGCGTCACGATCAGATAGGTGCCGGCAAAGCCCGCGCCATTGCCCATCAGCATGCCGAGCGGCGTGCCGCCAGCCACAGCCGTCAGAGGCGCCGCTGCCGAGATCACCATGAAGGTGATGGCGCCAACGCCAAGGCTGTTCTTCCTCAGCCGGTTCGCTTCGCCGGCTTCAATTGTCGTCATCTTTCCCTCCAATTCCGCGCTGCGGAAGCCAAGTGTCCCTGAAATGTCGAGGCCCTGTGTCGGGCCGCCTTGTCGTTTCATTATTTGCAACGACATTTCGAATATAGACTTGCAAAGGAACCGGCTTCCTGTCAAGTTAATTCGCACGTTAAGTATCAGATGGAGGATCAGATACGCATGGGTACGGTGAGCAAGGCCATCACGCTGCTGGAAATGCTCGGTCGCGGCGAGCCCGAGACGGCGTTGGCTGACCTCGCCCGGCGCGCCGGCTATGACAAGGCAACAACGCGCCGGCTGCTGGTCTCCCTGATCGCGCATGGGCTGGTCGAGCAGGATGAAGCCACGCGTCTTTACCGGCTGGGCGCCGGTGTCGCGCGGCTGGCGCTGATGCGCGAAGCCCAGTTCCCCTTCCTGCGCATGGCGGTGCCGGTGGTCGAGGCGCTTGCGGCGGAAACCGATGAGACGGTGCACCTGTCGGAATATTCGAAGCGCGGCCTGATCACAGTCCATGTCGTCGAATCGACCAGGGCCAATCGCGTCAGCGTGCAACTCGGCGAGGTGCTGCCGATGCATGCGACGGCTTCTGGCATTGCGTTCCTGGCGTTCACGGAAGAGCGTATCCGAGACGCTGTTCTGGCCGGACCGTTGCCGGCCTTCACGCCCCACACAATAGGCGACGCGAAAACACTTGCCGAGCATGTCGCCGCCGCCCGCGCGCGCGGGCACTCGACCGGCTCGCAAGGCTTCGAGGAGGGCGTGCTCAGCGTCGCGGCGCCGATCCTCGGCGCCGACGGTTTTGCCATCGGCATCATCGCCGTCGCGGCGCCTAAGGTGCGGGTCCAGAAGGGCGAGATCGAGCGCTATGGCGCCAGTGTGGCGGCGGCTGCGCGCGTTATCAGCGAGCGGCTTTTCGGACGGCAGGGCCAGCCGGGCCGCAAGCGAGCATGACAACAAATACCCCTGCAAGGAGATGGACTGTGGAGGAGACACGCCGAATCCTGGTTATAGGCACCGGTGACACCAAGGCCGACGAATTGCTCTTCATGCGCGAGCGCATCGAGGCGGTCGGCGGTGTCGCCGTGATGATGGATGTGAGCGTGCTCGGCGATCCGCCCTACCAGCCGGCGCATGACAAGCATGCGGTGGGTCAAGCTGCCGACACGACCATCGAGGCGATCATCGCCAGCGGCGACGAGAATTCGGCGATGACGCTGATGGCGCTCGGCGCCTCGCGGCTTGCCCGCGCACTCTGCGACAAGGGCGAAATCGACGGTTTCATCGCGCTCGGTGGCTCGATGGGCACCGACCTTGCGCTTGACGTCGCGCTGGCGCTGCCGCTCGGCGTGCCGAAATTCGTCATCTCGACCATTGCCTATTCACATCTGCTGCCACCAGAACGGATCGCCACAGACCTGATGATGATCCTGTGGGCGGGCGGTCTCTATGGCCTCAACAGCGCCTGCAAGGCGGTGCTGTCGCAGGCCTGCGGCGCGGTGGTGGGTGCTTCGCGCGCCGTCGTCAAGCCGGACGCGCCGCGACCGAGGATAGGCATGAGCTCGCTCGGCAAGAGCTGTCTGCACTATATGGTGACGCTGAAGCCGGAGCTGGAGAAGCGCGGCTATGAAGTCATCGTCTTCCACACCACCGGCATGGGCGGCCGGGCGCTGGAGGCGATCGCCGCGCAGCGCGGCTTCGTCGCGGTGATGGATTTCAGCCTGCAGGAACTCGCCAACCAGCTGACCGGCTCGGTGGTGAATTCCGGCTCCGACCGGCTGGAAAATGCCGGTCGGCAAGGCATCCCTCAGATCGTGGCACCTGGCGCCATCGACATGGTGGATTTTCCGACCTGGCAAGCACTGCCTGCCCGTTTCTTCGAACGTCCGTACCATGCGCACAACCGCCTGCTCGCCTCGGTGACATCAGACGGCGAAACCCGCAAGGAGATCGCGCGCGCCATCGGCGAGAAGCTCGCCGCCGCAACCGGGCCGACCGCCTTCATCCTGCCGGCAGGCGGCATCCAGCAATGGGACCAGGAGGGCGAGCCGCTGCACGAACCGGAGGCGCTGTCGGCCTTTGTCGAGGAGATGCGCTCGAGCGTGCCCGGCAATGCCGAGTTGCACGAGATATCAGGGCACATCAACGACGCCGCCTTCAGCGCCAAGGCACTGGAGATCTTCGACCGCTGGGTCGCCGAAGGCATTGTGCCGCTGGGCGCGCCGGAAGGAACACAAGCTGCATGAGCGGGCCATTGCCAAAGGCGCTGGTGCTTGACTTCGGCGGCGTCGTCACCCGCACGCTGTTCGAGACGCACGCGCTGACCGAACGCGCGTTGGACTTGACGCCCGGCACGCTCGGCTGGCGCGGGCCGTTCGATTCGGAATCCGACCCGCTGTGGCGTTCCATGCAAGCCGACGAGATCAGCGAGCGCGACTACTGGAAGACGCGCACGCGTGAAGTCGGCCGTCTCGTCGGCGAGGACTGGGACGACATGTCGACTTTCGTGCAGCGGGCGCGCGGCACCGACCCGCAAGCGGTGGTGCGGCCAGAGGCGGAACGAGCGATCCGTGCGGCGCATGAAGCTGGCATCCGGCTCGCCATCCTCTCCAACGAGCTCGACTTGTTCTACGGCAACAGCTTTCGCGAGCGCCTGCCGCTGCTGTCGCTGTTCGAGACCATCATCGACGCCACCTACACGCATATCCTCAAACCCGATCCGCGCGCTTATGCGATGGTGAGCGAAGCACTGCACTTGCCGCCCGCGGCTTGCGTCTTCGTCGACGACCAGAAGCGTAACGTCGACGGCGCGGTCGCCGCCGGCATGCTGGCCGTGCATTTCGACGTCGCCCAACCGGGGCAAGGCTATGCAGAGGCGCTCGGCCATTTCGGCGTTGCGGCCTAAGAAGAAACGGAGTTCCCACCGATGCGCGACATCAACTTCCTCACCGAGAACAACGCCAAGCCGATCTGGCATCCGATGGCGCATCCGGCCGAGATGCGCGCGACGCCGCCAAAGATCATCATGAAGGGCGAAGGCGTCTCGGTCACCGATGCCGAAGGCCGCACCGTCCTCGATGCAGTCGGGGGCCTGTGGAACGTCAACCTCGGCTACAGCTGCGATCCGATCAAGAAGGCGATCGCAGCACAACTCGACGCCCTGCCCTATTATTCCGGCTTTCGCGGCACCTCGACCGGACCGTCGATCGAGCTTGCCTATGAGCTGTGCGACTGGTTCGCTCCCGAGGGCATGGTACGGACCTTCTTCACCTCCGGCGGCTCGGACTCGGTCGAGACGGCACTGCGGCTGTCGCGGCAATACTGGAAGATCAGGGGCCAGGGCGACCGGACGAAGTTCCTGGCGCTGAAGAAGGGCTATCACGGCACGCATTTCGGCGGCGCCTCGGTCAACGGCAACGCCAATTTCCGCCGCAACTACGAGCCGCTGATGCCCGGCGTTTTCCACACGCCAGCGCCTTGGACCTACCGCAACCCATTCGACGAGACCGACCCGGCGAAGCTGGCGAAACTCTGCGCGCGGGCGATCGAAGACGAGATCGCCTTCCAGGGCGCCGACACCATCGCCGCCTTCATCATGGAGCCGGTGCTCGGCGCCGGCGGTGTGATCGTTCCGCATGAGAGCTTCATGCCGATGGTGCGGGCGATCTGCGACCGTCACGACATCCTGCTCATCGCCGACGAGGTGGTGACCGGTTTCGGTCGCACCGGCGCCTGGTCGGGCTCGCGGCTCTCCGGAGTGAAGCCGGATTTCATGAGCATCGCCAAGGCGATCACCTCGGGCTACTTCCCGCTCGGCGCCACGCTGATCAGCGCCAAGGTTGCCGACGTCTTCGAGGCCGACAAGACCAGCTTCGGCTCGATCGGGCACGGCTACACCTATTCCGGCCATCCGGTCGGCTGCGCGGCGGGGCTGGCCACACTCGCCGAGACCAAGCGGCTTGCCGTCAACGAGAATGCGGCGGCGCGCGGTGTCGAGCTCGGCAAGGCGCTGGAGGCGCTGAAGGCGAAGCACGCTCTGGTCGGCGATGTGCGCTACCAAGGGCTGATGGCGGCGCTCGAACTGGTTTCCGACCGTGCCGCCAAGAAGCCGGCCGACAAGAAGACGATGAATGCCGCCGCAGAGGCCGCCTACAAGGCCGGCGTCCTGCTGCGCGTCTCCGGCAACACCATCATCCTGTCGCCGCCGCTGGTGATCTCGTCCGCCGATGTGGCAAAGATCGCCGAGGCTCTCAACGCCGGACTGACGGCAGCCGCCTGAGCGACGGTGACGCTCAGTCCTGACCGAGCCGCAGGCGTCGCCACGCCGCCGGCGAGAGGCCGACGGCGGCGCGGAAGAAGCGCGAGAAATAAGCCGGGTCGTTGAACCCGGTCTCATAGGCGATGTCCTCGACCGGGCGCACGGTGAACAGCAGCAGGCGCTTGGCCTCGACCAGCCGCCGCTCACCAACCGCCTGGCGTACGCCCGCGCCGAGCACCTGCCGCGCTGCCTTGTCGAGCAGATGGCGCGTGGTGCCGAGCGCGGCGACATAGCGCTCGACCGGCCAGTCGTCGCGAAAATGCCGGTCGATCAGACGCCGCAGCCGGCCGCCCAGCGCCACCGTCGCCGGCACCGCGACAGCATGCGACTGCGCATCGAGGCGGGCGATGCCCGACAATGCCACGGCGATCAGCGGCGGCAGGATTTTCTCCATACCGGGCAACCTGTCGGCATATTCCGCCTGGATCATCGTAACCGTATCACCCAACCTTTCCCAGAGGGCCGTTTCACCGCGTCCGGTGACGAAGACCGGCTGGTCGAGCGGCAGCGCGGACTGCTCAGCGATCGCCGCAAGGGCAGCATCGGAGACCGAGACAACGATGGCGTCGGCGCCCGTCTCGATGCTGAATCCGTGGACCACGCCGCTCGGCATGAAGCTCACCGTCGGCGCCGAAAAACTCCAGGTCTCGTCTTCGATCCGATAAATGCCGCTGCCGCCGGTCCAGAAGGTGATCTGCGCCATTTGCGGGTGCTTGTGCGCGAGAACCTGGCCGCGATGCACGGAGGCACGTGCAAGAACAGTCTCGACATGCAGGAATCCGACGTCGAGCGCACGCGCCGGTTTGCCGTAGACGAAGAATTCGGGAATGGCAGTCTGGCTCATGACGGCAAAAAAATCCAAGTGGTTCTATACTTTCGTCCATAAACCTTTGTCACGACGATCGCTACAGTTGACGCGTTAAAGGAGGATCATGATGCGATCGGAAGATTTCCGGGCCGACACGAAACGGCCGTTTACCGGTGCCGAATATTTGCAGAGCCTGCGCGACGGGCGCGAGGTCTATATCAATGGCGAGCGGATTGCCGACGTCACCACCCATCCGGCGATGCGCAACTCGGCGCGCTCGCTGGCCCGCCTCTACGATGCCTTGCACGATCCGGCGCGGCAGGCGGTGCTGACCTCGCCGACCGACACCGGTTCTGGCGGCTACACGCACAAATATTTCCGCGTCGCCCATTCCGCCGCGGATCTCGCCGCACAGCAGACCGCCATCGCCGACTGGTCGCGCATGTCCTACGGCTGGATGGGGCGCACGCCCGATTACAAGGCAGCACTTATGAACACGCTCGGCGCCAATGCCGAGTGGTACGGCCCGTTCAGGGACAATGCACTCGCCTGGCACAAACGCGCCCAGGAAGCGGCCCTGTTCATGAACCATGCCATCGTCAACCCGCCGATCGACCGCCACAAGCCGGCCGAGCAGGTGAAGGACGTGTTCGTGCACATCACGAAGGAGAACGACGCCGGCATCTGGGTGTCCGGCGCCAAGGTGGTGGCGACGTCGTCAGCGCTCACCCATTACAATTTCCTGGCGCAGAGCTCGGCGACGGTCACCGAGGACCCGTCATTGTCGGTGATGTTCATCGTGCCTATGAACGCGCCGGGGATAAAGATGTTCTGCCGCGTCTCTTACGAGCAGACGGCCAACACGGTCGGCCATCCCTTCGACTATCCGCTGTCGTCTCGTTTCGACGAGAACGATGCGATCCTGGTGCTGGACAATGTCTTCATCCCCTGGGAGGACGTGCTGGTGCTGCGCGATGCGCAGAAGATCCTCTCCTTCCACCCGGCGTCGGGCTTCATGCACGGCTATTGTTTTCAGGGCTGCACGCGCTTCGCCGTCAAGCTCGACTTCCTCGCAGGCCTGCTGGCGAAGGCGCTGCGCGCGACGGGCGGGGATGCCTTCCGCGGCAACCAGGCGGCCCTCGGCGAAGTAATTGCGCTGCGCCACATGTTCTGGAGCTTTTCCAACGCCATGGCGCACAAACCGATCCCATGGGCGAACGGCGCCGTGCTGCCCAATCTCGAGGCGGCGCTCGCCTATCGCACTTTCATGTCGGAGGCCTATCCGCGCGTTATCGATACGGTGCGCCGAGTCATCGCTTCGGGGCTGATCTACCTGCCGTCCTCGGCAAAGGATTCGACAATCCGGAGATCGACAAGTACCTTGCCCAGTACGTGCGCGGCTCCAACGACATGGGCCATGTCGAACGCATCAAGATCATGAAGCTGCTGTGGGATGCGACCGGCACCGAGTTCGGCGGCCGCCACGCGCTCTATGAGCTCAACTATGCCGGTGCGCCGGAAGAGGTGCGGCTGCAGGTGCTGAAGGGCGCTGAGCGCGGCGGGCGCCTGAGGGCGATGGAGGAACTGGTCGACACCTGCATGGCCGACTACGACGAAAAGGGCTGGACCGGCGACACCTGGCTGCCGCCGCTGCCGGCTGGCGCAAGCTGAGGTCCCGGCCATGGAGCCACAAGTTGCAAGGCTGGAGTTCCGTGAGGCGATGGCGCGGGTCTGTGCGCCGGTCAACATCGTCACGACTGATGGTCCGGCCGGCCGCGGCGGCTTCACTGCGACCGCCATGTGCAGCGTTTCCGACGATCCGCCGACGCTGCTTGTGTGCATGAACGAGCGCTCGGCGCAGACCGGCCTGTTCCTCGCCAACCAGCGTTTCTGCGTCAACGTGCTGACGCAGTTACACACCCATCTGGCGGCAAAGTTCGCCGGCACGATCCGCGACATGAGCGAGCGCTACAATGCGGCAAGATGGCAGACCATGCCGTCCGGCATGCCGGCGCTGCTCGACGCCATCGTCAGCTTCGATTGCGAGATCGGCGACGTGAACAAGGTTGGCACGCACAATGTGATGTTCGGCCGCGTCGTCGACATCCGCCACGGCAGCGACGAGGCGGCGCTGCTCTATGTCGGCCGCAACTACATGCAGCCGAGTGCACTCGGCAGTTTTGGCGGGTAGAGGCTGTCAAGTCTGGTTTTCGGATGATTCCGACTGGATCAGGTTTTCGAGCAGGTCGAGCAGGTGCTCATGCTGTTCGGCGCCGTAGCGCTGCTCGATCGCATCGTAGATGGCGATGCGCTCGGGCGACAAATCCTCGATCAGCGCCAGCCCGGCCGGGCTGATTGCGAGCAGCGCCCGGCGACCGTCATCCTTGACCTTGTTGCGGGTGATGAACTGCCGTTCCTCCATCGCCTTGATGATGCGGGTCAGGCTGGGCGGAAGGATCGAGGCGCGATTGGCAAGTTCGGTTGCCTCGAGCGGCCCGGCTTCGGCAAGCACACGCAGCACGCGCCACTGCTGCTCAGTGATGTCGTGTCGGGCAAGCATCGGCCGGAAATGCGCCATGATCACTTCGCGGGCGCGAAGCAGAGCCATGGGCAGGGAGCGGCGGGTGCTGGGCGGTAGCAAGGTCAGGTCTCCAAAAAATTCCAATTCCGGTACGACTCGCACCACACAATGAGGCTCGGATCGCAGCTATATCCGCGATTTCGCCGGGGGCGGCAATCCCACCATCGGGAGCTGTATCTGCATAGAGAACGACACTTGACATTCCGCCGTCAAGATGTAATTCACATGTTAATTACAAGGTGGAGGAAACCTTGCCACATATGGCGATCGAATATTCGGCGAATCTCGACGCCAAGGTCGACATCAGCGCGCTTTGCACGCTGGTCGCTCGCACCATCCTCGAAACCGGCCTGTTCGAACATGGCGCGGTGAGGGTACGCGCTTTTCGCGCCGAGGCATACGCGATCGCCGATCGCCTCCCCGAGAACGGGTTCATCGACATGAACTTCCGCATCGGCAAGGGCCGCAGCGCCGAGGAAAAGCAACGCACCGGCGAGGCGATCTTCACTACTGTTTCGGATCATCTCGCATCTCTGTTCACGACGCCGCATTTCGCGCTGTCGCTGGAGATCCGCGAGATCGATGCCGAACTAAGCTGGAAGAAGAATGCCATCCACCCGCGCCTGCGCGGCAAGTGACAGGAACCCATATCATGGCGGCATTGGACGACAATCTGAGAAAGGCCGAGGCCTATCTCGAGCGCTTCAGAAGCGCTGGCGTGCTCAACCAGATCGGCGGCGAAACCGTGCCGGCCGCCGACGGCTCGACATACGAGACGCTGTCGCCAATCGACCTGAAGCCGATCGCCAAGGTGGCACGCGGCAAGGCCGCCGACATCGACCGCGCCGCCAAGGCGGCGAAGGCTGCCTTCCGCGACTGGGCGGCGATATCAGGCGACGCCCGCAAGAAGCAGTTGCACAAAATAGCCGACGCCATCGTCGCGCGGGCCGAGGAAATCGCTTTCGTCGAATGCATGGACACCGGCCAGTCATTGAAGTTCATGGCCAAGGCAGCGCTGCGCGGCGCGGAGAACTTCCGCTTCTACGCCGACCGCGCGCCGGAGGCCCGCGACGGCCACACGATCCGCGCACCGAACCAGGTCAACATGACGACGCGCGTGCCGGTCGGCCCGGTCGGCGTGATCACGCCGTGGAACACACCTTTCATGCTGTCGACCTGGAAGATCGCGCCGGCGCTCGCCGCCGGCTGTACGATCGTCCACAAGCCAGCCGAGTTCTCGCCGCTGACCGCGCGGCTTTTGGTCGAGATCGCCGAGGAGGCCGGCCTGCCGATGGGCGTGTGGAACCTCGTCAACGGCTTTGGCGAGGACGCCGGCAGAGCGCTGACCGAACACCCCGACATCAAGGCGATCGGCTTCGTCGGCGAAAGCCGCACCGGCTCGATGATCATGAAGCAGGGTGCCGACACGCTGAAGCGCGTGCATTTCGAACTCGGCGGCAAGAACCCGGTCATCGTCTTTGCCGATGCCGATCTGGAGCGGGCGGCCGACGCTGCCGTCTTCATGATCTATTCGCTGAACGGCGAGCGCTGCACCTCGTCCTCACGCCTGCTGGTCGAGGAAAGCATCTACGACAAGTTCACCGCGCTGGTGGCGGAGAAGGCCAAGCGCATCAGGATAGGCCATCCGCTCGACCCCGAAACCGTGGTTGGCCCACTGATCCATCCGGTGCATGAGGAAAAGGTGCTGTCCTATATCGAGATCGGCAAGTCGGAAGGCGCTGTCGTCGCCGCCGGCGGCGGCAAGTTCGCCGGTCCGGGCGGCGGCTGCTATGTCAGCCCGACGCTGTTCGTCGGCGCCACCAACAAGATGCGCATCGCCCAGGAAGAGATATTCGGACCCGTGCTGACCGCCATCTCGTTCAAGGACGAGGCCGAGGCGCTGGCGCTGGCCAACGACACGCAATACGGCCTGACCGGCTATCTCTGGACCTCGGACGTCACCCGCGCCTTCCGCTTCACCGACGCGCTCGACGCCGGCATGATCTGGGTCAATTCGGAGAATGTGCGCCACCTGCCGACGCCGTTCGGCGGCGCCAAGAACTCAGGCATCGGCCGCGACGGCGGCGACTGGTCGTTCGATTTCTACATGGAAACCAAGAACATCGCGTTCGCCACGGCGCCGCATTCCATCCAGAAGCTCGGCGGCTGACCGGAGACCCCAACGATGCCCTTGCCCACACCCAATCTCTACCCGGCATTCAACATCGTGCGGCTCAGCCACGTCGAGCTGGCTGTTACGGACCTCGGTAAGTCGCGCGCGTTCTATGTCGACACGCTCGGCCTGCAGGTGACCGACGAGACCAAGGACGCCATCTATCTGCGCGCCATGGAAGAGCGCGGCCACCATTGCATCGTGCTCAGGAAAGGTGCCGCGCCGGAAGCCCGCGATCTCGGCTTCAAGCTGTTTTCCGACGACGATCTCGATAAGGCCGAGCACTTCTTCAAAGCCAGGGGTCTGCCTGTGAAATGGGTCGAGCGGCCCTACCAGTCGCGTACCTTCCGCACCCGCGACCCGCACGGCATTCCGCTCGAATTCTATTCCAGAATGGAGCGGCTGCCGCCGATCCATCAGAAGTATGCGCTGTACAAAGGCGTCAAGCCGCTGCGCATCGACCACTTCAACTGCTTCTCGCCCAATGTCGATGAATCGGTGGCGTTCTACAACGAGCTCGGCTTCCGCGTGACCGAGTACACGGAGGATGCCGCGACCGGAAGACTTTGGGCGGCATGGACGCACCGCAAGGGCGGTGTCCACGACATCGCCTTCACCAACGGCATTGGCCCACGCCTGCACCACGTCGCCTTCTGGGTGCCGACACCGCTCAACATCATCGATCTGCTCGACCTGATGGCCACCACCGGCTGGCTGCCGAACATCGAGCGCGGCCCCGGCCGGCACGGCATCTCCAACGCCTTCTTCCTCTATATCCGTGATCCCGACAATCACCGCATCGAGATCTATTGCTCGGACTACCAGACGGTAGATCCCGACCTAGAGCCGATCAAATGGGACCTCAAGGACCCGCAGCGCCAGACGCTGTGGGGCGCACCGGCGCCGAAGAGCTGGTTCGAGGAAGGCAGCACTTTTGCCGGCGTCGAGCCGCGCAAGTCCGATCTGGCGGCCTCGCCGATCGTCGCGCCGTGACGTCGGCTAACTGCAGGGGAAACAAATGAGCGCGGCACGTCTCGCCACCTTCACCGTTGGCGGCAAAACGCGCTACGGCGCAATCACCGACAAGGGCGTCGTCGACCTGTCGGCGCGACACGCACAGTGGCCGAGTTTGCGCGAGGTGATAGAGGCCGGCGCACTGCGACGGCTGGCGGAAGAGGCGGACGCTTTCGCCGCCGATTTCCCGCTCGACGCCATCGCCTACGAGATACCCGTCCCCTCGCCCGAAAAGATCATCTGCGTCGGCGTCAACTATCCGGACCGCAACGAGGAGTACAAGGACGGACAGGCCGCACCCTCGAACCCGTCGCTGTTCATCCGCTTCCCGCGCTCCTTCGTCGGCCATGGCAGGCCCCTCATGCGGCCGTCGGAATCGCCGCAGCTCGATTATGAGGGCGAGATCGTCATCGTCATCGGCAAGGGCGGCCGCAGGATCGCCGAGGCGGATGCGCTGGGCCATATCGCAGCACTTTCGCTCTGCAACGAGGGCACCATCCGCGACTGGGTGCGCCACGCCAAGTTCAATGTCACCCAGGGCAAGAACTTCGACCGGACCGGCTCTATCGGCCCCTGGCTGGTGCCGTTCACCGACGAGGCACAGATCGCCGACATCGCGCTGACCACGCGCGTCAATGGCGAGGTTCGCCAGCAGGACCGCACCGGCCGCATGATCTTTTCCTTCCGCAAGATCATCAACTACATCTCGACCTTCACCACGCTGGCGCCGGGCGACATCATCGTCACCGGCACGCCGACCGGCGCCGGCGCCCGGTTCGACCCGCCAATCTGGCTGAAGCCGGGCGATGTGATCGAGGTCGAGGCCGACGGCATTGGCTTGCTCAGCAACGGCGTCGTCGACGAAGGGACCGGTCGATGATGACGCCGGAACAGGTCGAAGACGCGGCCGCGAGGCTGTTCGAGGCCGAGCGCGACCGCCGCCAGATCAGGCTGCTCAGCCTCGATTTCCCCGGGGCGACGATGGATGACGCCTATCTCGTCCAGGCGGCGCTGGTGAAACGAAAAGTGGCCTCGGGCCTGACGATCAAAGGCTGGAAGATCGGCCTGACCTCCAAGGCGATGCAGTCGGCGCTCGCCATCGACATTCCGGATTCCGGTGTGCTGTTCGACGACATGTTCTTCGATGACGGCGGCACCGTTCCAGCCGGCCGCTTCATCCAGCCGCGCATCGAGGCCGAGATCGCCTTCGTAATGAAGGCGTCGCTGGCCGGTCCGGACGTGTCGATCGACGACGTGCTCGACGCCACCGACTACATCACGCCGGCGCTGGAGATCCTCGACACCCGTATCGAGCGCGTCAACAAGGAGAGCGGCAGGATACGGACCTTCTTCGACACCATCTCCGACAATGCCGCCAATGCCGGCGTCGTCGTCGGCGGCCGTCGTGCCGGACCGCGCGAGGCCGACCTGCGCTGGATCGGCGCCATCCTGTCGCGCAATGGCGAGGTCGAAGAGACCGGGCTCGGCGCCGGGGTGCTCGATCATCCGGCGAAGGGCATCGCCTGGCTGGCCAACCGGCTGCATCAGTACGGCATGCAGATATCCGCCGGACAGGTCGTGCTGTCGGGCTCGTTCATCCGGCCCGTGGAGTGTCGCCACAGTGACACTATCGCTGCCGATTTCGGACCCTATGGAGCGATCCGCATCACCTTTGCCCGCTAGCGGCAATTCCTCCATAGCCCGCTGACCCGACTTGCCGGCGGCGTGCTGAAACAGAACCCGGAAGAGCCCGAAAGGGTGTCGGCACTCCTTGCCAGCCTTCAAAGTATCGGCGCCGAAATCCGGGTGCCGCGCGAACAACCGTTCGATGCCATCGCTTTGCTGGACGATCAGGATTAACTCGACTTCCATCGCTGGCCGCGTTCCTGAAAGGCTTTATTACGCGATAGACCACGATCCGCTGACGCGCTTTTGCGCTCCTGTTTCAATCCGAGCCGCTGTCCCGAGCCGCTGTGCAGTTTTGGGCAACATGCGTTTGATCGACAAACCCGTGGCCAGAAGCCGAGGGGTTCCTTGTCGGGACGGCCGGCGCTATCGATTCGAGCGGCGGAGCGCTGTGGACGCAATCAGCAAAACGATCGAGGCGGCGATCAGCACTGTGGCAGCAGCCGCGATGGTCGGCGTCAGCGTGTCGCGCGCGATGGTGAACATCTCGCGCGGCAAGGTGCGTTGTCCGGGACCGGCGAGGAACATCGTCACCACGACTTCGTCGAGCGAGGTGGCGAAGGCAAACAGCGCGCCCGACGCGATGCCCGGCAGAATGACCGGAAGCGTGACTTTGCGGAAAGTGAGGAAGGGCGGCGCCCCCATGCTGGCGGCCGCCCAGAGCAGCCGCCTGTCGAGACCGGTGAGAGCGGCCGAGACGGGTCACCACGACGAAGGGAACGGCGAGCGAGGTATGGCCGAGGATGAGGCCGGGAAGGGTCGCGGTCAGGCCGGCCATCGAGAAGACGAAATACATGCCGACGCCGACGATGACCGCCGGCGCGATCATCGGCACCAGCAGCAAGGCGGAGATCGTGCGCCGGCCTGGCAGATTAGGCGCCGCGAGGCCGAGCGCGGCCATGGTGCCTAGCGGCGTCGCCAAAAGTGTCGTCGAGACAGCCAGAACCAGGCTGTTGCGCAGGGCATCCATCCAGGTCTGCATCGAGAAGAACTCGCGATACCACTTCAGCGACCAGCCGGTGATGGGAAAAGTGAAATCGCCGCTGCTCTTGAACGAGAACAGCACGATGATGATCAGCGGCGCCATGAGGAAAGCCAGCACCATCATGGCCGTCAGCCCGAGGCCGAAGCGGCCAAGCCGGCTGGTGGTGGTTGATCGCGGGGAGGACATCCGGGCCTCCTAGCGCAGACCGGCGCCGCTGCGGCTGAGCAGGGCGTTCTGGATGGCATAAAGCGAGAGCGTGACGACCAGCATTGTTCTTTCTCGGCGGCGTCGTCGGCGCTGTGGGTTTCAAGCATGTCGGCTTCGCGGCGACGTTGTTTCTGGCGGCCATTCTCCTCGTGCTGGCCTCCATGCCAGTCCTGGAGGACGTCTCCGTTCGCATGAGGCGGCTTTGGCAGTAGCGCTGCAGAGCTTTGCCGCATGCCAGATTTGGCAGCACATTCGCGAAGGCGCTGTTCCTGGATTTCGGCAGCTATCTGTTTTGGCCGATCCTGAAGCACGAACACGATGAGATCGGCCCAACGACAAGAGCAAGCGAACTCAGCCATACCCACTCATAGCGTAGAGTGAGGTCGAAGAGATAGCCGACGCGCCCGCGGCGGCTCCAATCGAGTGGCCGGCCGAGATAAGGGCCCATTGCCAGCCCCATCACGCGCAAATCCGAGATGGCTGGCGACAAGACTGGCCGTGACGGGAATGGCCGCATGGCTTTGGTTCGAGGCAGGGCGTATCGCCCGGTTTTCTACAGCCTCAAGACAGATGCGTCACGCATCACTAATTGAATGCGCCGCATTTTAATATATGCTGCAAGATGTAGAGATAATATCTCAAAGCTGATCAAAAAGGGGGATGCGACCGTGATAACTGCTCCACAGTTGCGTGCCGCGAGGGCGCTCCTTGGCATCGACCAGCGCAGGCTTGCCGAATTGTCCGGTCTTTCCGTGCCGACAATTCAACGCATGGAAGCCAGCGAGTCGATTATTCGGGGTAACGTCGATTCTCTCATGAAGCTGATCGGGGCACTTGACCTCGCCGGCGTGGAATTGATCGCTGAAGGCGCCTCCAGCCAAATCGGCGGGCGCGGCGTGCGACTGAAAGCGGATTTTGACCCCGCCAAAATCCTTGGCGGAGTCGATACGGATGCCAAACTCCCCGTGAGGAGCGTGGCGTGATTTCGGGGGCCGCGGTCCTCCTGTGGGGCGTCGCTGCGCTCCTGGGGACTGCGGTGCTTGCGATTGCGGAAAGCCGCAGATCCGACTCGGGAACACGCCTGATCTACGGCTTGACGCTAGGTATATCGGCGGCCGTGCTCATGGTTCTCGCGAGCCGCATCGCCGACAATCCCGTCACCCCGTCGACTGTGGTGTTGCCTCTTGGATTGCCATGGATTGGCGCTCATTTCCGTTTGGATGCGCTGTCGACTTTCTTCCTCATCGTCGTCAACTTCGGCGGCTCCATGGCCAGTCTTTATGGCCTCGGCTACGGCAGGCATGAGTCTGCGCCGCATCGGGTGCTGCCGTTCTTCCCGGCTTTCCTAGCCGGAATGAACCTTGTCGTGGTGGCCGACGACGCCTTCACTTTCCTGCTTTCCTGGGAATTCATGTCGCTCGCCTCCTGGGCGCTCGTCATGGCGCACCATCGCAAGCAGGACAATGCGCGGGCGGGCTACATCTATCTCGTGATGGCGAGCTTCGGCACACTCGCGCTGCTGCTTGCGTTCGGCCTGCTCGCCGGATCCGATGGAACCTACACATTCGACGCGATGCGAGCCGCCGATCCCACCCCGTTCGCCGCTGCTTTCGTCCTGGTTCTCATGCTGCTGGGCGCCGGCTCCAAGGCTGGACTCGTCCCGCTGCACGTCTGGCTGCCACTCGCTCATCCGGCCGCGCCAAGCCACGTCTCGGCTCTCATGAGCGGCGTGATGACCAAGGTCGCAGTCTATGGCTTCATACGCGTTATTTTCGATCTGCTCGGTGAGCCGGCATGGTGGTCGGGTGTTGCCGTGCTTTTCCTTGGCGGCCTGACGGCGGTTCTCGGCATCCTCTACGCGCTGATGGAAAAGGACCTGAAGCGACTGCTTGCCTATAGCACCATTGAAAACATCGGCGTCATCTTCGTAAGCCTTGGTCTCGCGCTCGCTTTCAAGGCGAACGCCCTGCCATCGGCTGCAGCGCTGGCGCTCACCGCCGCGCTGTTCCACGTCCTCAACCATTCCTTTTTCAAGAGCCTGCTGTTTTTCGGCGCGGGCGCCGTGCTGACGGCAACCGGAGAGCGGGATATGGAGAAGCTGGGCGGTCTCATCCACCGCATGCCCTTTACAAGTTTTGCCTTTCTCGTCGGTTGCGTCGCGATCTCGGCACTTCCACCCTTCAACGGCTTCGTCTCCGAATGGCTGGCCTTTCAGGCCATATTGCAGAGCCCCGATCTGCCACAATGGGGACTGAAGGTCATGGTGCCCGCCGTTGGCGGTCTGCTGGCGCTGTCAGCGGCACTGGCCGCGGCCTGCTTTGTAAAGGCGTTCGGGATTGCATTCCTCGGCCGGCCACGCTCGGCCGCGGTGGAACTGGCGCATGAGGTCGACCGCTACTCGCTGGCGGCAATGTTCATTCTCGCTGCCCTTTGTCTCCTGGCCGGCATTCTGCCCGGTCTTGTGATAGACGGCCTCTCATCGGTGACACTGCCACTGATCGGCAGCCGGATGCCTGTGCAGGTGGCCCAGCCCTGGCTGTCTATCGTGCCGATTGCAGCGAGCCGCAGTTCCTACAACGGCCTGTTGGTGTTCCTGTTCATCGCCTTTTCCGCATCCGCTGCGGCATATGTGATCCATCGCTTTGCATCACATGCACTCCGTCGGGGTCCCGCCTGGGGTTGTGGCTTCCCGGATGTGGTCCCGAGCTCGCAGTACACGGCCGTCAGCTTCGCGCAGCCTATCCGCCGCGTCTTCGGCACGTTCGTATTCCGTGCAAGGGAAACCGTCGAAATGCCGGCACCTGGCGAGACCGGTCCGGCTCGTCTGAATGTCGAAATGCATGATGTGATCTGGGAGACGCTGTACCTGCCTATCGGCCGGGCCCTCGACTTTGCGACCGACCACCTCAACCATCTGCAGTTCCTGACGATCAGGCGCTACCTGACCCTCGTCTTTCTCTTTCTCATTGTCCTGCTCCTGGTGCTCGCACTATGGCCGTGATTCTCGAGTTGGCCGTTCAAGGCGCGCAGATGGCGCTGGTGCTTTTGCTGGCGCCGCTCCTGACCGGATTCGTGCGCAAGGTGAAGGCACGGCTCTTGCGCCGCCAGGGTCCTTCCCTGATCCAACCTTACCGCGATCTCTTGCGGCTGATGCGCAAGGAAGTCGTTCTGGCGGACAACGCATCCTGGCTGTTTCGCGTGACGCCCTATCTGATCTTTGCCACCACCTGGGTCGGCGCGGCGCTCATCCCGACATTCGCCGCCGGCCTCACATTCAGTTGGACCGCCGATCTCATAGCCATTGTCGCACTGCTGGGAAGCGCCCGGTTCTTCCTGGCGCTGGCAGGCATGGACGTCGGCACGAGCTTCGGCGGCATCGGCTCGAGCCGCGAGGTGATGATCGCTTCGCTGGCCGAACCCGCCATGCTGCTCATCGTGTTCAGCCTGGCGCTCGTCGCGGGTGCTACGCAACTCTCAACGGTCGCCGCCTTCATGGGGTCACCGGAGGTTGGCTTGCGGGTGTCGCTCGGGATGTCGCTCATCGCCCTCGTGATGGTGGCGATCGCCGAAAACGCCCGCATACCCGTGGACAACCCATCGACCCATCTGGAACTCACCATGGTTCATGAGGCGATGGTGCTGGAATATTCCGGTCGCCATCTGGCGATGATCGAGTTTGCCGCCTTCCTCAAGCTTCTGCTCTATGTGTCGCTGATTTCCTGCGTCTTCCTACCTTGGGGCCTGGCGAGCGCCGGGGCAGGACTGGAATCCCTTGCTCCGGGTGTCGTCGCCTATGTCGGCAAGCTTGCCGTCTGTGGCGTTCTCCTCGCCGTGTTTGAGACTGCCATTGCCAAGATGCGCGTCTTCCGCGTCCCGGATTTCCTCGGGGCAGCGCTGATGCTGGCCCTGCTCGGCACGCTCCTGCTGTTCGTCTCACGGAGCCTCTGATGAACGGCCTCACCTTCGACATCGCTCACCTGCTCGCCGGCGGCCTGGTGCTGGTCAGTTTCATGATGCTGTATCAGGATCGCCTCTTTGCTCTGATCAACGTTTTTGCGCTTCATGCAATCGTGCTGGCCCTGTCCGTAGCTTGGCAGGCATACATTCAGGACGCGCATCATCTCTACGTCACGGCGGCGATCGCCCTCGTCTTCAAGGCGATCGTCATTCCTGTCGGGCTTCATCGCATCATTCAGCGGCTCGGCATCCATCGTGACGTCGAGACCGCCGTCGGCATCGGTACGACGATGCTTGCGGGGATAGGCCTGGTGACCCTGTCCATGGTCCTGATGCTGCGCGTCACTCCCGAGGCTGATCCCCTCGCACGCGAGGACCTGGCTTTCGCGCTGTCCATCATTTTGCTGGGGCTGCTGGTGATGGTCACCCGCCGTAACGCCGTCAGCCAAGTTGTCGGATTCATGTCGCTCGAGAACGGTCTGGTCCTCGCCGCCACGGGGGCCAAGGGCATGCCTCTGGTCGTCGAGATCAGTGTCGCCTTCTCGATCCTTATCGCCTTCATCGTCATCGGAGTCTTCCTGTTCCGCATTCGCGAGAGGTTCGACTCGGTGGATGTCGGCGCGCTCGACGACTACAGGGGAGAACACCGTTGACCGCGTTTTCCCTCGATGCGGTGGCCGCCATTTTGCTGATACCGGTCTTCGCGGCCGCACTTCTGGCGGCGCTGCCGAAATACCAGATATCGGCGGGCGTCAATGTCGCGGCGAGCTTGCTGACCTTGCTCGCCGCACTGTCGCTTCTTGTCACCGACCGCCCGCAGCCTGGGCAGTATCTGCTCGTCGACGATCTCAACATCGTCTTCATCGTGCTCAACACATTCGTCGGCTTCACCACCAGCGTCTTCAGCGCTTCCTACATTGCCCACGAACTGGAGAGCGGGCGGCTGACAGTCCCGAACTTGCGGTTTTATCACGCAATGTACCAGGTCATGATGTTCGGCATGAACCTGGCGTTCGTGTCGAACAATATTGGCTTGATGTGGGTGGCGGTGGAGCTTGCCACGCTGACCACCGTGCTCATGGTCGGCATCTACCGCACGCACGAAGCGCTGGAGGCAGCCTGGAAATATTTCATTCTGGGCAGCGTCGGCATCGCGCTCGCACTGTTCGGCACCATCCTCGTCTACATGGCTGCACAGCCGGTTGTTGGCGAGGGGACGAATGCGATGGTCTGGACGGTGCTCATCGCTCACGCCGCGCGCTTCGATCCGGCTCTGCTCAATGTCGCCTTCATCTTTCTGCTGCTCGGCTACGGGACGAAGGTCGGCCTTGCGCCCTTACATGCCTGGCTGCCAGACGCGCATGCTGAGGGTCCAACGCCGATTTCCGCAGTGCTGTCGGGCTTGCTGTTAAACGTCGCACTCTATGCCGTGCTGCGCTTCAAGCTATTGCTCGCGGCAAGCCCGGAAGCGATCGCACCTGGGCCATTGATGATCACGATGGGACTGACGTCGCTTGTCTTCGCGGCCTTCATGCTCTACCGCCGCCGCGACATCAAACGCCTGTTCGCGTACTCCTCGATCGAGCACATGGGCATCATCGTGTTCGCCTTCGGCATAGGAGGCCCGCTCGCCAATTTTGCCGGGCTGCTGCACATGGTCATGCACAGCCTGACCAAGTCGGCGATCTTTTTCACGGTCGGCCACATTGCCCAGGTCAAGGGGACACAGAACATCGCCGAAATCCGGGGACTGACGGAAACACATCCTGCCCTTGGCTGGGCGCTCGTCATCGGCGTCGTTGCCATTGCCGGCCTCCCTCCGCTCGGTATCTTCATGAGCGAATTCCTGGTCGTGAGTTCGACATTTGCAAGACACCCTCTTTTGGCGATGCCCTTGGTTTTCGGGATTCTGCTCGCTTTCGGCGCCCTGCTGCTTCGACTGACCGGCGTCGCTTTCGGCGAACCGCGCGGCAGCACTGCACCCGCCGAGGCGTCCTACATTCCGATGTATTCCCACTTGGCGTTGGTGTTTGCCGCCGGCATCTATCTGCCGCCACCGCTGGTCACATGGTTCCAGCACGTCGCAAGTATCCTGGGGTGAGCAGAGGAGAGAAAGAGCATGCCCGCGCTGATCGACCTCATCCTTGCTGGCCAACGTGTCGAAAATCATTTCCCGTGGTCGCGCGCCGTGGTGACTCCGAAAAAATGGGGCTTTGCCGTCGAGCAACTGGCCGAGGGCCACTGGAGCTTGCTCGGCCTATGGGGTGAGCCAGGCGCCGTCCACATGGCACTTCTCGATGAAAGCGCCGGGGACATCGGCGTCGTCAGCCTGGAATGCCCCAGTGGCCGCTACCCATCGGTCGGCCGGCTGCATCCGCCCGCATTGCGGCTCGAACGTGCGGCTGCTGACCTGTTCGGGCTCCTGCCACAAGGCGCGCCTGATATGAGACGGTGGCTTGATCATGGCCACTGGGGTGTCAGCTATCCGTTGAGTACCCGCGTCCGGACGTCTGCTGCGACTGCCTTCCCGTACAGTTTCCTGCCTGCCGAGGGGGAGAGCCTGCATCAGATCCCAGTCGGGCCCGTGCATGCCGGCATCATCGAGCCGGGCCATTTCCGGTTCACGGCGAGCGGTGAAACGGTCGTCCGGCTGGAGCAGCGCCTCGGATACGCGCACAAGGGTATAGAAGGCCTGATGGCGGGGTCCGACATCGACCGTGCAGCCAAATTGGCGGGCAGAACCTCTGGCGACAGTACCGTGGCATACTCCCTCGCTTTTGCCCGCGCGGTCGAGGCGGCGCTGGGTGTCCAGGTTCCCCCACGCGCGGTCTGGCTGCGAGCGCTCATGGCCGAGTTGGAGCGCCTGGCCAATCATCTGGGCGACATCGGCGCTATCTGCAATGATGCCGCCTTCGCGCTCATGCATGCCCACTGTGGGGTGCTGCGTGAGCGCGTATTGCGGGCAAGCGATGCTGCCTTCGGTCACCGTTTGATGCGCGACTGCATCGTGCCCGGAGGCGTGGCAAGCTTCCTGAGCGATGAGGGCACGACAGCGCTCAGGTCCCTGATCGCAGAGATCAGGCAGCGGTTTCCCGCGCTGGTCGAGCTCTACGACAACACGGCGTCGCTGCAGGATCGGACTGTCGCAACTGGCCGGCTGAAGGTGGAACTCGCTCGTCAATATCGCGCCGGAGGCTACGTTGGCCGGGCCTCCGGTCGGGACTTCGATGCCCGACGCAATCTCGCTTATCCACCCTATGGCGAACTCGCCTTCGATGTACCTCTCCTCCAGGAAGGCGATGTGAACGCCCGTGTATGGATTCGTATCCACGAGGTCGAACAGAGCCTGTCCCTGATCGAACAAGTCCTGCGACAACTGCCAGACGGACCGATCCGCGTCGATTTCGCGCAGACAAACCGATCGCATGAAGGCATGGCGCTCGTCGAAGGTTTTCGCGGCGACATTCTGGCCTGGCTGCGCATTGGCAAGGGCGGCTTGGTCGAGCGCTGTCACCTCCGTGATCCGTCATGGTTTCAGTGGCCGCTCCTTGAAGCGGCGATCGAAGGAAACATCGTTGCCGACTTTCCGCTGTGCAACAAATCGTTCAACTGCTCTTATTCGGGCCATGATCTCTGAAGGCACGCTGTCATGCGCAAGCTTCTTTTTGAAAGCCTGATACGCCCCCCTCTCACCGAGCGTCCGCCGTTGGCAAGCAGCGCGGCAGTCGACGAACTCGCACGCGCGCTCGATGGGGCTGCTCACAAACGATTGGGGCGAAGCCTGTCGATCCGGGCGGTCGATGCCGGTTCCTGCAACGGCTGCGAACTTGAGATGCACGCGCTGAACAACGCCTTCTATGACATCGAGCGTTTTGGGATCCGGTTCGTCGCATCACCGCGCCATGCCGATGTACTGCTCGTCACCGGGCCGGTCACAAAAAACATGCGCGAGGCATTGAAGCTGACCTACGACGCAACCCCCAACCCAAAATGGGTGGTCGCACTGGGAGATTGCGCAGGCAATGGCGGCTGTTTCTCCAGCAGCTATGCGGTGGTGTGCGGAGTGTCCGAGGCCTTGCCTGTCGATCTGCACATTCCAGGTTGTCCGCCGCCGCCAATCGAAATTCTGAAAGGCCTGCTCGCCTTGCTTGAGGGCGTGAATTCCAAGACTGGTGCTGCCCGAAGGTGACCATGTAGAGGCTTTGCCAAGGTTGGCCTTGTCGCTGCATAGATCCAACCAATGCGTAGCCGTGAGTTTAAGGGCATCAGCCAACCTCTGTCCCAAAATTGGAAGGCGCTCGGCGGCGAGAACAGCTAAAACGCCTGCTTTTTCGCCGGCAGCCCAGCGCTTTCGATCGAAGGGGAACCCGTTCCCTAGTCCGAAATGGTTACTTGCGCTGCAGCTAATGTAGTTACAATCTTGTGCAGTCGGAAGCTGCATGGGCCGGCTAAGCGCGAGTACCGTCTTCGCCGGCGTCTCAAGGCAGTCGACCACATTTTTGCGGTGCTCTAAGGGGGAAATCAATGAGATTGACGATTATTTGTGCGGCAATTGTGATGGCCGTATCCACCGCCGCCGTTGCACACGAGAAAAAGAGGGTGGTCAGTACACCAGTAACGTCGTGCTGTGCCGACCTGTCGGGCAGCACGATCAAGAAAAACAGGGAAACAAAATTGGACTGCAGTTCAACCGGAACTGTCTCCAGCGCGATTTCGAAAGACAAATCGGAGCCGCGCCTGGGATATGAAACGGTTAATCCTGCAATCATATCGATCTATTAGCTGAGGAAATACCCGGCAGGTCTATCGGCGCTCAGGCTTCGGGAGCAGGACCTGGACCGACTCGCGGCCATTGCCTGCGGACCATATTCAAGATCGATCAAGTCGGACGCTGCCGCGAAATCAGCTGTTAATCGCTTGGTGGCGGCGCTCGGCCTCATTGCGCATGCCTGCGCTCAATGTTTGATGCGGTCACGCATTGCGTACCAAAGCATGCCGAGCACATAGAGCGGGCCGCGCAGCGCCGTGCCGCCGGGGAACGGCAGCGGGCTTAGGGTCGAAAACAGATCGAGCCGCGAAGCATCACCGATGATCGCCTCAGCGAGCAACTTGCCCGACAGCGTCGACAGGATCACCCCCTTGCCCGAATAGCCATGCGCAAAATAGACGTCGCCATAGCGACCGACATGCGGCAGGCGCGATGTCGTCACCGAGACCAGCCCGCCCCAGGCGTGATCGATGCGGCGGCCGCGCAATTGCGCAAAGGTGTTTTCCATGTGCGGCCGCACGAAGCCGGCAATGTCGGCGGGCGGCGACGGCGTATAGCGCTCGCCGCCGCCGAACAGCAGGCGTCCATCCGCCGACAGCCGGTAGTAATTGACGACGAAGCGCGTGTCGGAGACGGCCACATTGCTTGGGATGACGTCGCTCGTGTCGCCCAGCGGCTCGGTGGCGATGATGTAGTTGCCGACCGGCATAATGCGACTGTTGACGCGCGGCTCAAGCCCGTGGAGCAGCGCATCGCCGGCCAGTACGACATGCCTGGCCCGGACCGAGCCTTTGGCCGTCGAAACCCGGGGGGAAGCTTCCCGCTCCAGCCGCACCGCCACCGAATTCTCGTGGATGGTGACGCCCGCCGCAGCCGCGGCGCGAGCAAGACCGAGCGTGTAGTTCAGCGGATGCATATGGCCACCGAGCTTCTCGTACATCGCGCCGTGATAAGGTGTGTTCACCATTCCGCGCGCCTGCGCTGCCGACAGCATCTCGACATCATGAAAGTTCATCACCGTAGAAAGGCACTCGGCCTCTTCTTCGAGGTCGCGCAGGTCGGAACCGTTGACCGCACCAGCCAGATGGCCGGTGAGCCTGAGGTCGCAATCGATGGCATGGCGCTCGATCAGACCGAGCACGAGGGCCCGCGCCTCGAAGGCGAGATCGAACAGCGCCCTCCCCCGTTCCGGCCCATATAGCTTGACCAGCCCCTTGGCGCCCTTGCGCAGGCCGGGGATCATCTGGCCGCCATTGCGCCCCGACGCCCCCCAGCCGATCTTGCCGCCTTCGAGCAGCACCACCTTCAGGCCGCGTTCGGCTGCATGAAAGGCTGCGGAGAGGCCGGTACAACCGCCGCCGACCACCACCAGATCGGCGTCGACGTCGCCCTGCAGCGCCGGATGGTCCGGAGCCGGATTGGCCGTCGCGACATAGTAGGATTTGCCGATATCCAGGCCGGAGTTGAAGCCCCCAGAATTGAAGCCCATCATCACACCTTGAGCAGCAGATGGTCGCGTTCCCAAGAGGTGACGACGCTCTGGAACAGGTCGAGCTCAACGCTCTTGACGCGCAAATAGGTCTGGAAGAAATCCTCCCCGAGCACCGCCCGAAGCGGATCGCACGCAGCGAAGCGGTCGAGCGCCTCTTCCATGGTTTTGGGCAGCGTGCTCCTGCTGCGATAGGCATTGCCCGACGCTTCCGTCGAACGAGCGATCTTCTCCTCGACGCCGAGATAACCGCAAAGCAGCGAGCCGGCTATCGCCAGATAGGGATTGGCATCGGCGCCGGGCAGCCGATTTTCCACGCGCCGCGCGGTGGGCCCGCCGGCCGGCACACGCAGGCCGCAGGAGCGGTTGTCGTGCGACCACTCGATGTTGGCGGGTGCACTGTGGTTCGGCCGGATGCGGCGGAACGAATTCACGTTCGGCGCAAACAGCGGCATCACCTCGGGAATGTATTTCTGCAGGCCGCCGATGAAATGCCCGAACATCTCGGTGTCGGCGCCGTCGCGCCCGGCAAACAGCGTGTTGCCCGCCTCGTCGACGACAGACATGTGGAGATGCATTGAGCTGCCGGCTTGTGCGGCTATCGGTTTGGCCATGAAGGTCGCCTGCATGCCACCTTCCTGCGCGGCCTGGCGCGTCATTCGCTTGAACAGCAACACCTTGTCTGCCAGCGGCAGCGCGTCGCCATGCAGGAAATTGATCTCCAGTTGGGCCGTGCCCGATTCATGGATGAGCGTGTCGAGCGGCAGTCCGGCTGCCGCAGCATAGTCATAGAGGCGCCGGATCACCGGCTCGAATTGCTCCAGTGCCGCCATGTCATAGGGATGCTGCACGCTTTCGGAGCGGCCATTGCGCCCGACCGGCGCCGTCACCGGCCTATCGGGATCGGGATTGGGCGCGGTGAGATAAAATTCAAGCTCCGGCGCCACCACCGCCCGCCAGCCGCGCTGGCGATATAGATCGAGCACGGCCCGCAACACGTGCCGCGGCGAAGCCATCCACGGCCGGTCGTCCATGTGGAACGCATCGGCGAAGACATAGGCCTTGCCTGGCCCGCCACCGGGCGCCAGACAGATTGTTGCGACATCCGGCACCATCCGCATGTCGGGGTCCTGGTAGGCGAACCCCTCGTCGACGGAACCGGAATAGCGGCCGTCGATGCTGACCAGGAACGCGCTGCTCGGCAGATAGAGTGCTCGGTCCTCGATCGCCTTGAGGAACTTGGCCGCTGGCAGGGCCTTGCCGCGCAGCACGCCGTTCATGTCGGGCACCAGGCACTCGACCTCGCTGACAGCGTGAGCGGCCAACCAGTCTTTCGGGTCGTTGGTGCCGTTCATGGTCGAGGCATCCGTTGTTGTGGTGTCAAGCATCAGGTCGGGTCCTTGCGAGAGCGAGAATGGCTTCGGCAGCCACGTCCGTTCCGGGTGTCAGCGCCATATGCACTGCATTCTCCCGGAGGCGTGCGCGCATTGCAGCATCGGCCATCAGGCCGAGAATGCTTCGCGCCAATTCGTCTTCCGTCCAGCCATCGCGGCTGATGTGGCGCCCGACGCCGGTTTCCTCGGCACGTTGCGCATTGTCATGCCCGTCCCAGCAATAGGGCATGACCAGCGACGGCACACCGAAACGCAGTGCTTCGCAAAAGCTGTTGTTGCCGCCATGATGAATGAAGAGGTCGCATTTCGCCACGACCGAAGGCTGTGGAAACCAGGCATCGAGATAGACATTGTCCGGAACGGCGCGATAGCTGTCGCGCAGACCTCCGGCATTGACAATGAAGCGGGCCGGCAGCCTGTCGAAAACGGCGAGCATGCGCTGGATCAGGCCGACATCCATGCCGCCAAGACTACCGAAACTGACATAAACCAGCGGTCCGCCATCGCGCGGAAAAACCGGCACGTCGAAAGGCCCTTCCGAGCGGACGCAGCCTTCGAGATAGACGAAGCTGGCAGGGTCGAGCGGCTCGGCGCGCTGCCTTCGCACAATCGTTGGGGTCAGCAGCAGATTGAGGGCGGGCGAAGGTTCCAGAAAAAGACCCGTCGGCAAGGGCGCAAGACCGGCGTCGGTCCGAAGCCGATTGAAGCGGTCATGGGCCGGAGCGACCGCTGCCAGGTAGCGCGCCTCGAACGCCGCGCGGCTCGGGTCGTCGGCGGCGAGACCGGACAGATAGGGTGGCACATTGGCATCGGGAAGCTCAGTTTCGGCGCAGGAGACGACGCGCACCCACGGGCAGCCGGCTGTCGCCAATGCCGGGAACATGACGACGTTGTCGAGCACCACGGCGTCCGGCTTCAGCCGCGCCAGCAATTGGCGCAGCGGCGCCTCGGCGTTGACCGCAGTGTCTACGATTGCTTGCCAGGTCGGGGCAACGTAGGTTTCGAGCTGATCGATGGGGCTCAGCCTGAAATGCGGCAGATGACGGCGCACGAAGGCCTGCCAGTAGCTCTGGCGTTCGCTGTCGGTCAACGGATCGTCAGTCGGCAACTGGTATTCCTGAAACCCATAGTCGGCGAACACGCCAGAAAAGCCGGCATGGCAGATGAACACCGGACGGGCGCCACGAGCGCGCAGGGCCTGCGCTATGCCAACGCAATTCAGCGCAGCGCCGAAGCTCGCTTCCGGAAACAGTGCGATGGTCGGGCTGCCTTTGCGCATGATCCTCGTTATTCCGGCCGGCTGATCATGCCGAACAGCGCGGGCGCCCCGCGACTGGCCGCCTGCGGTCGCTGGCTGCGTGAAAGCCGCAGATGGACCCGAAGCAGATCGGCTGCAACCTCGTACTGCTGGCTCTCCAGATGGTCGAGTATGGTCAGATGCTCGCGCAATGATTGCTTCAGCCGGAAGACATTGACGCCGGCATACGTTCCCGGCAGCCGGCGCAGCCTGAGATGATCGGCCAACGCCTCGCCGACGAAGCGGTTGGCGGAGCCACTGGCAATCATCCCGTGAAAATCGATGTCCAGCCGTTGGAACTCTCTGGAATCGAATGCCGCGTCGGGCAGAGCCAGCAGCATTTCCATGCCCTGTCGCAAGGCTGCCGCGCGCGTCCCATCCAGCCGGAATCCAGGCGCCAGAAGGGCGGCGGGTTCCAGCAACAGCCGGAATTCATAGCTCTCCCCTTGTGCGCCAGGATCGTCCGGCACTCTCCTGAAAAGCCAGGACTGCCCCGGCGCGCGGTCCAGAAGATTTTCCTCGACCAGTTTCTTCAGCGATTTTAGTACCGTCCTGCGCTCGGCATTATACCGTCGCATCAGCGCGCCGACGGTGACCGTCCGGTCCAGCCGGCGCGCCGAGCGGTCTCGCAGGATCATGTCGGCAAGTTCATCCTCCTCGGCGCTCGGCAGGTCGGCGGCGACGGTCGCCTGGCTTGTGAGGTCTACGGCCAAGCGATAGCCGGACTCAGCCTCCCATTGAACTACGCCTTTTTCAGTGAGCAGACGCAGCGCGGCCCGCACCGGAGTTCGGGATACATTGCAGAGCGAAGCGATCTGCTGCTCCGGGAGATGAGCGCCGGGTTCAAAGCCGCGTTTCCGGGCCACATCGAGAATGCGCTGTGCGAGGTCGAGATGGTTGGTGCGGGGACGTCGGGCTGCAACTTGCATGGCAATTCTCATGAAGGACGGGCGGCGGAGGTTTGGCCGATTGCCCTTGCGGATGCGATCGGCCGGGATTCACCGTAGTTTGACAAATTATGGATTGACGTACTTTTTTCTGCAATAGTACTGTGAGATCAATCGGCAATAAAAAGACCGGGGAACAGGATCAAAGCGGCTGCGGCTGCAAGCGCTGGTCCGACGACTAAGTTCGATGATCAACCAGAATGGGAGTCTGTCATGACCACCACCACCCTGCGGCACCGTCCGTTAAGGAAATCCTTGATCGCACTTGGCCTTGGCCTGGCGCTGTCAGCGCCGGCGACTGCCTCCGACCTCGTTATCTCCAACTGGGACGGCTACATGGCGCCGGATGCCATGAAAGCTTTCAAGGCGGCGACCGGTGTCTCCGGTGAAGTCGTGGTTCACGCCACTAACGAGGAGATCATGGGCAAGCTCGTCGCGTCCGGCGGCAAGGGCTATGACGTGGTCTTCGTCTCCTCGTCCTTCGCCGAAGTGCTGAACAAGCTCGGCCTGATCGAGGCGATCGACCATGCCAAGATCCCTAACCTCGCTAATCTCTATCCCGAGGCGGCGAAGCTGCCGCACGACGCCGGCAACAATTTTTCCGTGCCCTACACTTGGGGCACCACCGGCCTTTGCTACCGTTCGGATCTGGTGAAGGCGGAGCCGGTCAGCTGGAACGACCTTCTCGCCCCGTCCGATGCGCTCAAGGGCAAGACGACGATGCTGGCGACCGACCGCTGGCTGCTTGCCGCCGGCCAACTCGCCAAGGGCTATTCGGTGAACGAGACCGATCCGGCAAAGCTCGGCGAAGTCAAGGACCTGCTGATCTCGGCCAAGAAGACTTTGCTGGCCTATGACGACACGACCTTTTATTCAAAGCTGGTCTCGGGCGAGGCGCTGATGGTTCAGGCCTGGGATGGCTGGTGCAATTACGGGATCGCCGAGAATCCACAAATTAAATACACCATACCGAAAGAAGGCTCGGATCTCTGGGTCGATACGATGGTGGTGATGAAGGCATCGGCCAACAAGGACGCCGCCTTCCAGTTCATCAACTTCATGCTGGACGCCAAGAACCACGCCTGGGCGGCCCAGAACATCGACTACAAGGTACCGAACAAGCCGGCTATGGAAAGCCTGCCGGCGGATTTTCTCGCCAAATTTCCCAATATGAGCATGCCGGTGGCAGAGTTGGTCAAGTTCGAGCAGTTGCGCGATGTCGGCGATGCCCAACGCGACTACTCGAAGATCGTCAGCGAAATCAAGGCCGCGCAATAACCGACATCAAAATCAGAAATCCCGGTCGACGGCGGGGTTTTCGCCGCCGACCGTTGAATGCGGTACCGCAATCTTGTCCCAAACAAGACTTCGCTCATTCTTGCTGATGACGCCGGCGCTGGCCTGGCTCACCGCCTTGATGGTCGTGCCATGCGCGCTGGTGCTAGCGCTCGCCTTCTTTCGGCGCGGCATCTATGGCGGCATCGATTACACTTTCACGCTGGAGAATTTCGGGCTGGTGTTCGACCCGCTCTATGCCGGCATCTTCCTCAATTCGGCGCGCATTGCCGGCACGGCAACCCTGGTCGCGGTGGTGATCGGTTATGCCGCCGCCTATGCGATCGCGGCAGCACCCCGGCAACTGCAGCCGGTGTTTCTGTTCTTTGCCGTCTTGCCCTTCTGGTCCAACTACCTGATCCGTACCTATGCCTGGATCGTGCTGCTCAACCGCGAAGGGCTGATCACACAACTGCTGCGCTGGTTCGGCTACACCGGCGAGCCGCCGTCGATGCTTTATACCGAAGGCGCCGTCATCGCCGGTCTGGTCTACAACTATCTGCCCTTCGTCATCCTGGCCTGCTACGCGCCGCTGTCGCGGCTCAATCCGGAGCTCGCAGAGGCCTCGCGCGATCTCGGCGCGTCGGCCGTGACCACATTTCGCCGGGTCATCCTGCCAGTGACCGTGCCGGGTATCGCCGCCGGTGCTGTTTTCGTCTTCGTGCTGTCGATCGGCAATTTCGTGACCCCTGCTCTGCTCGGCGGTGGGCGCTTCCAGATGATCGGCAATGTCGTCTACGAGCAGTTCCTGACCGCCAATGACTGGCCCTTCGGTGCGGCACTGGCAATGGTGCTGATCGCCATCATGCTGCTGGTGCTGACGGCGCAGGCCCTGGCTGCTGATCGCGCCTCGGGCCGTGCCGCCGAAGCGAGAGGAGGCGCCGATGGGTGAGCGCTCCCTCGCCACGAGGCGCGCGCTCTGGCTCGTGCTTTCACTGGTCCTGGCCTTCCTCTACATCCCGATCGCCGTGCTGGTGGCGCTGTCGTTCAACCAAGGCGGGCTGCCGACCGTCTGGTCGGGCTTTTCGCTGAAATGGTATGTCTCGCTAATCGGAAACGCCGCAATCCTTTCTGCCGCGCTCAACACATTGATCGTGGCGCTTGTCTCGACCGCCATCGCCACGCTGCTCGGCACGCTGCTGGCGATCGGCGTCGAAATACGCCGGCAATACGGCAAAGGTCTCGAGGCGCTGATCTTTGCGCCGATGATCATTCCCGACATCGTGCTGGCGATCGCGCTGCTCAGCTTCTTCTCGATGCTTGATCTCACCTTGGGCCTGCACACCATCATCCTCGCCCATGTCGTCTTCAATCTCGCCTTCGTCTGCTCCGTGGTGCGCGCGCGGCTGAAAAGCTTCGACTGGTCGATCGTCGAGGCCTCTGCCGATCTCGGTGCTTCCGCGCTCACGACATTTCGGCGGGTGATGTTGCCGGTGATCCTGCCTGCCGTCGTCGCCGGCGCGCTGCTCGCCTTCACCCTTTCGGTCGACGAATTCATCATCGCCTTCTTCACCGCCGGCGCCGGCCGCGCCTCGACCACGCTGCCGATGCAGATCTATTCGATGATTCGCTTCGGCATCACGCCGGAGATCAATGCCTTGGCGACTATCGTCATGGCGGTCTCAATCACCGCGCTGACCCTGTCGCAGCGGCTCAACCGTGGGGTGATCGGCCAATGAACGAGCCCCGCACGCTGCTGGCGATCGACAACGTGTCGAAGAAGTTCGGCCGGGTGACGGCGGTCGACGGCGTTTCGCTGGATATCCGCGAGAACGAGTTCTTCGCCTTGCTTGGACCTTCGGGCTGCGGCAAGACAACGCTGCTGCGCATGTTGGCCGGCTTTGAGACGCCCAATGACGGGCGCATCCTGCTCGACGGCCGTGACATCGCCAGGACCCCGCCCAATAAGCGGCCGGTCAATCTGATGTTCCAGTCCTATGCGCTGTTTCCGCATATGAGCGTCAGGGCGAATGTTTCCTATGGCCTCGAAATGGAACGCTTGCCTGCAAAGGAAATCCGCTCCCGTGTCGACGCCATTTTGGCGACGACCGAACTCGTTGCCTTCGCCGACCGCAAGCCGGAGCAATTGTCTGGCGGGCAGAAGCAGCGCGTCGCGCTTGCCCGAGCGCTGGTCAAGCGACCACGGCTGCTTCTGCTCGACGAACCGCTTGGTGCACTCGACAAGAAATTGCGCGGGGCCATGCAACTGGAGCTGAAGCGGCTGCAGCACGAGGTCGGCATCACCTTCGTCATCGTCACCCATGATCAGGAGGAATCGCTCGTCATGGCCGACCGTATGGCAGTGCTCAGGGACGGCAAGCTGCTGCAATGCGATACACCCCATGCGGTCTACGAGCACCCGGGGGACCGTTTCGTCGCCGACTTCATCGGCGTCATGAATTTCGTACCGGGCAAAGCCGCCGGCGACGGCGTGCTGGCAAGCAACGGCGTGCGGATCGCCGGCGATGTTCCCGCAACAATTTCGCCCGGCGCTGCGGCGCTAGCTTCAGTGCGGCCCGAACGCATCCGGCTGTTCCCATCGGCAGAAACGGCCAACCGTATCTTCGGCGCGGTCGAGGCGCTGGCCTATCAGGGACTCGATCTGCAGCTGCACGTCCGCACCGCCCTGTCGCCAAAGCCGTTCCTGGTGCGCGTCACCGCCGACGCCGCCGACCGCCGCCCGGTCTCGTCGGGCGATACAGTCGAGCTCGGCTGGGATGCGGCTGACGTCAGAATTTTCGCAGATTGATCGAAGGAGAACCTCTCATGACGCAGAAGACGATCGCGTTCTTTCCGGAGGCCGCCTATGGCCCCGCGCTCAATTCCGTCGGCATAGCCCAGGCGATCGAGGCGCGCGGCCACAGAGCGGTGTTCCTGTCGGACCCCGGTTTCGTCGACGTCTACAAGGGCTACGGCTTCGAGGCTCATCCGGTGAACCTGTCCGAGCCGATGCCGCCGGAACAGATGGCCAAGTTCTGGGAAGACTTCATCAACGGCCACATCCCGAACTTCCGCAAATCGCCCTACGACCAGGTCGACAATTACGTGAAGGATTGCTGGACGGCGATCGTCGACAGCGCCAAATGGGCTGAGAAGGATCTGCCTGGCGTGCTTGCGACGATCAAGCCTGATGTCATCTGCGTCGACAACGTCATCCTGTTCCCGGCAATCAAGCAGTATGGCAAGCCCTGGGTGCGCGTCATCTCCTGCTCGGAAAACGAGATCGAGGACGAGGACATCCCGCCACATCTGTCCGGCTGCGGCGAGAACGACCACGCCTGCCATCGGCGTTACCGCGACCATTTCAACGCCGTCATCAAGCCGATCCATGACAACTTCAATGCGTTTTTGAAAGCGAACAACGAAGCGCCGTATCCGATCGGCCAGTTTTTCGAGGCCTCGCCGTACCTCAATCTGCTGCTTTATCCCGAGGCGGCGAAGTTCATGCGCCGCTATCCGCTCGACCCGGCAAAATTCCAATATCTGGAAGGCTGCGTGCGGCAGGAGAAGCCCTACACCGTGCCGGTTTTTGCGAAGAATAATGACGGGCCGCTGCTCTATGTTTCCTTCGGCAGCCTTGGCGCCGGCGATGTCGATCTGCTGAAGCGCATCGTCGCAACGTTGGGCAAGACGCGCTACCGGGCGCTGGTCAATGTCGGCGGCTACAAGGAGCAATACGCGCAAGTGCCCGAAAACGTCATCGTCGAGAGCTGGTTCCCGCAGCCCTCGGTCATCCCGCAGGTCGATGCGGTGATCCATCATGGCGGCAACAACTCGTTCACCGAGTGCCTGTATTTCGGCAAGCCGGCGATCATCATGCCCTACGTCTGGGACGGCCACGACAATGCGACGCGGGTCGAGGAGACCGGCCACGGCTTCGGCATGCCGCGCTACGACTGGAGCGACGCCGAGCTCATCGCCAGGATCGAAACCTGCCTGACCGACCCGGCAATCAAGGCCAAGCTGGCCAAGACGTCGGCCCAGATGCAGTCGCAGAACGGCCCGGAGAAAGCGGCTGCTTTGCTGGAGAAATTACTGTGATCTCAGCCCCACACCTCCAGCAAGCCTCGACCCGCACCGACCTCGTCGACTGGGGCACCCAGCCCGACGCGCTGGAAGGCGCTTCGCACTCCACCGGCAGGCTGGTGCACAAGGGGCCGAACAACCAGCCGGAATCCGGCATCTGGGTCTGCACACCCGGTCGCTGGCGGCTGGCGATTCCGCGCGACGAATTGTGCCATTTCGTTGCCGGCCGCGCGACCTACAGATCGGACGACGGCGAGGTGATCGAGGTATCCGCCGCCACGGTTGTCATGTTCCCGGCCGGTTGGACCGGCGAATGCACCGTCCACGAGACCATCCGCAACGTTTACATGCTGGCCTAAAGCCGGCCACTGGAGCTCCCGACATGCCGACACCGATCATGAAATCGCCGCTCGCCCTCACCGACCTGGTCGACTGGGGCGTCATCCCCACCCTGATCGAGGGCGAATCCCGCACTTCCGGCAAGCTGCTGCACAAGGGGCCGGAGGGCCGCTCCGAATGCGGACTGTGGGTCTGCACGCCGGGCAAATGGCGCTGCCACGTCACCCGCGACGAGTTCTGCCATTTCCTCGAGGGATGCTGCACCTATGTCCACGAATCCGGCGAGGTGATCGAGATCGAACCGGACACCGCAGCGTTCTTTCCGCAGGACTGGAAGGGCGTCTGCACCGTCCACGAGACCATCAAGAAAGTTTACATGATCCGCTGAACCTTCTCGATAATTCTACCCTACCGGACACCTGACGCCGTTTTCTCCGCTTCCGATGCGCACGGACTTTAATGTCCGCTCCGCTTCGGTTCTCGAAAACCACGCCGCCTGTCTCGGCAGGGTGAATTCTCAAAAAGTTTCCGTGCACACGGGAGGACAGAATGGACTTTTCACCTGACCGGCCGACCTTCTTCGTCAATCCGGATTATCGGCCAATGACCGGTGCGGCAAAACCGGTGATCGATCCGGCGACGCTCGAAACCGTCGGCGCGATCACCGCAGCCAGCAACGGCGAGATCGACGCCGTGCTCACCGCAGCGACCAAGGCGCAAACGGCCTGGAAAAAGCTCGACGCCAAGAGCCGTGCCCGGCATCTGCACGCCGTCGCGAACGCCATCGAAGCGGCCGACTTCACGCGCTGCGCCGAGCTGATGGTGCACGAGATGGGCAAACCCTATCCGGAGGCGATCGGCGAGATCGCCAATTGCGCGCCGATCTTCCGCTATTACGCCGAAATGGCGCGTGACGACGCCGGCAAGATCGCCGGCACGACGCAGGCCGGTTCGTTCCAGTATGCCCGCTACGAGCCCTACGGCACGTCGGTGCACATCATGCCTTACAATTTTCCGATCCTGTTGATGTGCTGGACCGTCGCCGCCTCGCTTGCCGCCGGCAATGCCTGCGTGATCAAGCCCGCCGAAGCGACAACATTGTCGACGCTGGATTATATAACCGTGTTTCGCTCCCTGCCGGAGGGCCTGGTTTCCTGCATGCCAGGCGGAGCAGCAACGGCGCAGGCGCTGATCGCCTCGGACCGCACGCATGCGGTTGCTTTCACCGGTTCGGTCGCCGCCGGCAAGGCTGTCGCCGTCGCATGTGCAGAGCGCATGAAGCCTTGCGTCATCGAGGCCGGCGGCAGCGATCCCCTGATCATCAGCCAACACGCCCCACTGGACGTGGCGGCTGCCGGCAGCGTCACGGCTGCCTTCCATCTCACTGGCCAGGTCTGCACTTCGGCCGAACGGTTCTTCGTGGTTGATGCCGTTCACGACCGCTTCGTCGATCTGTTTGCCGAGAAAACGCGCGCGCTGCGTATCGGCAACGGCCTCGACAAAACCGAGATCGGACCGCTGGTCAGCGAGGCCGCGCGTGCGAAGGTCATCCGGCTGGTCGACGGTGCGATCCGCAGCGGTGCCAAAGCGATCACCGGCGGACGCATTCCGCCGGCACATAATGTAGGCTGGTTCTACGAGCCGACCATCCTGACCGGCATCACCGCCGATATGGCAATCGTGCGCGAAGAGTGTTTCGGGCCGGTCGCCGCAATCTGCCGGGTCAAGGATTTCAACGAGGCGATAGAGCTTGCCAACGACAGCCCCTTCGGTCTCGGCGCCTCGGTCTTCACCACCGATCTTGCCGAAGCGCATGAGGCCGCGGAGCGGCTCGAGGCCGGCATGGTCTGGGTCAACAATCCGCTGATAGACAATGACGCGTTGCCGTTCGGGGGCTGGAAGGCTTCGGGCCTCGGCCGCGAGCTCGGCCGCCAGGGTCTGGATGCATTCCGCCGCTCGAAGATGGTCATCATCGACCACAGACCGGAGATTCAGGGCTGGTGGTATCCCTATCCTGACAGCTGGTTCCGCGAGGCAGGCGGGCGCAAGCATGTTTGACACGACTATCTTCGGGCGTGCTGCTAGCTAAGTGTTTAGGATATCCGCCTCCGCCGAATGCAGCCATATCGGGCGTGGCGCTGTAGCCGAAGGCTGGTGAGATCGGAATCAGAAAGGCCACCTGCGCTCAACGGCCATTCGCCCGGCGGACCCGCCAGATGACATTACCGACGTCGTCGGCGACGAGCAGTGCGCCAGTCTGATCGATAGCGACGCCGACCGGCCTGCCCATCGCCTCGTCATTACGCCCGATGAAGCCAGTGAGCACGTCTTCCGGAGGACCGCTCGGTTTGCCACCATGGAACGGCACGAAGATGACCTTGTAGCCGCTATGCACGCTTCTATTCCACGAGCCGTGCTGGCCGACGAAGGCGCCGTTGCCGTAGGCCGGACCGAGCCGCGCGCCTTTGGAGAAGGTCAGTCCCAGCGAGGCGGTATGAGAGCCCAGGGCGTAATCGGGCTTGATCGCTGCCGCCACGAGATCGGGGCGCTGCGGCTTGACGCGTTCGTCGACGTTCTGTCCGTAGTAGCTGTAGGGCCAACCGTAGAAAGCGCCGTCACGAACCGAGGTCATGTAATCCGGCACAAGGTCGTCGCCGATCTCGTCACGCTCGTTCACGGCGACCCAAAGCTGGCCAGTCTCAGGATTCCAGGAGAGCCCGTTCGGGTTGCGCAGGCCCGAGGCGAAGACCCGAATGCGGCGGGTAGACCGATCCACTTGAAGGACAGCGGCGCGGTTCTTCTCGGCGGCTATGCCGTTTTCTCCAACGTTGCTGTTGGAACCAACGGTGACATAGAGCTTGCGTCCATCCGGAGTTGCGATCACGTCCTTGGTCCAATGATGGTTGAGGTCCCCGGCCGGCAAGTCGATGATCTTTTCCGGCGACGTGCTGACTCGGGTCTGGCCATTGGAGTAGGGGAAAGCGACGAGCGCGTCGGTATTCGCGACAAAGAGTTTGCCTTTGGACAGCGTCATGCCGAAGGGCGAATTGAGGCCTTCCGCGAACGTCGTGCGCACATCCGCAATGCCGTCGCCATCGGTGTCGCGCAGGAGCGTGATGCGGTTGGCGCTTTTGGTCGCGGCGCCAGCCCGCTTCATAGCCAGGTCCATGAAGACCTTTCTAAGACTGAAGCCTTCATCATGCTTGGCAGGGGCATTGGTTTCAGCAACCAGCACGTCGCCGTTCGGAAGCACATGTAGCCAGCGCGGATGGTCGAGGCCGGTGGCGAAGGCGTTCACCGTCAGCCCCTTCGCCGGGGTCGGCATACCTTCTTTCTGCCAGCCTTTCGCCTCCGCGATGTTAACAGTCGGGATCAGCGTCGGTCTTGGTTTCGGTAAAGTGGGGTTGGGGCCATAGCCGGTTATTGCCCCGGTTTTTTGCGCCGGAATCCCAGCGCAGCTTGCCATGACGGTGCCCAACACCGCTACGAGTACGCTTCCTCGGAAGCCGGCATGCATCGGACGTCCTCCGCATGGATCTGTGTCGCGCTCTTTGTGCAAACGGAAGTCAGTGGCTTATTCTTCCAATTGCTTCGAAACAGCGGCGCTCGTGATCCTAGGAACCAGGAATTCGCGACAGATCTGCTCTCGGTAGAAATATGGCGCGAGAAGATTGCGGCAACCGCGCGAATATCTGTCGCGCGATATGAATCTCACATTCGTGTCGCGCGAAATCGATACGGCTTGCGCTTTTCGGTATCGAGTTGCTCATGGGCCAACATGCGTTCGAATGGAAGGAGACCGTGAACGGCGGGACCCACAATGACCCACCGATTGCGCCAGCTGGTGAAACAGCTGTTGTTGCTGCTTAGCAAGACGCTGCCAATCTGCTAAAGTCTGCGGTGGGAGGAGACGGATATCCAATCGCTGCCGATAGCACATCCAAGTGTAGCGAAGGCGACACCCGGCGCATCACTTCCGCTCGCCTATTCCCTCGCGACGCTCTGCTGGCTCCTGTCGGCCGGCGTCTATATCGCCGCCAAGTGGGTTGCCCCCGAGATGCCGCCTTGGGCGCTCTGCTTCTGGCGGCTGACGCTCGCGTGCGCGATCCTGCTGCCTATCGTCCATCGTCATCACGGGGCGATGCTCGTGCTGATCCAATCCCGGGTGATCGAGGTGCTGGTCATCGGCACTATCGGACTAACCTTGTGTCAGGGCATGATCTACACGGGCCTCAACTATACCAACGCGACGACCGCCGGCATCATCATGGCGCTGTCGCCGATCATGACCATGGTGCTTGCCCGCTTCGTGCTCGGCGAGCCCCTCGGTGTCTGGAAAGCGCTTGGAGCGCTGGTCGCTCTGGCTGGGATGGTGGTGATCGTGGCGCGCGGCGACCTTGCCGCGCTGATGCAGCTGCAGTTCAATCCCGGCGAGTTGTGGATCGTCGGCAGCGCGTTTTGTTGGGGCCTCTACACCGTGCTGCTGCGTCGCGCCAAATTCGCTATCGAGCTTCTGCCGATGGTGGTCCTGCTGCTGGGAGCCGGCGCGCTGGCCGCACTGCCCTTCTATCTCTGGGAACTGTTTTCCGGGGATCGTTCGGCGCTGCATGCGAACGGCCTTCTGGCTCTCGCCTATGTTGCCGGCCCCGGCGGCGCTCTGATGTACTATCTCTACAACCGTAGCGTCGAGACGCTTGGTGCGGGGCGCGCCAGCATGCTGCTCTATCTCCAGACCGCCTTCGTCGCCGTTCTCGCTTATCTGGTCCTTGGCGAAAGCTTGCACGACTACGATCTCGCCGGCGCCGCCTTCATCATCGCCGGCCTGCTGCTCGCCACCGCGATCACGCCGAGGCAGCGCACGGTGCGTGTCGCGTAGGCAAACATCAGTTCCGCTGCTTCGGCGAGCAGCTCGCAAAATCAGAGCGCCACCCGAAGCAAGCCGGGTCACTGAAGTCGGCTGTTGTGACGCAGCACGAGGCCGACCGCGCCGAGCAATGCGTCGTTCTCCGTGTGCTTGCCAACGATTATCCGCGTGCGCAGCGCAGGCGCCACATCGCGGGACTTGATGAGCGTGTGGCGTTCATATGATGCGATCAGTGGCGCCAGGAGAATGTCGCCCGCCAAGGCCATGCGGCCGCCGATGATGATGAGCGGCGGATTGAGAACCGAACCGATCAGGCCAAGGCCACGGCCGGCGAACTCGGCGGTGTCCTCGATCATCCGCAGCGCCCTCACGTCGCCCTGCTCGGCCATCATGATCACGTCGTCCATCGTGACCGGCCGCCGCACGATGCGCGAAATCTGCTCGAGCGGTCGGGCAAAGCTGGCATAGAGCTCCAGGCATCCTCGATTGCCGCACCGGCAAAGGTCGCCGCCGGGATCGATGCTGATGTGCCCGAATTCGCCGGCGCCGCCGGCGATGCCGCTCACCAGCCGACCGTGGTGGACAATGGCCCCGCCGACGCCCAGATCGACCTTGAACAGCACGAAATCGTCCTGGCCGACGGCCGCACCCCACATCAGCTCGGCAATGGCCGAGCAGTTGCTCTCATTGTCGGCGAAGATCGGCTGTTCAAGGACCGGCCCGAACACATCGCGGATGTTGACCCCGGCCCAGGTCGGAACGATACTCGCGCGCAGCACCACTCCTTCGCGGCTGACTGGGCCCGAGACGGAGACCCCAACCCCCAGGAGCCCCGCCATCGGCAGACCGTTCTCTTCGTAGCATCGGGCAATTACTGACTTGGCGAGCTGGGCCGCCTGTTGCGGCTGGTAGTCCAGACCCATGGGGATAGTTTGTTCGGCAACGAAAGAATGCGAGACGTCGGCGACGACGCACCGCATCTCGTCGAGGCCCAGATGGATGCCGACGCAGGTGCCCGCAGCGGGATTGAGCGTCAATGTCGTGGCAGGCCTGCCGATACCCCTCGCCGCGTCATGATGGGCCGAGGATTCGATCACCATCCCGGACTTTCTCAAGCCGTTGAGCGCGGTCGAAACCGTCGACCGCGCCAAACCGGTAATGCGGGTAATTTGCGACGCAGAAAGCGCGCCGCGCTCGCGCAGGCATCGGACGATCAGGCTCTCCGGCGACGCGGACGGCCTGTCGATCAGCCAATTTCTAAGCGAAGGTTTGTTCATGATGAGCACAAAGGACGTTGACTGATAGCCCAGATATGTCATCTTGGAAAGAACGGAGATTACTGCATCTCGCCGGCCACGACCTCAAATCGCGGGCCACAAGCGGTCGATACGAACCGTGCATCATATAGGGGAGTGAAACGATGAAATACCTGAGGACGGCCTTTGCGGCCGCTACCGCCTTCACCTTGATTACCGGAACAGCCCTCGCGGAGCCGAAGACCAACCTCTTGCATCAATGGGCCACCGGATCGGACGCCCAGGCTATCGCCAAGCTCGGCGAGATGTTTACCGCCAAGGGTGGCATCTGGCAGCAGACCTCCATCGCAGGCCATACGGCCAATACCCTGGCCAAACTGCGTGCTGACGTGATCGCCGGCAACGCACCTCCCGCTGTGCAGCTAAAGGGCCCCGAGATCGCCGAATGGAACGAGACGGGCATGACAGCCAATCTCGACGACCTGGCGAAAGCGGAAAATTGGGAGAAGGTCGTCGCTCCCGAATTGCTGCCGGTGATGAAGCCGACCGGGAATTGGGTGGCCGCGCCGATGAACATCCACCGCATCAACTGGCTGTGGGCATCGCCGAAGGTCATGAAGGACGCGGGCGTCACCGAGATGCCGAAGACATGGGCGGAATTCAATGCCGCCTGCGACAAGATCGTGGCCAGCGGCAAGATCTGCATTTCGCACTCGACCGCCGACTGGACCGACTCGACCGTCTTCGAAGTGGTCGTGTACGGTCAGGACCTCGATCTCTACAAGAAAGCCTTCGTCGAGGGCGACGTCGACGCCATGCGCAGCGACGGCATGGTCAAGGCCTTCGAGCAGTTCCGCACCATGACCTCGAAGTACATGGACCCCGGCATGAACGGGCGTGACTGGGATACCATGTCGCATCTGGTCGGCCGCGGCGAGGCCGCCTTTCACATCATGGGCGACTGGACGATCGGCCTGCTGACGGCCGGCGGCTTCAAGGAGGGCACCGACTATGTCTGCGCCCAGGCGCCGACCGATTGGGGCAAGCCGGGCTTCATCCTGAATTCAGATTCGGTCGTGTTCTTCAAGCAGAAGGACCCGGACTATATCGAGGGACAGAAGCTGCTTGCCAGCATCATCCTGTCGCCCGAATTCCAGACCATTTTCAATCAGACCAAAGGGTCCATTCCGGCGCGCCTCGATGTCGATCTTTCGAACGGCTTCAATCCCTGCCAGCAACTCTCGCAAAAGGATTTGCAAGCCTCGATCGCCGCCGGCACGCTCGTGCGTTCGATGGCGCACAACATGACGGTTCCGCAAAAGGTCCGCGGCGCAATAATGGATAGCATCACGGAGTTTGTAGCAACGCCGGATATGAGTGCGCAGGACGCGGCCAATGCGATGGCGGATGCGGCCGAAGCGCAGAAGTGACGCTGCCGATGATGGCCGGGGGCGAAGCTCCCGGCCAGACCTCGCCGGAGCAGCCCGATGTCCACCCATGATCTGATTGTACCAGCCGCAGCTGCCGCGGCCCGTCCGTGGCGCGAGCGCCTGGGCACGATGGTGCCCATTCTGGTGCTGGCGCCGTCGATAGCGGCGAGTTTCATCTATGTTTTCGTCTTCACGCTCTGGACGCTCTACATCTCGCTGTCCAATTCGTCGCTGTTGCCGACCTATGGGTTCGTCGGCCTGGACAATTACGCTTCGCTCTGGGCAAACCGGCGCTGGAACATCGCCTATACCAATCTCTTCCTGTTCAGCGGCTTCTATATCGTTGGCTCGATGGCCGTTGGCCTGCTGCTCGCGATCGCGATCGACCAGCGCGTCCGCGGCGAGGCGGTTTGGCGCACCATCTTCCTCTATCCGTTGGCGGTGTCCTTCATCGTCACCGGTACGGTGTGGAGTTGGCTCTATAATCCTGTCGACGGTATCCAGGCCTTCGTTCGCGGGCTTGGCTGGACCGACTTCAGCTTCGCCCTGACGGCCAACCGCAACACTGCGATCTATGCGGTGATCATAACCGGTATCTGGCAGTCGTCCGGCTTCGCAATGGCACTTTTCCTGGCCGGTCTGCGGTCGGTCGATCCGGATCTCGTCAAGGCCGCGCAAATCGACGGCGCGTCGGTTTTCCGGACCTATCGGAGGGTCATCCTGCCAACCATCGCTCCGATATTCCTGGCGGTGGCGGTCATTCAGATACAATTCGCCATCAAGACCTTCGACCTGGTGGCGGCGTTGACGCGGGGCGGGCCAGGTGTGTCCACCACCTTCCCAGCCATCTATGTCTACGACCTGATGTTCCAGCGCGGCCAAATCGGTGAGGGTGCCGCCGCGGCGATGATGATGCTCGCGGCGGTCGCGGTGGTGCTGGTGCCGTACTCCTTGTGGATCGTCTGGCGCCGGCGGGCGGAGGGCCGCAATGGCTGAAATTGGCCCTAATGCCCGTTTTGATCCGGAAGAAGCCGCTGCCACGCGCCGGCATTTCTGGAGCCGCTTCCTTGTCTATGCCGTGCTGACGCTTTTCGCGGTCGTCTATCTCGTGCCGCTACTGGTGGTGATCTTCAACTCATTGCGCGAGCAGTCGGAGATTGCCCGCAACGGCCTCATCTCCGTACCGCGCAGCTTCCGGTTCGATGCGTGGGCGCAGGCCTGGGGATCCTACTGCGTCAGCGGTACCTGCGAGGGAATGAAGCGCAATTTCTTCAACTCACTGGCCATGACGATCCCCGCCACCATCATCTCGACCATTCTCGGCGCCATGAACGGCTACATCCTCTCCAAATGGCGCTTCAGGGGCTCCGAACTGATCTTCAATCTGATGCTGCTCGGCGTATTCATGCCCGGCCAGATTTCGTTGATGCCGTGGGCGTTCCTGCTCGGCAAGCTCGGCCTGACCAATTCCACATACGGGCTGGTGTTGATCCACGTCGTCCAGGGCATCTCGTTCACCACCCTGTTCTGCCGCAATTTCTACGTCAGCATACCGGACGACCTGATCAAGGCGGCACGCATCGACGGCGCCGGGTTCTGGCGGATCTTCCGCAAGATCATCCTGCCCCTGTCGCCGCCCATCCTGATCGTCACCGTCATCTGGCAGTTCACCGGCATCTGGAACGAGTATCTGTTCGGCGTCGTCTTCACATCGGGCCAGCAGCAGCCGATCACAGCGGCACTGGTCGCGCTCACGGCCGGCGGCACGACCGCGCGTGCTTACGATGTGATGAGCGCAGCCGTGCTGATCGGCGCGTTGCCTCCGCTGCTGATCTATCTGTTTGGTGGAAAATACTTCGTGCGCGGCCTCACCCAGGGCGCCATAAAATGAGGCGTCGCCCATGTCCGCGTTGATGATCCGCAACCTTCACAAGAGCTACGGCTCGCTCGAGATTCTTGCCGGCATCGATCTCGAGGCTAAGACCGGAGAATTCGTCGCCCTTGTCGGCCCGTCGGGTTGCGGCAAGTCAACCTTGCTCGCCATGATCGCCGGACTGGAAACCGTCACGTCGGGCGAGATATGGATCGGCGACCGGCTGGTGAACTCGGTGCAACCCAAGGACCGCGATATTGCGATGGTGTTCCAGTCATACGCTCTCTATCCCACCATGACGGTGCGCCAGAACATCACCTTCGGCATGGAGAGCCGCGGCGTGCCAAAAGCGGCGCAGGCGGAAGCTGTCCAGCGGGTTACCGCACTCCTGCAGATCGAACAGCTGCTTAAACGCAAGCCCGGCCAGCTCTCGGGAGGCCAGCGGCAGCGCGTTGCGATGGGGCGTGCCCTCGTGCGCGACCCGAAGCTGTTTCTGTTCGACGAGCCCTTGTCCAACCTCGACGCCAAGCTGCGCGTCGACATGCGTACCGAAATCAAGAAGCTTCACCATCGCGTCGGCAAGACCACGGTGTATGTCACCCATGATCAGGTCGAGGCGATGACGCTTGCATCCCGCATTGCGGTGATGAACCAGGGCTCGGTACAGCAGTTCGACACGCCGAAACGGATCTACGACCGGCCGACCAACATGTTCGTTGCCGGTTTCATGGGATCGCCGGCGATGAATTTCATTCCCGCCCGGCTTACGGGCTCGACCAGCATCTCGGTACGCGCCGCTGACGGCAGCGACGTCAGCCTTGCCCTTGCCGCGCCGATGCCCGCCGGCGCGCCAAAGGACGTCGTGCTCGGTATCCGGCCGGAACACATCTACCGTTTCACGACCGATCTGAAGTCGCGCAAACCTGCTGTAGCGTCCATGCAGGCGCCGGTCGAATTGGTCGAGCCTACCGGGGCCGAGACGCTTGCCGTGCTCAGGCTGGGTGACCTGGAGATCACCGGCCGTTTCGAGCCGGATGACGCTCCCGTCATGGGCGAGACGATAACGCTCGGCATCGACATGTCGCGCGCCTGTCTGTTCGATCCAACAACCAAGGCGCTTCTGTAGTTTGATGTCCGTACAATTCGCGACTTATCCAAGCTTGACCGATCGGGTCGTGCTGATCTCCGGCGGCGCCTCCGGTATTGGCGCCGATATGGTCCGCGCCTTCGTGGCGAACGGCGCCCGGATAGCCTTTCTCGATGTGCAGGACGAACCAGCGGAGGCGTTGGTGCGCGAGCTCGCTGGTGCCGCCGGGCCGGCTCCGTTATATCTCCATTGCGATGTGACCGACGTCGATGCGCTGAAGGCGTCGGTAGCACGCGTACGCGCGCGGCTTGGTCCGGTCGCCGTCCTGGTGAATAACGCAGCCAATGATCAGCGCCATCCCCTCGACGCGATAACGGCCGACTATTGGGACCGCAGCTTCGATGTCAATCTGAGGCATCACTTCTTCGCCGCGCAGGCAGTGCATCCGCATATGAAGGAACTCGGCTTCGGCTCGATCATAAACTTCTCCTCCATTGCCTGGCGGTTCGGAGCGGACCAGATGGTGGCCTATGCCACCGCCAAGGGGGCCGTGGTGGCGCTGACGCGTGCGTTGGCGCGGTCGTTCGGACCGGATAACATCCGCGTCAATGCGATCGAACCCGGCGCCGTCATGACCGAGCGGCAGCGCGAGCTGTGGTTCAAGACGCGGGAGGCAGTCGACCAGACGGTGCAGCGGCAATTGATCCGCCGCGTCCTTCTGGGCGAGGAGATTGCACGCACGGTGCTCTTCCTGGCAGCCGACGACAGCCGCATGATCACCAAACAGTCCATTACCGTCGATGCCGGTCTGCGCTAGTGACGCCTCTCCGCTCTCCATTGGAACCGCCAAGCTGATGCTTCGTCTCGGCCTCAACCCCTACGGACTGACCTATCATCTCGGACTGCAGGGCCGCGGCACGCCGCGGCACAATCCGCACGGCGCGGGGCTGGAAGGCTTCATCACGCTGGGGCAGGAACTGGGCGCACGCACGCTCGAGATCTACGAACCCTGGTTGACCGACTTGACTGACGCCGAAATCGTCGCGCTGCGCAGGCGTCTTGCCGCGCTGGACATCGTCCCGGTGGTGAGCGGCGGACTGCTGGTGGCAGGTCCGCTGGACACCGCCTTCCGGGCTGCGCGCCTGCTCGAGGCGACGACGATCCGTATCGCACTGACGCCTGTCCTGTGCGGCGACCGCAATGCGTGGGGTCCGAAATGGAGCGAGTTCAACGCAACGATTCGCGCTGCCTTGACGGAATGGGGGCCGCGTGCGGCGGCCGAGGGACGCGTGCTCGGCATCGAGAACCATCAGGACTTCGGCAGCGACGAACTGGTTGCCTTCTGCGAACTTGGCGGGCCGGGTGTCGGCATCACCTACGACACCGGCAACACCTTTCCTGTCGGCGAGGCGCCGCTTGCCTTCACGCGCCGGATCGCGCCCCATGTCCGCCACGTTCACCTCAAGGACTATCGCGTCCAGTTCACGGATGAGGGCTACCGCCTGGTCCGCTGCGCGATCGGCGACGGCGCCGTGCCTTTCGCCGAACTGGCAGCCATCCTTGGCGAGCACCACGACACGCTGACGGCGGTGCTTGAGCCCGGCGCGCTGGAGGCCCGTCACGTTCGCTGTCTCACCGACGACTGGTGGAACGGATATGCGCCGAAGACCGCCCGCGAATTCGCGGCCTGCCTGAGTGCTGCGCGCCTGAACCGCCTTGCGGACGACGCCGACTACCGCACGCCATGGGAGCGCGATGATGACGGTGCGCTCGTTTCGTACGAACTCGACATGATCCGGCGCAGCGCCGCCAACATGATGAAATTCGATTTCATTGCAATGGAGAAATCAGCATGACTGCCCGAGAACTCAGCGGCCTGACCGCCTTCGTCACCGGCTCGGGACGCGGCCTCGGCCGCGTGATGGCCGACCGCTTGGCCGAACTTGGCGCAAACGTCGCGGTCCACGACCTCGATTGGGCCCGGCCATCCCAATATGGCGAATTCGCGGACCTCGGCGACTCTGCCAGGGGCTTGGAGAAGCACGGGACGCGCATCACCGCGGTCACCGGCAACATCGGCGACAAGCAAGCTGTCGCGGAAATGAAGAAGAAGATCGAGGCGGAGCTCGGCGATGTGCACGTCTTGGTAAACTGCGCCGGCGGCGACATCGGCGCCAAGGGCATAAAGCCCAATCCCAACAACGCACTGGACATCGACTACGAAGACATCAAGGTTCTAACCGAGAACAACCTCATCGGCACGATGCTGGTCTGCCAGGCATTCGTTCCGCCGATGGTCAAGCGTGGCTCAGGCTCGGTGATCAACATCGCCTCGGCGGCAGCGCATATCGGATGTTCGCCCGAGGTGGTCTACTCGACGCTCAAGGCGGCTGTCGTCCATTATACGCGCTGCCTCGCCAAGGAACTGATCGACGATGGCGTACGCGTCAATGCGGTGAGCCCCGGCGCCACCAAGACGGCACGGTTCCAGGCGAGCCGCGTGGTCGATCCGCAGCGCATGGATTCGAGCAAGAAATCGCTGAACCGGTACGCGGAGCCTGAAGAGATCGCCGAAGCGGTGGCCTTCCTAGCCGGTCCGCGCGCGCGCTTCATCAACGGGCAGGTAATCCGAGTCGATGGCGGTTTCACGATCTTTCCAGGTTAGGCCGCCATCGTCCATACCGGGTACCGGAAGCAACTTCGCCATCGCGCGCTGCAGATAGCTCCGCCCGAGTTCGGCCAGAACTATGCACTGCATTACAGTCGGAGCTTGACAAAAACTGCGGTATGGCGGGTATATTAATCGAATAATATGACGCCATCCATTGTGAGGAAGGCGGGGCAAACCAGGGAGGAGACCAAGATGAGCCGCTACAAGTCAGTCGGATTCCTGCACGGTGTGGTTTTAGGCGTGGCCCTGACGACCGTGACTGCGGCCCATGCCGAGACCTTGACGCTCTATTGGAACGCCGGCCACGCCTATCAAGCTTATGCCGATGCAATAGCAAAGTTCGAGGCCGATCATCCCGGATGGTCGGTGCAGTGGGAGAAATTCCAGTGGCCGGATATGCGCACCAAGCTGGTGGCGGATTTTGCGGCGAAGAGCGCGCCCGATCTCGTCGCCGAACCCGGCGGCTGGGTGCAGGAATTCGGCCAGCGGAATCTGCTGCGGCCGCTGAACGACTTCATCGAACAAGACGGCAAGGCGATCGGCTATCCCGACGACTGGCAAGCCTATTCCGTCGAGCGCAACAAACTCGGCGACCAGTACTATGGCGTCCAGATCCACCTCACCTGCGCCGCCCTCGTGTACAACGTCGATATGCTTAAGCAGGCGGGCTTCGACGCGCCGCCTGCGACCTGGGAGGAGTTCCTGAAGGTTGCCAAGGCGACGACGACCGGCGCCCGCTTCGGCTTCGCTCCCAACCCGAGCATCGGATATTATTCGTCGTGGCTGCTGCAGAACGGCGTAAGCTATTACGATCCCAAGACAAACAAGGTCAATCTCGACAGTCCTGAGGCGATCGAAGCGATCCAGTTCCTCGCCGACCTGATCCACAAGGAAAAAGCAGCGACCAAGCCGGCGGCGGGTGCTGACTATGAGGGTCCGCAAAAGCTGTTCACGGCCAACCGGGTCGCAATGATCATAACCGGTCCGTGGGACGTGAAGCCGATCCGCTCGGGCAACCCGAAGCTCAACTGGGCGGTTGCGCCATCACTCAAGCACAAGGTGCAGGCGACGTTCGCGGGCGGCGTCAGCGTGATGATCCCTAAGGACGCCAAGCACCCGAAGGAGGCCTGGGAGTTGTTGAAGCGGCTCGTCGCGCTCGACACGGAACTAGCGGCTACCAAGGAAGCGGGCATGACGATGCCGCGCAAATCCTGGGCCAACAACGCCGAGGTTCAGGCCGATCCGGTCATCGGCAGCTTCAGCAAATGCCTGCCTTACGCGCAAGACGTCACCGCCGAGCTGCGCCTCACCGGCAAGCACGCGCGAATCGAGAAGCTTCTGCAAAGTGCGCTCGAGGATATCATCTACAATCAGAAGCCAGCAGCCGAGATCATGCCGAAATTCGCGGCCGAGGCCAACATCATCCTGGCCAACAACTAGGCCGATGTTTATCAGCGGCAGCACCGATACGGCCGATACGGACATTCGCGTCGGCGCGATGCCGACCCGGCGAGCTGCCCGCTTCAGCCGGCGCACCAGACAAACGCTTCTCGCTTACCTGCTGCTGTCGCCAGCAATCCTCTATTTCTCGGTCTATTTCTTCTATCCGATAGGACTGGAGTTTTGGGCGAGCCTGTACAGCGGCCAGCCGCTGATCGGCGAGAGCCGATTCGCCGGACTGGACAACTACGTTGCTGCGCTCGGCGACGCGCGCGTTCGGCAGTCGCTCTTCGTGACGCTGGCCTTCGCGATAGGCGTCACCGCGGCCAGCATCGCCATTGGCCTCGGACTGGCGGTCGTGCTCAACCGGCCGATCCCGGGGCGCACTCTGATCCGCGCAATCATCTTCTTTCCCTACATCACCTCCTTCGTGATCGTCGCGTTGATGTGGCAGGCAATTCTCGATCCCTACACTGGCATCTTGAACAGCTTCCTTGCCGAGCTTGGGCTGCCGACCCAGAATTGGCTCGGCGACACCTCGACCGCGCTGCCGACCCTCATCGCCATCACGGTCTGGAAGGATGTCGGCTATGCCATGCTGATCTACCTCTCCGCGTTGCAGTCGATCCCGTCCGACTTCTATGATGCCGCATCCATCGACGGCGCCACGCCGACGCAGCAATTCCGCTATCTGACCTGGCCGTTGTTGACGCCGACCACGCTGTTCATCGCGGTCGTCAGCACGATCAGCCAACTGCAGGAGCTGGCGCCGGCCTACCTGATAACCAAGGGCGGACCGGCCGACGCGACGCGGTTCTTCAGCCTGCACGTGTTCGAGGCAGCCTTCTTCGAACTCAACATCGGCTACGCCTCGGCGCTGTCTTTCCTGATGTTCCTGCTGATCCTGGCCATCACCTTCGTTCAGTTCCGCCTGCTCAACCGCGAAACCACCTATTGAGGTTGGCATGACATTCGCAAAAACGCTCCCGTCCTACCTACTGCTGCTCTTCTGCGTGGCGCTGTCGATCTTTCCGTTCCTCTACATGCTTTCGCTGTCGCTGCAGAGCGATGCCGACGTCTTCAGTGGCATTCCGATTCTGATCCCCGAGACGTGGCAATTCACGAATTACATCGACATCTGGCAGAAGGCGCCGTTCGCGCGTTTCACGCTCAACAGCTTCATCATCGCCGGCGGGATTACCTTCCTCCATCTGATCTTCGATCCGTTGATCGGCTACGTCTTCGCGAAGATGGAATTCGCCGGTAAGCGCGTCATGTTTGTCGCGGTGCTGTCTACGCTGATGATCCCATTCTTCATCCGCATGATCCCGCTCTATGTGCTCACCGCGCGGATGGGATGGCTCAACACCTATCAGGGCCTTATCCTTCCATTCGCCATGAGCGCCTATGGAATCTTCCTGATGCGGCAGTTCATCCGTCCGATTCCCGACGAGTTGCTTGACGCTGCACGGATGGACGGCTGCTCGGAACTCGGCCTTTACTGGCGCATCGTGCTGCCGCAGGTCCGTCCGGCACTGGCGACGCTGGCCCTCCTCACCTTCGTGTTCCAGTGGAACGAATTCCTCTGGCCGCTGGTCGCCGTCAACACCACCGAAATGCGGCCGATCACGACGGGACTGACGCTTTTCAACCAGGAATTCTTCACCCAGTGGAACCTGACGGCGACGGGCGGGATCATTCTCTTCATCCCGAGCCTGCTGCTGTTCCTCTTCACGCAGCGCTACTTCGTCCGCAGCGTGATGCTGGCAGGCATGAAATGACCATTCGGAGCCATTGCACCCTATGACGTCCCGCCGACCGAACGTAATCGTCTTCTTCACCGACCAGCAGCGTTGGGACACCGTTGGCGTCCATGGCAATCCGCTCGAGCTTACGCCAAATTTCGACCGCCTCGCCGGGACCGGCACGTTCGTGGCAAATTCGTTTACCTGCCAGCCCGTTTGCGGACCCGCCCGCTCCGTATTCCAGACGGGGCGGTACCCGACCATCACCGGCTGCTACCGCAACGACATCCCACTGCCGAAGAGCGAGCGCACGCTCGCGCATCATTTCACCGCGGCAGGTTATGACACCGCCTACATCGGCAAGTGGCACCTGGGGTCCGCCGAGCCGGTCACCCAGGAACAACGCGGCGGCTATCGCTACTGGCTGGCCTCCAACATCCTGGAGTTCACTTCCGGCCCCTTCGACACCGTCGTCCACGACAATGACGGCAAGGCGGTGAAGCTGCCGGGATACCGCGTCGATGCCCTAACCGACGCTGCAATCCGCTATGTCGCATCGAGGGAAGACGAGCCGTTCTTTCTATTCCTGTCCTTCCTCGAGCCGCATCACCAGAACCAGACGGACAACTACCCTGCCCCGCTCGGATACGAGGACAGGATCCGCAAGAAGCTCGCCATTCCCGGCGATCTCGCCGCACTTGGCGGCACGACAGCGGAACATTTCCCCGGCTATCTGGGCATGGTCGCACGCCTCGACGAGGCGTTTGGACGGCTGATCGAGGCGCTCTACAGCCTTGGCCGGCTTGACGACACGATCATCCTCTTCACCTCCGACCACGGATGTCACTTCAAGACCCGCAACAACGAATACAAGCGTTCCTGTCATGAGGCGTCGATCCGCGTGCCGACGCTATTCCACGGCCCCGGCTTCCAGCGCATCGGCACTTATGAAGGCCTGGTCAGCCTCGTCGATCTCGCGCCGACCCTGCTCGCCGCGGCCGGCCTGAAAGTGCCCAATTCGATGCAGGGCGTCTCGCTGCTCGACGCACTGCAGGGCGAACGGCCGCCGCGCGACGAGATATTCATTCAAATCAGCGAGCACCATGTCGGCCGCGCCTTGCGCACCAGACGGTGGAAATATGAGGTCGAGGCACCGGGAAAAGACGGCTGGCGGGATTCCGGCAGCGATTTCTATGTCGAGGCGAGGCTCTACGACCTCGATGCCGATCCAAACGAACTAACCAATCTCATAGCTTCGCCCAATCACGCAGAGACGCGTGCATGGCTGCGAGGCCGCATCGTTGCCCTGATGGAGGAGGCCGGCGAGGCAAGGCCCGAGATCCTTGCCGCCGGGCATGGAAGCTGGAATGAAATCCGGCTGAGCGACAGCTGATCATGTCACGTCGCGCAGCGGATCCAACAATGCACGAGAGAAGTCCCGATCGCAGAAAGGCGCCGACCATGGCCGATGTCGCCCGGCGCGCCAATGTATCGACCGCTGCCGTGTCCTACCTGCTCAGCGGCGACAGCACGCGCCTGAAGTTCGTCGGCAAGGAGGCGCGGCAGCGCATCCTCGAGGCCGTCGCTGAGCTCAACTATGTGCAAAACCGCACCGCGCGGCAGCTGCGCCGCCAGCAGGCCGAGCGAATCTGCCTTGTACTGCCTCGTCTCGGCGTGCCGTTCAGCGACCGGATCGCGCAGGATATCCAATCTGGAGCGGCGCTGAGGGGATTTTCGACAATTATCACCGCGGGAGACACGTTCGAACGAACCGACCGGATCGTGAGGGAAATCGAGAGCGGGCTGGCAGACGGCATTATCGCCGACTGGCAGCATCTCTCCGAGCCCGAGGTGATGCTTTTGGCCGCGCGCCTGGCGGCCGCGGGCCGGCCAGCGGTGATCTTCCATCCGACCATCGAGCCGGCAGGCTTCTCGGTTGTGCGCCAGCATACCGGCAGGGCCGTCTTCGAGGCACTCGACTACCTCTACCGAGCCGGCCATCGCTGCATCGCCTATATGGTGCATGAGCAAGCGGTGGACGGGAGCCGTCTCGCCGCCTATCGCAGCTTCCTGCAAGCACGCGGCCTTCCGCTGCGAGACGACCTGGTGATCGGCGGTGCAGAGGCGCGCAAGGCTGCGTTTGCCAATGCTACGGCGCTGGCCGCCCGCGCGGATCGGCCGACCGCGCTTTTCGTCGAATCCGATCTTGCCGCCGTGACCGCCCTGCACGCATTCGAGGAGGCCGGCCTCTCCGTGCCCGGCGACATTGCAGTCATCGGCTGCGGCAATATCGACGAGGGCGAATTCAGTCATCCGGCATTGACGACAATCGGCCCCGAAACTGCCCACTACGACCATCTTGCCGATCATCTGATCTCATTGATCTCGGCAACACCGGGCGCAATACCTACCCTTTTCAGCGTTTCGTGGCAGTTGGTCCGTCGCGCGTCCGCATGAGCAGGATCGCCGCTATTTGACGCCCACGCTTTCAGGCCAGAGGACCTGGATTTCCTTTGGCAGCGCATCCCGCACCTTTGCCGACTGGCCAAGGTCGATATGCCGTGCAAGCACACGCAGCACAGAGCGTGCCGCATCCTCGGGATCGACAGGACGGGTCGATTTCAATTCATCGGCGATGTGTTGCAGGAATTTCTCGAGCGAGCGTGTCTTGTCGGGCATGTCGGCGGGCCGATAGCGATCATAGTAGGCGCCGCGCACGAGCAGCGGCAGTTCCGCTCCCAATTTGGCCGCCAGTCCGATCTGCAGCCTGTCGCGAAGGGTTCGCAGAACGGCGCCCAATGTATGCCAGGCGACGTGTCGATCCGGACCAAGATCCGCCATGATCTCGTCAAGCCAGATGTTTGTTATTTGCAGCGTTTTGTCGAAAACGTCCAAGCCGGTTGCGCTCATCGTCGCCTCCTCGAAAGGTTCTGCGGGCGAAACGGCGACCGGAGATTATTGTTTCGTGGTCCTGTGAAAATCGTCCTGGCAAAGCGGCGGAAACCGGTTCGGTCGGAGAGCCTGTCGGCGTCAGATCTGCTCGACACTCTGCATCTGCTGGATTTCGGCGATCTGTCGGAAGCGGCCGTTTTCCACCCCGTTGAGTGCAGTCACAGCGGCCAGATTGTCACCCTTTTCATCCCACCGAACGGGCTCGCGATAAGCGATTCCCTTGAAACGGATATTGTGCACCGCCGCCAGAACGTCGCGCCGGCTCGGATGTCCCTTGGATACAGTGCTGGCGTCTTTGATCGCGGCAAGGAGAAGGCAGGCCGAATCGTAGGCGTTCGCGGCATAATTGCGCTTCGGCTTCGCCGTCCGACGATCTCGCCGGCTTCGGCGAGCGTCGCTTCCAAGCAATCCCTTCGCGCGTCAACGACGCCCGTTCAACCTTCCCACAGTTGTATTCGGCGCCTGCGTTCCGATCATTAAAGTCGGCCTTGCTGATCCGAAAGGTGGTTGTCCTCCGCCTAACTGAGCTTGTGCTCATCGGTTCCGAACGCCGTCTCAGCAATGAGACCAGTCATCACGTTGCCCGAGCCCGGGTATCTCTTGACTGACTGAGCGGCCCGCGCCGACAATGGCATTGGGAAGATGGCGGGATGGCGCCCACGGTGTTCGGCACCACTTGGCGATCAAGCTGCGAAAGGGCTGTCATGGATTGGAAGCTGGAGCTGGTCCCGGTCCCCGTATCGGACGTCGATAGAGCAATTGCCTTTTATGTTGGGAAGGTCGGCTTTCATCTCGATCACGACCACACCGTAAGCGACGAGATACGTTTCGTGCAATTGACGCCGCCCGGTTCGGCCTGTTCGATTGCCATGGGCAAGGGCCTCGTCGACAGCCCCCCGGGATCCATAAGGGGCCTGCAACTCGTCGTGCCCGATATCGATGAGGCTCACCGGTACCTGGCCGCTCAAGGTATCGAGGTCAGCGATATCAAGGATTTTCCCTGGGGCAGATTTGTCTTCTTTGAGGATCCCGACGGCAACACCTGGTCTGTCCAGCAACTTCCACCTCGCAGCTGAGGCGGCACGCTGCGGCAGGGTCGTGCCCCGACACAGATAGCGCGGGATGCACGGTTCAATTCGAACGCATCCCGGCCTAACGCCTCTTCTCGTCGAAGGCGGCATTCCAATTGTGATAAGGCGCGCGATAGGTGGGGATGCGGTCCTCGACATCGACAAGCGCTTCGAACGGTTTGTGCGGTTCGGCCTGATACCAGAAGGCGACCGACGAAATGTCGTCCGAGCGGCGATTGGCGTGACCGTGCTCGATGGTCACCCGGATGCGTTTGTGGAAGATGACCGGGTCCTCTATGTGCCAGCGATAGAGCGTAACCGGCTCGGTCCAGTTCGGCCCGCCGGCGGCGATGATGCCGTGATAGGGCGCGCTGTAGTCCTGTGTCGGGCACCATGCCGTATTGAAATAATCTTCCGTGCCGGTGCCGTGCAGCGTCGGCGGCCAGGCATCGTTGGCGCCGGGGCCGGTCTCGCCGCGATCGTCGATCAGTTCGGCCTTCGGTCCGATGCGCGGATCGGGCTTGCGCACTGTATCCGGCACGGAAATGCCCGGCTCGCCATCGACGAAGATCATGTCGTCGCCCTCGCCATACCAGTCCCATAGTGCGGAACGCCGCCGCGAATAGACGGAATAGAGTACGCCGACATAGTGGCCATGACCTTCCGCCTCCAGGATGGTGTAGTTGCCGTTCCCGTCGGTGTTTTCCCCGCCAAACAGGACCTGCTCGTTGGCCAACCCCGTCTCGTCTATGCCGTCAGGTCGCTGCTGACTGTATTGGGCGTGGAAGCGGCCCAGGCCTTCCTCGAGTTCCTCATGCAGTTCGAGATCGACATAGTAATAGAAAAGCAGGTCGTCCTCAGCTTCATTGGCGACGGTGAAGCGCATGTGGCTGGCAAACGGCATCGGAAAGTAGCAGTTGAAGGCCTTGCCATCCTCGGGGCTTGCCTGCAGCGGCAGGCTGGCAAAATTGCGGGTGCGGGCATGCCCCATGCCGAAGAAATCACCGATCGGCGTTTCGATGCTCGGATACTCCTCGCCATCCCAGTAAGCGCGCAGCACGATCTTGCGCAGGAAGTCCTCACTCTTGCAGGCGAGCGTCGCCCAGATATGCGTGACAATGCCGGCACCGTCATGCTCGGCAATCACCACCGTCTGGCCGGGTTCAACATGCAGCCGGTCGTCATTGCCGCCGGTGCGGTCGTAGCTCGAGAACCGGCGGGTTTTGGCGTCGCGCAATTTGGCGAGCCCGCGAAGCGGCGACAAGCCGGCATTATCCATGTGTTTCTCCTCTTGCTTCAGCGGTTATTTCAGGCCGCTTGTCTTGATCGATTCCATGATCTGGCGTTGGAAGATCACGAAAAGAACCAGCATCGGCACGGCGACGATGGTCGAGGCGGCCATGACGTAGTTCCAGGCGGCGGCGTACTGGCTCTTGAAGTTCGCAATGGCTACCTGCACCACCCAGAGATCGAGGTCCGATGTGATCGTCAACGGCCATAGGAAAGCATTCCAGTTGGCGAGGAAGAACAGGATCGCCAGTGCCGACAGGATCGGCCGGCTGAGCGGCAGGATGATGCTCCAATAGATGCGCCAGTAGCCGGCACCATCCATGATCGCCGCTTCTTCCAGTTCCCTGGGCAGCGACAGGTAGTATTGCCTGAGCAGAAAGATGCCGAACGCGTTGAAGATCGCCGGAATGATCAGCCCGGCATAGCTGTCCAGCATGTGCAGCATCCGCGTCAGGATGAACAGCGGCACGATGATTACCGGCAGCGACACCAGAAAGGTCGAGAACATGGCGAGGAACAGCGTGTCGCGGCCCGGAAAACGCAGCCGTGCGAGCGAATAGCCGGCCATCGAATGAAAGAACAGCGCGGCGACCGTCACCGTCGCCGACACGAAGAACGAATTGAAGAGATAGCGCAGGAACGGCACCTCGGTCAGCACATAGAGGAAATTGCCGAGCGTCGGGCGTTCCGGAATGAGGCTCGGCGTGAAGACGTCGCTCGCCGGCTTGAGCGAGATGACCAGCATCCAGACAAGCGGGAATACCGTCATCAGGCCAAGTGCGGCGGTTGCCAGCATCCAGGCAAGTCTCGCCGCTCGTATCTGCGAACGGCCGGAAGGAGTTCGGCCGTCAGTCATGCTCGAAACGTCCGCCGCGCGTCAGCACGAAGAAGAAGACCGTGACCAGCATCAGCGCCAGCACCAGCAGCGATGCCATTGCCGATGCATAGCCGAACGCGCCGAACTGGAATGCCTGCTTGTAGATGTAGATGATCAGCACCGAGGTCGAATTGACCGGACCGCCTTTGGTCATCACATAGATCAGGTCGAAGACCTGGCCGCCGGCGACAGCCGCGACGAGCGAGACCAGGAGGACGAAGAAGTTGGTCGGCTTGAGCAGGGGCAAAGTAATGTACCAGAAGCTTGTCACCGGCCCGGCACCGTCGATCTTTGCGGCTTCGTAGTACTCTGCCGGGATGTCCTGGAGCCCGCCGAGGAAGATCAGCATGTAGAAACCCATCAGGAACCAGACGCTGACCAGCACCAGCGTGAACAGCGCCAGATTTGGATCGCCGAGCAGCGAAATTCCGCCGAGGCCGACGAGCGGCGCCAGCCGGCTGACGATGCCGACCTTTTCGACCAGCATGAGCTGCCACACGAGCGCCACCACGACCAGGCTGACCATCTGCGGCGCAAAGAACATCGAGCGCATGACCGCGTTGAAGCGGTTGGTCTTCTGCACCAGAAGCGCCAGTCCCAGTCCGGCGACGTAGAGCGCCGGCACCAGCATGACGGCATAAGCTACCGTCACCTTCACGGACGACCAGAACAGCGGGTCGCCCCACATGCGCCTGTAATTGCCGAACCCGACGAACCTGTAGCCGCCGAAGCCGTTGACCTCGAAGAACCCGACGGCGAGCGACAGCAGCATCGGCACGCCGACGAACACCAGCAGGCCAACCGCATCGGGCAGGACGAACAGCCATGCGGCGCAGCGCTCCCTTTGCTTGGCGGTGAGGCCGCGGGCGGAATTCGCGCCCGCGGCTGGCGGTTTCATCTGATCCATGCTGGAAAGGGGGCCTAAAGGATCGGCGCGCCGGAATAGGAAGCGAGGAACGCATCGAGTTGCTGACTGGCCGTCGTCGCCGCCTGCTGGGCATCAACCCCGCCAAGCTGTGCCGACTGGATGGCGTCGGAGATGATCTTGTAGGCCTCCGGCGGAACCCGCGGCTCGGCGCGCGTCCCCGGATGGATCTCCTTGGCGAAGGTGCCGAACTTGCCGGTGCTGAAGACATCGGCGCCGGCCTTCAGCGCGCTGTTGCGCGGCGGCATGTCGCTCTTGGCGACAGTGCACCAGTTGACGACCCGGTCGATCGATGCCGGATCCATTGAGGCCAGCGCCCAGGCGCAGAACTGGGCGGAAGCATCCGGGTTCTTGCCTCCGGCATTCGCGACAAAGGCCCAGCCACCGCCGACGGTGACGTATTTGCCATTGGCCGGTGTCGGCAATTTGAAGATGCCGTAGGGCACGTCCTTGGCGTTGTTGTCCATCGCCGAAATGCCCCAGATGCCGCAGTTCTGCATGGCGCACAGCCCTGCCCCGAGATTGGCGACTATGTCGAAACCACCGCCGACCACTTGACGCGGCGCCACGCCGGTATTGATGGCATCCTGCCAGAGTTTCAGCGCCTGGACGGTGGCCGGCGAATCGAAGGCGCTCTTGCCGTCCTTGCCCTGGAATTCGCCGCCGCCCTGCCACAGGAACGGATACCAGGTGAAGTTCTGGTAATAGCCGGGAGTCGTTTCGAACAGCACGCCGTAGCGACTGGGCGTCGTCAGCTTTTTGGCGACCGCCAACAGCTCGTCCCAGGTCTTCGGCACGTCGTTCTCGTTGAGCTTTGCATCCTCGAAGGCTTTGACCGAATAGTAGAAGGCCATCGGCTCGACTTCCATCGGCACACCGTAGATCTTGCCGTCCACCATGCGGTTGGCGATGACGCTTTCCGGGAAATCGGCTTTGGCGGCATCCTCGATATGCGGCGTCAGGTCGGCAAGCACGCCGCCATTGTAATAACGCAGGAAATCGCCGGGGCTGATGAGGAAGATGTCAGGACCCTCGCCCGACGCGAAGGCCGTTGCCAGCTTGGAACCGGAGATGTACTCGCTGTTGACGACATATTCGAGCTCGACCTTCTGGTCGTGGCCGTCGTTCCAGTCGGCCACCAGCTTCTCGAACCACTGGACCTGCGGCTTCACGTCTCCGCCAGGCGCATAGAACTGCCAGAATTTCAGCGGCGCTTCCTGAGCGCGCACGGCCATCCTGTTGATGAACGGGAAGCCTGTGAGGCCGGCGGCAGCGAAAGTGGCGCCGCCCTGGATCAGCCGACGGCGATTCAGGCTGGCCAATGGCCGGTCGCGGGTCGTTTTGTCAGTCATCAATTCCTCCCTTGGATGTTGTTCGGTCGAACGTTGGCGAAGGGACCTCCGTTCCCTTTGCCGGCATCTGGCGTCACGCGCTGTCGAATGGGCTCAACGCGCATGGGATCACTTCGGTGCGCGGCGCGCCCTCGACTTTGCCGCCCAGCCGTTCGAGCAGCATTTCCGTGGCGCGCTTGGCAAGCATTGTCGGACTGTTGCCGACACAGGTCAGCTTCGGCCTGACATATTCCAGTTGAGGCAGGTCATCGAAGACTGCGATGGCGATATCCTGAGGGATATTGATCCCATGGTCGTAGAATTCGGTCAGCGCACCGGAGGCCATCAGATAATTGGCGAAGAACATCGCCGACGGCAGGTTTCCGCCGTGCTTCTCCCTGAGCCAGGTGACCGCTTCCCGCCCTGACGGGGCAAGATAGCTTCCCTCGAACCGCAGATCGGCGGAGATTGGCACGCCATTGTCGGCGAGCCCTTTTTCGAAACCGGCGGCGCGCGCCATCGCCTCCTTGAAAAAGGATGGCCCGGTGACATGGGCGACGCGGCGATGGCCCCTCTTCGCCAGATACTCGCCCATCAGATAGCCGCCGCCGAAATCGTCCAGCTGGACGCTGTCGACAGCATGGTTCGGCAGATGGCCGATGAAGACGGCGGGCAGATCGAGGCTGAGCAGTTCGCTGTGCATGCCGTGCAGCGCGAAGTCGGCAACGATGACGCCGTCGACCCGCTTGCGACCGATCTGGCGCAAATACTCGCGGCCGTGATCCTGTGAATGTCCGCCCGGCACGTCGGTGTTGAAGATCAGCATGTCGAGGCCGACCACTTCGAGCGTCGACTGCGCCGTTTTCACCAGCTCCGGATAGAACGGGTTGCGGATGTCCGGGATCAGCATCGCGATAATGTTGGTACGGCCGGTGCGCAGGCTCTGCGCCTGCGGGTTCGGGGTGTAGCCGAGTTCGTCGATCGCCGCTTGTACGCGCTCACGCAGCGATTTCGATACCCGGTCCGCATGGTTGATGACATGCGACACGGTCGTGCGCGACACGCCCGCTCGCGTGGCAACTTTGGAAATCGTGCTCATGGTGACAGGCTATGGGCACTTGAATGCATTTGCAAATCGATTTTACCGATGTCTCGCAAACTAGGGCCATCAGGCGATTATACAAATGCCAAAAGAAAAGGCCGGGTTGTTAAGCCCGGCCAAGTGTGAAGGTCTATAACCTCCAGAGGGGAACGCGCCGGACGCAATGGGAGGAGACATCCGACGCAATTCGCATATGGGTCTGCATTGGTGGCGTTTCAACGATGCGGCAGTAGACCAACGGCGTTGCTGCCATAGAGCCAGAAACGCAAAGCATTCGAAGGGGCGGTGGATCGCAGCTGCCAGTTGGACACAAAGGTCGCCGAATGCAGGGCAGGCTCCTGGCATAGGGACTTCAGTCTGTAAGCCTATCGACCAAGGACCCGCACAGCCAAACTTTGGTCCGAGGCTGCTATCGCAAAAGCCCGAAATGCGAGAGTTTCAGGAACTGAGTTCCGAGGAGCCCCGTTGCGATGCCGACTGTTACAGGAGGCCGCCATGGACCCGAGCATTCACCAGGCACGTTGGCTGCTTTTTCCGTTATTTGGCCTGTGTTTCGGGGTCGCGGCCATTGGATTTATTGTTGGCTGACGGTGGAAGTCGGCGCTACCGCGGAGAGACGCAACCAAAGGAAGGCAAAAGACTTGCGCAGTAAATAGTCCCTTCCTGCGCTAGCGAGACCCACCAGTTACCATCGTGGGACTGGTGGGCCTTGACGTTCCGGACGCAAACCATTGTTTTAAGCATCACACGAATTCGAACAGGAGGCAGTACGACAGAGCCGTATGATTAAGGGGAGTTCCGACATGCGACGGGCAAGTTCATTGATGACGACCCGGAAACGAAGGACCGGATCTTCACGAGGACGTCGTGTCGGCATTTCTGTAGTCGTCTTGACCTTCATTCTCGTCGTAAGCCCCTATCGCGTCGTGTTCGATGGCCCGCAGGCTGCCTGGGCCAAAGATGGCGGGAACGGCAACGGCAATGGCGGGAACGGGAACGGGAACGGGAATTCGGGCAATTCGGGTGGAAACTCCGGCAATTCGAACTCGAACGCTGGTGCCGGCAAGGGCAAAGCAAAGTCGCAGGACGACAATCTCCCTGATCCCGCCCCTGCGGTAAACCCCGATAGCAAGCCAAAACTCTTTGTCAACGCATCCACAGGAGACCGGGTCGAGGTGAGCGGCCCGAGCATTGGCGTGGTGCATTCGAACGGACTCAGCGAACGCATCGACAGCGACCAATATGAAATGCGGGATGCCGAGGGCCGCATCATCATTCGGCGCCTGGCGACGCGTTCCGATCGGGACAGGTTGCTTGGAATGATCAACTGAGGGCCAGTTCACATGGCCGCGCAGTGCGGCAATTTCGGCTCAAGCATGATCGCGAACAGGCGGATGGCGGCGCTCAGTCGCGTCGCGCAAGGTCATGGCAGCTTCGGTCCTGTTGCTGACGTTGAGCTTGGCCAGGATTCGCGTCATGTGGTGCTTTATCGTCTTTTCATGGAGGTTCAGCCGAAGCCCGATCCGCTTGTTGCTCAGTCCCGCGGCAACCAGCGTCAGGATCTCCCTTTCGCGGCTGGTGAGGTCGGCAAGTCCGTCAGCTTTCGCCGGCTCTTTTGATTGAGCCGAGAGATCGGCCAACAGGCGCGCCGACAATTGTGGACAGACATATCGTTCGCCCGACGCTACCGTGCGCAGGATCGCAGCCAACGTCCTCGACCCGACCCCCTTCAGAACATAGCCCCTTGCCCCGCTCTGCAACGCGGTCATCACGTGCTGGTTTTCTTCCGAAACGGTCAGCATCACAATTTTCAGTGCCGGATGCCGCTCAAGGGCCGGTCCGATCACGCCAAGGCCACCTCCAGGAACCGAGATGTCCATCAGCAGAATGTCGGGCCGCTGGTCTTCGATTATCCGCAGGGCATCGTCTCTGCTGCTTCCTTCACCGACGATCTCGAACCCGCCGATCTGATCGAGCGTGCGCACAACGCCTTCCCTGAACAGCGGGTGGTCGTCGACGATGGCGAGCTTGATGGCTACTGTCATGTCTGCCCCATTTCAACGATGTTGAGGGCCATTCTTACGACTGTGCCACTCTGTGAGGAAGTTACGGTAAACTGGCCCCCGAGGCTTTCCACCCGCTCGCGCAGCCCTACGAGTCCCAGCCTCTCGGGACGCACGATTTGCGGGTCAAAGCCGGCGCCGGCGTCGGCCACTTCGATACAAACGCGCTCGCCGTCGAAATGTTTCTCGACCGACTGACCTTCACCTCCGGCATGACGGAATCCATTGTTCAGCGCCTCCTGGACGAAGCGGAAGATGCAGATCTTGGCCGCCGGCGACAATGGCGCATGGCCGCCGGTCATCGATAGTGTCACTTTGACGCCGGTTCGTTCTTCGTGCGCCCGTACGGCAAGCTGGAGAATTTCACCCAGTTCGGCATGCTCGATATGCGGCAGGACAAGGCCCTTGCTGATGCTCCTGATCTCGCGCATGGCATCGTCCAGATGTGCTTTGATGGCCAGCAATTCCTGTGCACGCTTCGATTGCGGCGTAGCGGGATCGGCAATGACGGGGCTGTCGATCCCCAGCGCCGCGAGAGCAACCAATTGCGCCGGGCCATCGTGCAAGTCCGCACCGATGCGCCTGAGATAGCGTTCGTTAAGTGCGGTGGCACGCTGCGAGGCACGCTGCACCCGCAGCCTCAACAGTCTGTTTTGCGCAAGCAGATCGGAAAGCTCGGCAATGCGCTGCTTCAACGAGCGGCTCTGCGAACTGATCATGCGGCTGCCACGGAACACGATTGCCGACAGCCCGAGAAAGAAGGCCGCTGTGACGGCGGCAACGTCCAGCCAGGTTCGAATGAGTGCCTGATGCAGGTTTCTTTCAAAATCAGTGGCGACCTCGTAGAATTCTGAAACGGCCACCACTTCCCCTGACCATGGCTGCAGCACCGGATTGTAGATCTCGAGAAGATGCAAGCCGCTGGCCCTTTCGGCCTCGCTGTCCGAATCGTCCAGCTTGTCGAACTCCGAGACCATTTGGCCTGCGAATGCCGCCCGGAGATTGTCGCTGGGTTCAAAGCGCTTGCCGATCAATGTCTTGTCGGTCGAATACAGGATGGTTCCGTCGCGACGCCAGAGCTTGAAGGATTCGAGCCTTGTGCCGAGTGCCCCTTGTCCCAGCGTTTCATCGAGCGCGTGGGCGACGCTCTCGTCGAGCACTTCGCTCTTGCGCATATCCGGAAGCAGCGGCGCGATGACGCTGTCCACGTAAAGAGCCGTTGCGGAAGCCGAATTCTGCGTGACCACGGTTTCTATATGGTTCGTGACGGAAATCCCCACCACCACCATGGCTGACAGGGAAAATAGACCGCCCGCGAGCAGGAACTGCGTTGCCAGCGACAGCGCATTCCAACGGTCAACAAGGCTTGTCAGCCTGTGTGGCTTGGTGTTCCGAATGGCCCGCTCGGCAGCACGCCGCACCAGTGGCGCGATTCTGGAGAGCCGGCTAATCCTTTGTCGAACGTCGCTGAAAGACGCCATCCTAGGTGTGTAACCGATCAATCGCGATGGAACTAGGGCCTGATGAGAGGGCGAACAGCGTATCCGGCGCTTTTTTGGGCAAACCGTCTCATTGCGTCGTTCGGTAAAGCTCGGACGCGGCCTGCTTCAGTGCCGCCCGTCCATCCGGCCTCAGATACATCATGTGCCCGCCCTCCAGCACCTCGGTGCGAATGGGCTTTGCGCCGGCAAGCGAAGGAATTTGACCAAGCAGGTAGCGCGAGCCCATGTACGGCGTCACCAGGTCGCTGTAGCCGTTGACGATCAGCACGCCGAGGCTGGGGTTTAGCACGCGCGCCTGTTGAAGGTCGTCCATGACACCCGCATAGCCCTGACGCGTCGCGCTCGTCCCATAGTCCCAATTGCCGCTGACTTCACGGTTGAGAAGCCGATAGCTGATATCCGTGCGGAAGTTCAATTCATCACGCACATAGCCGACGAAAGCGGAGGTGAGCGCCGGCACGCTTCGGTCGAGCACCGGATCGGGACCCTCGACTCCCAGGCTCTCTGGCGCCACGTCCGCTGTCGCGATGTTGCCGTCATAGGCGCTGAGAACATTGCCCTTTGCCCGTGCAAACTCCTTGGCGAACAGCCCTATGGGAATGCGTGCAAAGTGCCGCTGGACGAGATCGAGCGGCAGACCGGTGATTGCGGCGACACGCTGGCTCGCCAGGCGTCCACCCTGCTCCAGCCCACCGGCCAGCGCGGCCAGATAATCGCCGAGCGCATAGCGTTCGACTTCCGCCAGCCGCTCCTGCAGGGCCGGGCCGGAAACGCCTTCGCTGTGTAGGCGCACTGCCGCCAGCGACGGCAGTTCCAGCGCCCAGTGGAGCGGCTGGAACTCGTCCGGGCGCACCAGCGTGAATTCGAGCGCCGGCGAAATCAGCACGACACCACTCGGGCTGATGCCGATGTCTTCCTGAAGCTTCCTGGCGAGCAATGCTGCTCGAAAGCCGCCATAGCTTTCGCCAGCCAGGAAGACAGGCGATGCCGTACGGTTCGTCTGCGCCAGATAGAGTCGGATAAACGCGCCTATCGACGCGGCGTCCTGGCTGACGCCCCAGAAGCTGTGTGCTTCCGTGCCGGGCGCTTCACGGCTGTAACCGGTTCCGACAGGGTCCACAAAGACCAGGTCGGTCATGTCGAGCCAGGTGTCGGGGTTATCGAACAGCCTCTGCGGCGACGGCAGGAAACTTCCATCGGCCGCTGTCGCCAGAACCCGCGGACCGAGCGCGCCGAGATGGAGATAGGCGGAAGCTGCTCCCGGACCGCCATTGAACACGAAGGTGATCGGGCGACGCGGATCCGGTCCCGTTTCTTTCCCTGCGTGCAGAGCATAGGCGACATAGAAAATCTCGGCGGTGATATCGCCTTTGCCGGACGGCAATGACAGCGTGCCGGCCTTGGCCTCGTAATCGAGCGTGCGTCCGGCAATGACGATCGAATGATCGGAAGTCTGCGGCGGTGGCAGGAGCGAGAGAACCCCGCCTGTGGGCGGCGGCCGCTGGGCCGTCTCCGCATGACCGAACCCAGTTCCGGCAACCAACAGCAGAAGAGCGAGGGCGATTTCTTGCAGCTTGATAGGCATGACGTCTCCGGAGCAATTGGCTGGAAACTAGCACACCGTCGGCCGAACCAAAGTCACAGCACCGTGCGCCAGTACATCTGACAAGAAGGGGTCGGATTTGGAAATCCGATGCCCAGGCGGAAGATAGGGCGCGAGGGTCACGGCGGCAGCCTAACCTCTTCCAGCAGATGCGTGCGGCGGAATGGCGGACCAACGACTTCGTGAATTTTCTGCCGGTTGACTCGATTGGCCCACTTCCTAGGTTGGCATTCGGGCCTCCCGTGCAATCCGAAGTTGGTATGACATCTTTCCACACCCGAAAGCTTGCCCTTCTCCTTCTATCGGCAAGCGCCGCCATCCTGTCTTCCTGCGTCATGCCCGACGACACGTCGAGCACTGCGAAGGAAGACGCCACGGCGGCGGCAGCCCGCAGGGAGATGGTCGGCCTTAGCGAGGCGGACGTTCGAATGTGCGCCGGCTTTCCTACCGCCACTGCCGATGTCGGCAAATCCGGCCAGATCTGGACCTATCAGCGCGTCGTTCAACGCGGCAATCTCAACATTGTCGTTCCGACCGTGGCCATTGGCCCCGTCCCGGCGTTGGGGGGTTCCGTCAACGTCGCCCCCGGCGGCTATTGCAACACGCAAATTCGAATGGTTGACGGTCATGTTGCCGAGGTTGCCTACGCCGGCGACAACAACCTGCCGAACAACCGCGATGCGCTCTGTGTCAGCACGGTAGACGCCTGTGTCGCCTACGCCCGTCAGTATCATCCAGGCAGGACAATGGGCAGATAGCGTGATGAGTGGCATTGCCGCTGATCTGAACGCCTGAGATTTCTGGTTTGCCGGCTAGTATCCTCGATCCCGATCGAGCATCACCGATTTGACCTGACATTCCCCGCTCTCAACCGCCGACCCCATCGCGAATAGCGGAGAAATAGCGGTCGGTTCCGACCTGCCCACCCTTGAGGGCAATTTCCAGCCCATCGATCGCCTTAATGCTTGAATGCGCCACACAAAGTGGCGAGCCCGGCGATGCCGGCAGCGGCATTCGCACAGTCAGCGCGTCTACGCCCATCTGGCCAAGTGCATGGCTCGACGTGTCGCCGCCGGCGATGACCACGCGCAGTAGCTTCTCTTGAAGCGTCAGTTCGCGGAGAACCTCGCCAAGGCCGTGGCCGAGCTTATGGCGGGCGCCTTCCCGGAGATCGATTTCTGCACCGCGGTCGGCCGCAGGCCCGAGCGCGGTGTAGAGGATGACGCTGCGCCCGGCCCGTAGGCTGGAGCGGCCGGTTGCCACCGCGCGCGCAATCGCGTCGTTCGAAGCCTCAGAAACCAGTTCGACTGGGTCGAGCTCGATCCCGTCGAAGCCGTCGGCCAGAGCATAACGGATCTGTCGTTCCGTCGTCGGCGAGCAGCTCCCCGAGACCACGGCGATCCTGTCGGCAGCGCCCGGCGGCGAAAAGGCGGATGTGGTATCCACGATCCGGTTCGCTGCCCATTCGACCAGCAAGGCATATTCGATGCCTGAAGAGCCGACGACGAAATAACCGCCCGGCTTGCGAGCGCGCCAAATCTCCTTGCCGGCAAGTGCCTGGGTTTCCAGGCTATCGACATCGACAAGCACAATACCTGAGCCATTCTCCACAAGCCGGTCGAATGCTTTCGACCGCGACGCAGACTGCAGCGTCGCCAGGTCGACCAGGCCCGAGGCGAGGCTGGTCTGGCGCGACAGATGGATCAGCAGGTCGGATTCGTCCATCGGCGTGGTCGGATGGCGGCTCATCACGGGATGGCGGTCGATGCGGAAATATTTTTCGCGATAGGCCGCGAACAGATGACCGAAGGCGGTGTAGCGCTTCAGCTGCGGCGCGCCGACCACCAGCGGCACGCCCTCTTGCCGGAAAACCGAGCGGCCGATTTCGATCGCCCGGCCGATGCTGCCGATTGCCGGGCTGGAATCGAAGGTCGAGCAGACCTTGTAGTGGCAGATCTCGGCGTTGACGGTCTTCAGCCAGGCGAAGGCATCTCGCAGATGCGTGTCCATCCACTGCGGCGTCTCGCTGCGGCTGGTGCCGGCCAGCCCAAGGGCGCGGCAATGCGCAAATTGCGAAAGCAGCGCCTCGTCCGGCTGGCGCATGAACAGGACGGTCGGCACGCCGCCGAGCTCGAGCGCCTCCATAACGTCGGTCGAGCCGGTCAGGTCGTCGCCATAGTAACTCAGAAGCAGGTTTTGCATGGCGTCAGGCCGCCTCGCCGCCGCCGAACTTCTCGATCGACCGCGCCAGCTCGACATGGCTCAAGGCATAATCCGCCAACGAAATGTCCTGGACCGCCGCCTGCCAGGCCTGCTGCACGGCGCGCACGCCGGCGCCCGGCCCGTCCGGGTGGCTGACGATGCCACCGCCGCAGAGATAGAGAAGATCGACCGTCCGGCCGGTTCGCTGGAAGGTTTCAGGCGCCTGCCCGCCCCACTGGCCGGAGCCGGCGACCGGCAATGCGCAATCGGCTGGCGAAAAGATCGGCGTGGTCACCGCCTTGAAGGATTCGACGAAGGACCAGTCGGGTTCCCAGTATTTTGAGGCGATGCCGTTGATCTGGAACTGGTCGACGCCAAGCAGGCGCCAGAACTGCTGCCAGACCCTGAAATCCATGCCAAGGCCGGGATGACGGGTGAGAATGTCCCAGCCATTGCGGTGGGCATGGAGCACAAGGCTGGAGCGTTTTCGAAGGTAAGCCATGCCGCCGAAACCGATCGAATTGATATTGACCACCGCGCAATTGCCGCCGGCCTTTGCCACCAGATCGTGGTTTCGCATCATCTCGTCGGGATCGGCATGTGAAATGCCGAAGGCATACATGACCTTCTTACCGGTCTTCTGCTCGTGGTCGAGGATCAGCGGCATGATTGCCCTCACCCGCTCCGACAGCGGCGAATAGGCCGGGCTCATCAGCTTCTCGTCGTCCTTGATGAAGTCGACGCCGGCCGCAATCAGCTCTTGCACCATTGCGGCCGTCTCGTACGGGCGGAGTCCCAGCGCCGGCTTGACGATGGTCCCGATGATCGGACGATCCACGACACCGGTCAGCCTGCGGCTGCCCGTGACGCCGAATTGCGGGCCCGGATGCGCGCCCCGGTACTCCTCGGGTAGCCTCATGTCGACGACACGAATGCCGGACAGGCCCTTGATCGAAAAGGTGCCGCCGATGACGATGGTCATCAGCGCCGACAGGTCGGTGCCGATGGCGTCCAGCGGAAAGGCGATGTCGACGTCGGCGCGCTTGACCGGGCCGTTGCGCGCTTCGGGACCGGTTTCGGGAAGAGACGGCCGATCCGCATCCGGCAGATGCCGTATCGCCAGGACTCGCGCTGCGACCCTGGCCTTGAGCTCTTCGGTCTCGCCGGCCAGCGCGACGAAGGTTCCGGTCGACTGGTCGCTTGCGATCTTGGCCGCCAGCGCCTCGATATTGCCCGGCGTTTCGATGCGATAGGTGAGAACAATCATATTCGCGCGGCCTGCCGGGTGGTTCGAAAAAGGTTCCTTGGCCCTTGAAATCTGGTATAATGAGTACATAAGCTTTGCAAGCCCTATCCGGCTTGGCGGTAAGGGCGAGCCGGCAGCAGGCGTTCCGGAATTCACGGCGGAAATGCTAGGTAGGGGCCGGTCAAAGGAGTGATTCGCGACGATGAACCGTTCGGAGCCGATCGTCCGGCGCAAGCTTTCCGACGAAGTATTCTTGAGACTGAAGCGCCTGATCACCAGCGGCGAATTGCTGCCGGGTGACGACATGCCGTCGGAGCGCGAATTGATGGAGCGCTTCGAGGTCGGCAGGCCGGCGATCCGCGAGGCAATGCAGGCGTTGAGCAATATGGGCCTTGTCGCGATCTCGCATGGCGAGCGGGCGAAAGTGCTGCAGCTGACCGCCAAGTCGATCATCAAACAGGTCGACGGTGCCGCCAAGATCATCCTGTCGTCGTCGAAGGACACGCTGGAGCACCTCAAGAACGCGCGTATCTTCTTCGAGCGCGGCATGGTCAGGGAAGCCGCGGAGAAGGCAACCGCCGAGGACGTGCAGCGGTTGCGGGCAACGGTTGCCGAGCAGCGCAGCCATCGTGGCGACTCGGAAGCCTTTATATCCGCCGACATGAAATTCCACACCCAGATCGCGGCAATATCCGGCAATCCGATCTATGTCGCCGTCAGCGAGGCAATGCTTGGCTGGCTAAAGGAATACCACACCGAAATGCTGATCTGGACTGGCAAGGAAAAGTTCACGCTGACCGAGCACGAAGAGATCATCGGACGCATCGAGGCCAAGGATGCGGATGGCGCCGAGAAGGCGATGATCAAGCACCTCGAACGCTCGCGTGCGCTTTACGTGATGAACTCCGGCAGCTGAAAATCAAGAGCAAGGTCCCGACCGCAGCGGCCGGCACCTTGCTCTCGGCCTACTGACTGACCACAGATCAGCCTGAGCCCGGACCGAAGCAGTTTTCTGTTGCGTCTGAATCCGATGTATGTGCCGCGTGTTTTCATTCAACGATTTCAGCATTTGCATCTTCCCAGCCATGGATTTCCGCGGCCCGCTTTCGTCAGCAAGCCCGCATAGGCCCTCCTGGAGGCGCCGCGCTTGTTCTGGGATTGGCAATTCTTGCAAAGACTATGGTAGGCTTGCCATCCGAGAACGATACTGGAGTACCGCAATGGCTGACAGGGGCCTCCACGTTGTGATCTGGCTGCCGTCGAATTTCTATTCGGCCGTCGTCTCGACGCTCGTGGAAATGTTTCAGCTTGTGAATGACGTCTGCCGTTCGCAGGTTCTCTCCTGTGAGTTCGTTTCAAGGAGCGCGCCGTCGGCATCGAGCACCGGAATTTCCTTCCCGACAAAGGCTCAACCATCCCGGAAAATGGATGTCCTGATTCTCATTGCCATGCCGGGTGTCGAGATTCCGGAGCTTCTGCGCTCGCTCGACGAGGAGAGTGAGCATTCAAAACCGCTGATCGCGCTCGCGCAGCAGCAGGACGCAATCATCGCAGCACATTGCGGCGCGTGTTATCTGCTCGCCACTTCGGGATTGTTGGACGGCAAGCGCGCAACGATATCCTGGTGGCTGAAGAACGAGGCAAGCCGCCGGTTTCCGCAAGTGCGATGGGACGCTTCCCGCCTGCTCATTCGCCAGGACCGCCTTTACACATGTGGAGGCGGGTTTTCCGGACTCGAACTCGCCAGGGCTTTGCTGATCGATCTGGGCTTCGAGAAGGAAGAGCGGATCATTCGAAAACTTCTGGTTCTTCCTCCGCCGCGCAAATTCCAGAGTCCCTACGAATTTCCTCTCGACAAAATTTCGAACGACGCCAGCCCATTCGAGAACAAGCTGCGCGAGCTCTCGAAAGACAAGATGTCAGAAATCGATTTGAAATTTCTTGCAACCGAATTGGCGATGTCTTCGCGAACCCTGTCTCGCAGGTTTTTCGACGAACTCCAGACAACGCCGGGAAAATGGATCCAGGAAAGGCGGCTGGAGTTGGCAAGGTCCATGCTTGAGGAAACGAAACTGAGCGTCTCAGAAATCTGCTATCGGGTGGGATATCAGGACGTCGCTTCGTTCAGCCGTCTTTTTTCCAAGACAACTGGAATGGCACCAGGCGAGTTTCGAAAGCAAGTCCGGTGACAAGTCGGCAGCGGAAGTGCTGCGGCTACGGGCAACCGCTGCGGAACTGCGGCGATTCATGAACCCCGGCGTGACTTCAGCCAATCCGGACGATTGCGTAGGGCGTCATGACAAGACGGTCTCGGCCCGACGCGTCGCGCTGAATCTGGCGTGACGTTCGTCCATCCCAGATATTCAGAAAACCCTGATCGGAACCGAGCCCGGAAACATCGACTGGAAGGTCGTCCGGAGTAAGGTTCGCCAGCCAGACGATGATCTTGCCTGTCTGGGAGTGGCCGGCCAGTGCCAGCACCCGCGTCTCATCGGTCGTTGTCGCCGCCACATGCGCATGGCCGGCCAGATCGCAAAGTCCTTTCACCGCGTGGAAAATCGGCCGGGGTGTACCTTCTTTGACAGGTTCGCCCGACGAGGCCAGCACGCCGAGTGGTCCGGTGAAGCTGCAGAGCGTCAGCATTTCGAGCCCGGCCGGCGCGACGCGCGCCGCATAGCCGATCGTCCATGCGGCCCCGAACAGCCCGGCATGGCGAGGGTCGCGGTCGGCCATGGCAATGCGCTGATTGTCGGGATTGGCCTTGGTCGCGCCGCCATAAGGGTTCTGGCGCATGGCAATGGTCGACGGCCCGACCCGATAAGGTATTGTTCCGAAGATCGTTCGTACTGACGCCGTGATGAAAGGCAATGCTTCCAGCGATTGCATGACGCTGAGATCGTCGGCGGCGTGCACGATCGGGCAGGTGCAATGCGTGACGAAATCGAGCGGGTCGGCCGGCACACGCTTGCGATTGAGTTCGGTGAAATAGCTGAACATGCCGCCGCCGAGGCGGCTGTCGGGAAAGGAGCGCCGCGCCGCGGCGTAGACGTCTTCGAGCGGCGGGCAGTGCGGCCACGCGCTGCCCGGTGGCGTCGACTGCCGGTCGACCGAAGGCGAGACGGCAATGGCCGAAAGCTTGAGCCCGGCCTGGCGCACCCTGTCGGCGACGCCTGAAAGCTCGGCGTCGAGATCGCCGTCGCCGGCAATGACACATTCGAGCGTTGTCCGGACCGGATAGGCGGCGGCGAGCCGGGCGTAGGATCGCAAGGCGTCGAGCCCATGGCCACGCGTCGGGTCGTAGTGGAACATCAATTGCTGCGGACCAAGCTCGCACAGCATCGGCAGCTTGCCCAGCGCCGCCTCGACCTCATCCGGGTAGATGATCACGCCAACATCCGGCAGCGCCGGTCCGGCTTGGCCGAGCGTGACGCGAACTGGGTCCGCGATTGCCGCAGCGGCCGGCACTTTCCCGCGACCCTCTATCCGCAAACTAGTGGTCTGGCGGAAGGTCTTGCCGGCAGGCAGCACATAGGGCCATGGCAGCGCGAGCGGCCGGACATAGGTCTTGTAGGAGGCATCCGACCAGTTGCGCTGGTCCTCCATCTCGAACGTGTCGCCTTGCATCCGGCATTCGGCGGTGACGCCCGGCCGGATCTCATGGGTGATCGCCCGCAGATCCTTGAAAGGCTGCCAGGCATCGATCAGCTCTGGAAGCCGCGTCGCGACCACGCTGCCATCGGTATGCTCGACCGTGACCGGGCTGCCGGCCAGCCCGGCAATTGGATGCAGGATGCAGAAGCCGCAGCGATTGGTCTCGAAATCGTTGTCGGGAAGAGCGCTCACGTCGAAGATCAGCTGGCCATCGGCCGAGCCCTTGATGGTCGCACGGAAGTCGAGCCGGCTTCCCTCTGGTCCGAAACAACCTGCCGAATAGCTGACGAAGAAAGCGTCATCGCCCTGGTCGATGATTAAATCGGTGAGCGCCGGCTCGTAGGTGCCCCAGTCGCGATCCCTGACGATGAAGGCGACGGCGCGCAGAACCTCGGTGCCGCCATGCCGGATGGTGCGCAGATTGCCGTTGACGAAGTCCGCCGTCAGCGCGCCGGCGCGCAGCTTGACCGGTTCGGCTTCAACGGCACGTGTGCCGTAGAGGAGGAAGGCGTCGGCTGTCATTTCAGCAAGGCGTCGAGTTGCACCGGCTCCCGGCTTGCGGCGCCAGCGTACGCAGCCTCGACCAGCGCTAGTGTCTTGAGGTTGTCCGCGCCCGAGGTCGCGGGCTCGGTTCCCTTGGTCAGGCAGTCGACCCAATGCTTTTGAATGGCGACGACGCTTTCCTGGATGTTGTGCCACGGCCGTGATGCCCAGGCCAGCAGCGGCGGCGAGACGTCGCTCACAGCTGTCCCGCTCCTGCCGGTGACGGTGAGGCGGTAGCCCTGCGCCAGCCGGATCGTGCCGTCGCTGCCGTCGATCTCGATCAGCGTCTCGGGGAACGGCTCTGTCGCGAGCCTGCTGGCGTAGCTGCAGTCGACCACGGAAGTGGCTCCGCCCGTGTGGTCCATCAGCATCGTCGCAACGTCCTCCCCGGCAATGCCGGGATTGATGCGCGCCGTTCGCGCAGTGACGGTCGAGACGTCGCCCAGCAGGAAGCGGGCTATGTCGAGGATGTGGATACCCAGATCCTCGATGATGAAGCGCTTTCCCGTCGCCAGATAAGGCTGGCCGGAAAACACGTCATAGGCAGAGCGGAACGAGATCCGTCCGAAAAAGGGGGTGCCGATTTCGCCGCTGTCGAGCACGGTACGCACCGCCTGGATCGGCGACTGCCAGCGAAAATTCTCATGCACCATCAGCGGCACGCCGGCGTCAGCACAGGCCTTTACCATCGCCTTGGCGTCGGCAAGCGTCGGCGCAAACGGTTTTTGGCAGATTGCCGGAACGCCGTGCTGCGCCGCCATCTCCACGAGCATTCTGTGGCTTGGTGCCGTGGTGGCGATGTCGACGAAATCCAGCCTTTCGCCGGCAAACAGCGCTGCCGCGTCGGTATAGCGCCGTGCGACCCCGAACTGGTCGCCAATGATCCGTAGCCGGTCCGGATCGCGGTCGCAGATGGCGGTGATCGAGGCGCCCTCTATATCGCGCCAGGCATGCATCTGGTTGATGGCAAAGAAGCCGCAGCCGATCAGCGCTCCACGCAGTTCCGCCATGTCAGCCGGCCTTTGCCATCTGCATCAGCGTGACACGGCTCTGCAGCCGGCGCTGTGCCTGGTCGACGACGACGGCGACGATGATGACGAGGCCCTTGATCACCATCTGCCAGAACGAACTCACTCCCATCATCACCAGCCCGTCCGAAAGAATGCCGATTACGAAGGCGCCGACAATGGTGCCGCCGATCGTGCCGCGACCGCCCGACATCGAGGTGCCGCCGAGCACCGCCGCGGCAATGGCGTTGAGCTCGAAGCTCTCTCCGGTCGCCGGATGCGACGCCATCAGCTCCGACGAGATGATCAGCCCGACGATCGCCGCGCAGAAGCCGGAGAACATGTAGACGAACATCTTCACCATATTGACGCGGACGCCCGAAATCCGCGCCGCCCGTTCATTGCCACCAACCGCGAAGATGTGGCGGCCGAGCGGGGTGTATTTGGCGAGATAGGCCGCCCCTAGCGCAACGACGAGCAAAATCCAGAGCGCGACCGGCAGGCCGAGCAACCGGCCGGCGCCGAGAAAGCCGAATCCGGTGGTGCCGAGCTCCGGCTTGCCGACGAGATTGGGGAAAGTACGGCCGTCGGACGACAGCAGCGCCAGGCCGCGCGCGACATAGAGCACGCCGAGCGTGGCGATGAACGGCGCAACGTTGAGCCTGGTGATCAGCAAGCCGTTGACGGCGCCGATCAATATGCCGACGGCAAGCGTGATCAGCGCGATCTCGAAGACGTTGAAATAGATGGTATAGCCGACCTGCAGGTCGATGCCGTTGAGCACGAGATAGCCGGCCACCATGCCGCACAGGCCGACGATCGAGCCGACCGACAGGTCGATGCCGCCGGTGATGATGACGAAGGTCATGCCCATTGCGAGGAATGCGTTCAGCGCCACATGCTTCGACATCAGGATAAGATTGGCGGCCGATAGGAAATTGGGGGCGGCTATCGAGAAGAATAACAGCACGGCGATCAGCGCGATGAACGTCCTCGCCTTCATCAGCGTCAGCAGGACCGAGCCGCCCGACATGGAGTTGACCGCCGCCTTGGCTGGGATGTCAGTCATGCGTCTTGCTCTCCGTGCGGGACCGGTCCGTGGCCGAAGGCGGAGGCAGCGACGAGTGCGGCCTCCGTCGCGTCGGCGCGGTCGAACATGCCGGTCAGTTTTCCATTGCTCATCACCGCGATGCGGTCGGACAACGCCATCACTTCGTCGAGATCGGAGGTGGCAAACAGAATCCCCAGGCCGTCGCGCGACAGCTTGCGCATGGTGCGGAACACGTCGGCCTTGGCGCCGACGTCGATGCCGCGGCTGGGCTCGTCCATCAACAGCACCTTCGGCCCGGTGAGCAGCGCCTTGCCGATCACCACCTTCTGCTGGTTGCCGCCTGACAGCGACGAGACTTCCTGCGCCGGATCGGCGACCTTGATCGCCAGTTCGCGCACCGTCTGGGTCACCGCCTGTCGTTCGGCGGCACCACGAATGTGGAACAGGCGCACGAACCGCGACAGGCTGGCCAGCGTCAGATTGCTGGCGACGGAGAGGATCGACACCAGCCCTTCGCGCTGGCGGTCTTCGGGGATCAGCGCCAGGCCGCGCCGGATGCGCCGCGTCGTGTCGCGCTCGTGCACTTTTTTGCCGGCAATGAATATCGTGCCCGTCGAATGGCCGTGGCGGCCCATGATGCAGTCGAACAGCTCGCTGCGTCCGGCGCCCATCAGGCCATAGATGCCGAGAATTTCGCCGGCGCGCAGCGACAGCGAGACGTGATCGACCGCAAGCCCGCCGGTGACGCGCGGCAGGCAGATGTCCTCGGCGCGGAATATTTCCTCGCCCGGCACATGGCCGTCGGCCTTGGCGAAGTCCTTGGCATCCGAGCCGATCATCTGCCGCACGATCCACTGGGTGTCGACGTCTTTCATCTCCGCCTGGCCGGTGATGCGGCCGTCGCGCAGCACCGTGATGGTGTCGCCGATGCGGATCAGTTCCTCGAGCCGGTGCGAGATGTAGACGATTGCCACGCCGCGTGCCTTGAGGTCGGCAATCACCTTGAACAGTATCTCGACTTCCGCCGCGCTGAGCGCCGAGGTCGGTTCATCCATGATCAGGATGCGCGCATCGAGCGAAACCGCCTTGGCGATCTCGACCAACTGCTGCTGGCCGATGCGCAGATCCTCGACCAGCATGTCGGGCCGGATGCCGGCTTCCAGGCGTTCAAGGAACTCCGCCGCACGGCGCTCCTGCTCCTTGCGGTCGATCTTGCGGAAGCGGTTGGTGATCTCGCGGGTGGCGAAAATATTTTCGGCGACAGTCAGATTGCCGAACAGATTCAGCTCCTGGAAAACCATGCCGATGCCGCGGCTCACGGCATCACCGGAAGACGAGAATGAAACCTCCTCGCCGTCCAGCAGGATGCGCCCGAGCGTCGGTTGCTCGACGCCGGCGATGATCTTCATCAGCGTCGATTTGCCGGCTCCGTTTTCGCCGACCAGCACGTTGACCGCGCCTTTGCGCACCTCGAAATTCGCCCGCTTGACCGCGACGGTGCCGGAATAGACTTTCGAGACGTCCTCCAGCTTCAGGATGACATCTTGATCGCCGCTCATGACTTCGGCCCGATCTTTGCCTCCGCCGGCGTCACCAGCGGCAGGTCCTGGCCACTGCCCGGCGTATAGGCGCCAAGTACCTCGACGCTGCGGCCCTCGAGTGCCTCGCGCGGCAGCTTGGAAAGCACGGTCTTGTCGGCATAGGCGTTGAAAGCCTTGCCGAACTGGGCGAAGTCGATCTGGTTGGTGAAATCGTTGAACTGGATGAAGTCGAGGCTGTCGCGCAGCGCGGTTCCGCGCATTGCGGGTCCGATCTGCACCCGCGCGTCCGCCTTGCCGTCGCCGTCGGCATCGACGTCCATCGTCGCCGCGCGTGACTGTGTGTTGGCTGCCACGACCTTGCCCTCGATCCGAACGGCGAAGGTCCATGGCGAATTCGCCTGCTTCTTCGGGTTGCCGTATTTGGCGCCGGCAGCGGCGGGATCGGTCTTGGCCAAGGTGTGAACCTCGGCAAACGGCCCGGCCTTCTGCTGCAGATAGGGTATGACTTTCGCCGCCCAGATGTCCTCGACCATCTTGTCGGGATCGAATGCGGAGCCAGTGCCGCCGTTTTCCGCCGACGGCGTCGGCAGGATCTTGCAGGCGGTCAGGCTGCCTATTGCTGCGAGGAACAACGCGACAAGGATCGGCCGGGTCAGCGTGTTGAACATCTCGGCTCGTTCGGCATGGCGGTCAGGAGCACCCAGAGAAATGGAGGCAAGGGCGAAATGGAAGCAAGGGACGAACCGGAGGCTCGTCCCTTGCTGCTTGATGTTACGCCGGCTCAGTTGGTGAGCGCGAACGTCTCCAGCTTGGCGGCATTGTCGCCATTGACCAGGACGCAATCCATCAATTGCTTTTCCTCGGCCGGAGACTTCTTGTTCTTGATGAAGTCGTTGGCCTGCTCGACCGCCATCTGCGCCTGCGCGAAGGCCGGCTGCAGGACTGTCGCCTTGATGCCGCCGGAGGTGATCGAGTCGCGCACGTCGTTCGACCCGTCGAAGCCGACGACGATGACGTCCTTGCGGCCGGCAGCGGCAAGTGCCGCATGAGCGCCCATCGCCATCGTGTCGTTGCCGGAGATCACGCCCTTGATATCGGGATTGGCCTGGAGGATCGATTCCATCTTTGAATAGGCCTCGGTCTGGCTCCAATTGGCCGACTGCTGCGCCACCATCTTCAGGTCCGGATAGTCGTCGATGACGTCGTGGTAACCCTTGGAGCGGATGCCGGCATTGGTGTCGGATTCCTTGCCGACGAGCTCGACGAAATTACCCTTCTCGCCCATCAGCTTGACGAATTCCTGCGCGCCGAGCTGGGCGCCCTGATAATTGTTGGAGACGATCTGCGCGACGGCAACGCCGGTGGCATTGATCTCGCGATCGATCAGGAAGGAAGGAACGCCTGCGTCCTTGGCCTTCTGCACCGCGGCGACGGTGGCGTCGGCGCCGGCATTGTCGAGGATGATCGCCTTGGCGCCGCGGCCAATCGCCGTGTCGATCAATTCGGACTGCTTGTTGGCGTCGTCGTCATGGACGAGCACCAACGCCTCGTAGCCGAGTTCCTTGGCCTTCGCCTCCGCGCCGACAGCTTCCGCCTTGAAGAACGGATTGTCATGCGAGGGCGTGATGATGGCGATCAAATCCGCCGCATAGGCGGGTGCGGCGGTGCCAAGCGCCAGCATGCCGGCAAAAGCCGCAAGCGTCATTCTGCGTGTCAGTTTCATGTATTCCTCCCGTTGAAAATCTGTGCCTTGTCCCCAAGGCTATATGCATTCGATTTGGTTAGTCGTAGGCGGCGGGTCGCGTCATATTCACAAGCCCTTGGCCGGCTTCACTTCGACGGATCGCTCCCCCTATCCTCCACTCATCCAGCGCCTGACTCCTGCTGCGAAGCTTGACGGTCCGATCCATCGAACAGCTAAGCCAACTGGTATAATGAGTCAATGACAATTTCAGGTGACATGTTCCGGAGAACGCGTCGCTGCCCTCAAGTGATGCGCTGAATGCTCGCGGCAATCTCCTCCGGCTCGAACACCCGCTTCCAGTCGTCGCGCATCAGCACCGGCTTGCCGAACTCTATCGCCTTGTTGCAGGCGTCGGAGAACACGCCTTTGGTCTCGCCGAAGATGACGGCGCCAAGCACGTTCATATGACCAAGCAGGAAGTCGAGCGCCGCCTGCTTGTCGACCCCGCGCGCCACCACCTCGTCAACGGCCTCCTTCATGACGACGAGCAGCGAAGCGCATACCGTTTCCGAAAGGCCGGGCTCGAGCAGCGCCATCTGATCGACGGTGACGCGATGCGAGCGCATGACCGGGGCCCAGATGATCTTGGCGATCGCCTCACCCTTGGCGAAATCCTCCTCGGGTCCCTGCATCAAGGCGCTGACCATGTGTTGCTTGGCCTTGACGCCGCCGAAATAGTCCTTCTTCGCCGCCATGTCGGTCTCGTCGTTGAAAATCGGCGGATGGCACGGGTGGGTGACGAAATACGTCAGGTCCGGCCGCTTCGGCAAATGCCCGGCGAAAGGTGCCGCGGCGTCGAGCACGACGACCATCGTGCCTGATGCAAGCTTGCTCTCGATGTTCGCCGCGACCTTGCCGATATGCGTGTCCGGCACCGCCAGGATCACCACATCGGCGCCATCAAGCGCCTCATCGGCGCTGACGGCATCGATGCCGAGGCCCGACTTAAGCCGCTCGCGGCCGGCGTCGCTGACCTCGACATGGCGTATCGTATAGGGAGATCCGCGAAAATTGGTCGACAGACGGTAACCCATTTTGCCGCCCGCACCAAACAGCGCAATCGTTGTCATGTGTCCGTTACTCCTGAATTCCAACGATGGCCCTGCCGATCGTCATCCCATTGACTTGTATGCACATTGCCGCCGGTTGGCGGATTAGAGAACGCAGGGGAGCCGCCGCTCAAATGACGATGCCATGGACGATGTCTCGGGCGCCCGGATGTCCAGCACAGCGCAGCTACGCGGAGCATGCTACCTTAGGTACACATTATACCAGCATACCAAATTGGCAAGCGGCCATGGCACGGCTCTGACCACTTGCTCGACCGTCGTTTACCTCCTGTTCAACGGCAAGGAGCGATCATCGCGCTGAACCGCCGATCGGCGGGATGATTCGCAGCCGACAAAGGCCCATGCTCGAAACTTCACTCTACAGCCCGGTCAAGACCTTCCTGGAAGGCCTGGGATTTATGGTCAAGGGCGAGATCGGCGGCTGCGATCTGCTGGCGCTGAGTGCCGACTCTCCGCCGATCGTCGTCATCTGCGAGCTGAAGCTGAAGTTCAACCTCGAACTGGTGCTCCAGGGCGTCGACCGTATGGCGGCGAGCGACGAGGTCTGGCTAGCGGCATGCATGTCGGCCCGTGGCAAGGGCCGTGAGAGCGATGTGAGATACCGCAATCTCTGCCGTCGGCTCGGCTTTGGCCTGCTTGGCGTGCGGCCGAACGGCGAGGTTCAGGTGCTGCTCAGCCCGACGGCATTGGCTCCGCGTCGGGACCCCCGGCGCCGCTCGAAGCTGATCGACGAACATCGGCGTCGGCAGGGAGATCCTGTCGCCGGCGGCGGCTCGCGTGCGCCGATCATGACCGCCTATCGCCAGCAGGCACTGGCATGCGCCGCAGCACTCGCCGACGGCCCAAAGCGGCCGCGTGACTTGAAGCCCAAGCTGCCGAACGCGCCCAAGATTCTGCTGCACAATGTGTATCGCTGGTTCGCGCGCACCGATCGCGGGATCTACGAACTGACCGCTCAGGGCCGTGAGGCGTTGCAGCGCTGGCCGCAGCCCGATCGCAGCCACACCGCTGCCTGAGACAGGCAACGCCGGATTTCGCGCCCTGCTTTCCGCGACAATCACGGCTTTCGGCAAGACATCACCTCGTCACGGAACCATATTTCGACACGATGGTTTTGTCGTCACCGAATTGATCGTCCGCTGAGCAAACGGAAGGAACGGCCATGCGCCTATCGACGACAATTGCCACACTTTCGGCGCTGGCCCTTGCCTCGCCGGTCTATGCGCAATCCGTGGCACCAGAGCTTGCCCCTGTCCCGCCGACGGCCCCGCAAACCCTGCCAGAGCAAGCCACGCCCGAAGGGACCACTCCCGACCAGGCTACACCTGACCAAGCCTTCTCCGCCCAGAATTTCACCGCTGTGACAATCGTGGCGATGGAGGATCTGCCTCCTGAAATCAAGGCACAGGCGGAGGCCGTCGTCACCCAGACCAGCGCCGAGGATTTGCGCATCCTGCAAAGTTCGATCGACGCATCGCCGCAGGCGGCATCGGCGTTGGCGGCGAACGGGCTTAATTCCACGCAGGTCGTCGCAGCTAATATCGACGGCGACGGCACCCTGACGCTGATCATCCAGACGACGACGTGAGCGGCTGAAAGCGGACAAGCCGGCTCCGGCACGGAACCAAAGCCCGCTTGATCGCGGAGGACTGTCATGGCCGAGGCTGCAGTTCGCAACTTCACCATCAATTTCGGGCCACAACATCCCTCCGCTCACGGCGTCCTGCGGCTGGTGCTCGAACTCGACGGCGAGATCGTGGAACGCGCCGATCCCCATATCGGCCTGCTGCATCGCGGCACCGAAAAGCTCATCGAGTACAAGAACTACCTGCAGGCCTTGCCCTATTTCGACCGGCTCGACTACGTCGCGCCGATGAACCAGGAGCATGCATTCTGTCTCGCCGCCGAGAAGCTCCTCGAAATATCGGTTCCGAAACGCGGACAGCTCATCCGCGTGCTTTTCTGCGAAATAGGCCGGCTGTTATCGCACCTCCTCAACGTCACCACGCAAGCCATGGACATCGGCGCGCTGACGCCGCCGCTCTGGGGTTTCGCCGAGCGCGAGAAGCTGATGGTCTTTTATGAGCGCGCGTCCGGCGCCCGCATGCACGCGAATTATTTCAGGGTCGGCGGCGTGCATCAGGATCTGCCGCCGGAACTCCTAGACGACATCTGGAAGTTCTGTGATCCGTTCCTCAAGGTCTGCGACAATCTCGAAGAGCTGTTGACCGAGAACCGCATCTTCAAGCAGCGCAATGTCGATGTCGGGGTGATCGGCCTCGATGATGCCTGGGCCTGGGGCTTTTCCGGCGTGATGGTGCGCGGATCGGGCGCGTCCTGGGACCTGCGCAAGGCGCAGCCATACGAATGCTATTCGGAGATGGATTTCGATATCCCAGTCGGCAAGCATGGCGACTGCTACGACCGCTATCTCGTCCGCATGGAGGAAATGCGCCAGTCGGTCCGGATCATGCGGCAATGTCTGGAAAAGTTGCGCTCACCAGAAGGCCAGGGACCGGTCGCGATTCCGAGCCACAAGATCACGCCGCCGCCGCGTGCCACGATGAAGCGCTCGATGGAAGCGACGATCCACCACTTCAAACTTTATACCGAAGGCATTCGCGTGCCGAGCGGTGAAGTCTATGCCGCCGTCGAGGCGCCGAAGGGTGAATTCGGCGTCTACCTCGTGTCGGACGGGGGCAACGTTCCCTACCGATGCAAGATCCGCGCACCTTCCTTCGCCCACCTGCAAGCGATGGATTTCCTGTCCCGAGGCCATATGATCGCCGATGTTGCCGCGATCATCGGCTCGCTCGACATCGTGTTCGGAGAAATCGATCGCTAGTTTAGCCAGGTCGCAGGATCTTCCCCGATCGCAGGATCATTCGTCGTTAGTAGCCGCGCAGGCAGGCCTGGACGGCGCTCGACCACCGGTCAGACGAAGGCTCTCACCTGTGGCGGGCCAGCTCAAATTCTCACATCAAAGACGGACGCATGGCCGCGACAAGGCGCAGCCAAGCGTCAAGGAGTTTCACAATCTGCGCGGCCCGACGGCGCACGAGCCCTTCCAAGTTCGGAAGCGCTCTCCACGGCGCGGAAAGAACGCGTGTTCCGCCGTTCCTCGTACCGCCTCAATGCACGATCAAGCCCTTCATCCAGGCAACAAATCTGTTGCCGCGAACTATCCCGCGCACCCTGGCAGCGGCCCATCTCGCTTGCATCGTAGCGCCGACATGGCAATGGCAGACGATTTGGTGCAACTGCCGGTCGCTCAGTTCGAAGAAGCGCTTTGCCTCACCATAGGTATCATCGCTGAGGCCCATGGCACGCAGAACCGGATCCTCGAAGGCGACAGTGAGCGGCGTCCCAGCGCCACGCGATCTGTCGCGCGCTTCCCTGTTCATATATTCGGTGCCTGGAAGCGCCCCAAGGCATCGCGTCGGGTTTTGTTCGAGAAGTTCCGCCCAACGTTCAATCCGCTGGGTTCGAGTCATCGCCGGATACGCCGCGAAGGACTCAACTTCCGCGACGGCCTGCAGTTGGTCGAGTGTTTGATGTTTCATGGTCGGCTCCTGTCGACAGGTGAATTCGCCCACGCCTATATGAGCAATTATCGCGCCATGGAGCGCTGACAAGGCCGGACCGCCGCAACATGAGGCGTACGGATCACCTGCCCGGTGAAGCGGCGCTCGAATTCCGACGCGCCCCCGCCTGTGTTCGATGTCGACCCGTTAACCGAACCCGTTTCCGGACAGGAACTTTTGCGGAAGCTTGCCGTTTGGCTTTGCGTCCGCTTCGGCGGCTGCAATATCAATCTTGAAAGCAATTCCGTTGGACACGAAGCCTCAACGCGTCGAGCAAGACGTCGAGCCTGTAAATGAAACCCGGGAGCAACCGGCCCCTGTTCGAGAATCTCGTGAGCGATCGGCAGAGCCCCGGCAGGAAAACCCGACGGGAATGCCTCGCAACGAAAGGCCGGTCTGCTCGGCTTTCTCAGGCGCCATCCCTATGCGGCCGCAGCCATCGCGCTTGCGCTGTTGCTCGTCGTGGCAGGCATCGCGATCTGGTGGCTGAACGCTCGCCAGTACGAATCGACCGACGACGCCTTCATAGATGCGCGCATAGTGACGATCGGTGCGCAAATAGCCGGCCGCATTACCGAGCTGGCGGTTACCGACAATCAGCACGTACAGGCGGGCGATGTCCTCCTGCGTATCGACGACAGCGACTATCAGGCAAACCTGAAGCAGGCCGACGCCGGCGTCGCCGCGGCCGAGGCCGAAATCGTCAATGTCGCCGCGCAGATCGAGGCTCAAAAAGCAAAGGTAAACGCTGCCCAGAGGCAGGTTGCACAGGCCAAGGCAGCGCTGGATTTCGCCAAGGCCGAGGATCAACGCAATCGCGAACTCCTGGCCAGGGGCACGGCAACGCAGCAGCAGGCGCAGCAGGCGGCATCGACGTTGCGTCAGGACCAGGCTGCGCTGGACAGCGCCGAGGCCAATGTCGCCTCGGCAAAAAGCCAGGTTTCGGTCTTGCAGGCACAGGCCAGGAGTGCCGAGGCGCAGCTCGAGCAGGCCAAGGCCAGCCAGGAGCAAGCCCGCACGACGCTGTCACGCACGACTATCACAGCACCCGCAGCCGGGCGGGCAACGAGCATTTCTGCGGCTAACGGCACCTACGCCCAACCTGGCCAGGTATTGATGATGTTCGTTCCCGACGAGGTCTGGGTGAAGGCCAATTTCAAGGAGACGCAGCTCGATCTGATGCGGCAGGGACAGCCGGTCGACATCGATATCGACGCCTACCCGGACAAGTCCTTCCATGGTCGCGTCGACAGTATTCAGGCCGGCAGCGGCACCGCCTTCAGCCTCCTGCCGGCCGAAAATGCCACCGGCAATTACGTCAAGGTGGTGCAGCGCGTGCCGGTCAAGATCGTCTTCGACAAGCCGCCGGATGTGCTTCTCGGGCCAGGCCTGTCGGTGGTGCCGACGGTCAAGGTGCGATGAGCGGCGAAACCGCCAGAAATCAGGGTGAAAGCCGATCCGCCGCCGGGACGCACAATCCCTGGCTTATCGCCGTCGTCGTCTCCATCGCCACTTTCATGCTGGTGCTCGACACCTCGATCGCCAATGTCGCCCTGCGCAACATCGCCGGCAGCCTGGCGGCCGGAATGGACGAAAGCACCTGGGTGATTACCACCTATCTCGTTGCCAACTCGGTGATCATCCCGGTCAGCGGCTGGCTGGCAAGCGTCATCGGCCGCAAGCGCTACTACATGCTCTGCGTTGCGACCTTTACCGTCGCGTCGCTGCTGTGCGGACTGGCGCCCAACCTGGAACTGCTCATCCTGTTCAGGGTCCTTCAGGGACTCGGCGGCGGCGGCATGGCGCCAAGCGAGCAATCGATCCTTGCCGATACCTTTCCGCCAGAAAAGCGCTCGCAGGCCTTCGCGCTTTACGGCATTGCCGTCATCGTCGCACCGACGGTCGGGCCGACGATCGGCGGCTGGCTGACCGACCATTTCTCCTGGCACTGGATCTTCTTCATCAACGTGCCGTTCGGCATCCTGTCGCTGGCCCTGGTGCAATGGCTGTTGGTCGAACCGGACGTACTCGAACGCGAACGCAAGGAACGGCTGAAAGGCGGCCTGAAGATCGACGGGATCGGGTTCGTCCTGGTAGCGACGGCATTGGGGTGCCTGGAGATTTTTCTCGACCGGGGCCAGCGCTACGATTGGTTCGCCTCGGATTTCATCACCACTTTCGCAGTGATTTCCGCGATCGCGTTCCTGCTGCTTATCCCATGGGAACTCAGTCGCAGCGATCCGGTCGTCGACATGCGCCTATTATTCACGCGCCAGTTCGGCACGGCGTTCCTGGTCATGATGGCGGTCGGTGCTATCCTGTTCAGCACCACCCAGATCGTGCCTCAGCTGCAGCAGACGACATTTGCCTACACCGCGACGCTCTCGGGCCTTTCGATGATGCCGGGCGGCATCGCCATGTTGATCTTGATGCCGGTGTCCGGATTTGTAGGCAGCATCGTGCAGCCCAAATATCTGATCATGATGGGCATGTCGGTGGTCGCAGTGGCCCTTTGGCATATGACCTCGCTTACTCCGGACGCCAGCTTCCGCTTCTTTGCCTTTGCCCGTGTTTTCCTGATGGTCGGGCTGCCGTTCCTGTTCATTCCCATCTCGACCGCGGCCTATGTCGGCCTGCCCCCGCAGAAGACCAACCAGGCATCTGCGCTGATCAACGTTGCACGCAATATCGGCGGCAGCATCGGCGTCTCGCTGTCCAACACCGTCATTGCGCAAAGCTCCCAGATCCATCAATCGAATCTGGTCGGCCACACCGTGCAGTCGTCGCCCGCCTATCAGCAGGCGCTTCGGCAGGCGACCGAGCATTTCGTCGCCCAGGGTTCGCCAATGGTCGAGGCGAAGCAGCAGGCGATCGCCTGGCTTGGTCAGTTGATCGCTCGCCAGGCCACGCTGCTCGCCTATGTCGATGTCTTCCGCTACTGCGCGGTGGCAACCGCCCTGCTCGTTCCGCTGGCGCTGCTGCTGCGGTCAAGCAAGTCAGGCGGCAGCCAGCCGAATCCGGAGATGGGCTGACCCGCAGGCGCGACGGTGTAGTTCCAAAAACGGGCAAGCCGGGAACCAGCCGACCCGTTGCGTTGTTCTGCGCCAAGAGGAGATGATTACGATGGCCACTATTCCCACACCCGAGCCAACACCGACCCCGGTGCCACCGCCTCCCATCCCCGATCCCAAGCCCGTGCGTGAGCCGGACCCCGACAGGCTCCCCGATGAGGATCCCGTTCCCAACCCGGATGAAAACGACATTCCACCGAAGCGGATGGCTGTTACCCGGCAATTGCCATGATCGTTCTGCAGCGTGCACGGGCGATTGCTTCCGCCAGTGGCGCTGCCTGTCAGATTTCGAGCATGGCGTAGGGGCGGCCAGTCGGTTTGGCGACATGCATGGCAACGTTATAGACCGTCGCCCCGCCCGGTGTGCGGCCCTCGTAGGCGCCGCGATGCGCATGGCCATGCACCACCGCGCTGACCTGGAACCGGTCTATTGTCTCGGCCAGGCGTGACGAACCGAGAAACGGGAAGATCTCCAGCGGCTCGCCTTCGACCGTCTCGACGACAGGCGCGTAGTGAAGAACGACAAGCGTGCGTTTGGCGCGGACCTGCCGCATCGCGTTTTCAAGCCGCATCGCTTCGTTCACGCTTTCCGCCACCATCGACTTGATGGCCGGTTCGCCGAAGGAGCCGAGCATGCGCGATCCAAAACCGCCAACGAAACCCTTGACCCCGACGAACCCGACCTCGTGAATCTCCGTCGCCTCGCCATCGAGCAGATGAACGCCCGCCTGGCGCAGAATGTCGGTGACCTGCTCGACGGCGCCTGACTCATAGTCGTGGTTGCCAAGTACGGCGACGACCGGGATCGTGCAGGCACGCAGTTCCTCGGCAAGGATTTCGGCCTCCCGAGGCTTGCCGAGATTGGTAAGGTCGCCGGTCAGCACGAGAACCTGGGCTTCGCGCGACATCTCGCCGAAAAGATCGCGGTACGACGCCTGGTCCTCCTTGCCGACATGCAGATCGCCGATGGCGGCGATCTTGAGTGTGCCGCCGTTTTCCGCCTTTGCCGAAGCAGGTTTGAGTTCGTCAGCCATCGCTATATTCTCCTTCACCGCCGACGTCGGCAAAGCCCCATTCCTTGACGTCGATCTCATAGTCGGTTCGTGAAAGCATGCGCCCGCGGCAGATCCGCATCCGGGAGGGCGGCAGTTCGCGCTGTTTGGCCAGCCGGTCGAGCAATTCGTCGAGCAGCCACGCCGGCACACGGTCTCGCTCCGTCGGATAGATCCATCGGAAGTTCAAGAGATGCATCAGCAAGACTTCCCAATGGACTTCCATGTAGGAAAGCAGCCTTTGCCAATCGATCTGGTCGTGCGCCTTGAGGATGGTGTGCGCGACGTCGGCGCCATCGTGGCGGCGGCGGTCCTGGATGAAACTTTTGGACCAGATAAGCTCGGTTGGGCCGATGATCCGCACCTGGCTGCCCAGCAATTCGCCCTGGCGGGCGTGCTCCAGCCACAGGTCGTCGACGGGCATTGTGCCGTTCATCGAGGCGAAAATGACGTCGAAAAAATGCGTGCCCTTGAACACTTTGCCGAGCCACCGGTCGTCCTCGACCACGACGGCGTAACCGATCCGCTTGAAATGGGCGAGGATGCGCGGGCAGTCGCCGGCCTTGCAGAAAATATCGAGATCCTTGGTCAGGCGGGTGATCCCGGTATAGGCGCTTACGGCATAGGTGCCGGCGACGAGAAAGGGGATGCCGGTCGTGACAAGCTCGCGGATCGCCTCGATATAAAAGACCTCCGCTTCGGCATTGCGAGGCGTCGGGGCGGCTTTTGGATCGACCGACGGAACGGATGCCGGGATGGCGCTTTCCGGTGGGGGATTAATGATCATAGCTATGGCTCCTGGCCCGGCAAACCAGCAGCCGCCTGTATCTAATAGCCAAGCACGCCCGATGGTTCCCGCCGTTACGCGGCACTGCCGCTCCCGCCGCTGCATCAGGCGAACACATCGCCGTCGCAGGCCTTCGAAGCGGTCATGGCTGTCGCCGTCGCGGCAGTGATGAAAAGACATGCGACCGGTTATTTTGGCGTCAGGATCGCAGTGCAATCAGCCTCAAGCCCGTCGAGGCGGAGTAGGCCCGCTATCATCCTCAGGTCCGGAAAGGATTGGCTTCAACATGGTTCCGGAGCTGTCGGAGGCGCTGCGCACCCGGCGCAACAGCCCTTTCAGCGCCCGTAGCCAAACCGACTCTGTTTTCCGGAACGCTGCAGGCGGCGTGGCGAAAAGGCCATTCTCCATTTTGTAGTTCCTCACAGTCTCAGTCCAAATCAGCGTTCTTCAACGAGCAAAGCTTGTGTTGGTTCCGCGTCGCCATCGGCGGGAGCACGGGCTGGACGGGGCGAGGCCATCATTGGCAGGTTCGAGCAGGCTAGCCTTCTGCAGCGAGATCAGCGCCTCGCGAGATCAGCTTCGGCGATCAAGTGGCGGAATTCAGCCACCAGCCGGCGGGATTCGGCTCGTATCCTGATGCGCCGGCTCTGGACACGACCCGCGAAGGCTGAAATTGTGATCGTATTTCCAGTTGCAAATTTGGTTGGGCTCGGCGGGGATGGCGCTGGTTTCTGAAGACATTGCCCGCCATCCGGCGCTGCGTCGCCATGTCCAGGCTCAGTCGCGGACGCTTCTCCAGACCTATGAAGCGAACCCGCGGCTGGCCTCCGTATTCGCCACCCAACAACGTTGGCTGATGGCCCATATCGGCCTTGCCTTGTATTTCAATCGAGAGCCGGACGATCATCGCAAGGGACTTACATCCGCACGGTTCATGGACGACATCTGCCGGCATTCGGTGGCCAGCCGCAACACCGCCGATGCCTTCCTGAAGGTGATGCTGCATTACGGTTTCATCCGGCATCTGCCGATCAAATATGGGCGCATCCGCCCCTTTGAGCCGACCGCGGGCACTCTGGAGACGGTTGCCGGCTGGGTCATGGCTCATCTCAGAACGCTGGACAGCCTGGACAGCCTGGACAGCGGATTTCGACTGGCTGCATTCGTCGCACAACCGGACATGCTCGCCAAACTGCAGCCGCTGGTGGCCGACGGCCTGCTTTCGTCGCATGCCGTGCGGGAGCCGAGACAGACCTTTTCCTTGTTCACCTGGCTCGACAATGGCGGCATCGTCATGGATTGGCTGATGTCCGGCGTCGACCCGATCATGCCGACCTGGACCGAATCCCGACCGGTGTCGTCTCAATCGGAGATTTCGCGAACTGGCTCAAGCTTTCCCGGACCCACCTGTCACGCAAATTGGGCGATGCCGAAGAACTCGGCAGCGTCGGCTGGTTGGGCCAGCGCGGTCACTCGGTCATGTGGGTGTCGAGCGAGTTCTATCAGGAATACATGACCGCCATCAAGCTCGCCATCATCGATGCAGCCTTCGACAGCTGTGTTGTAACTTCGCAAGCCAGCTGAACGGCGAGCTGACCGCCGTCGTGGCAGCCTTGGCGCCGCCGCGACGGAGATCTGGCATTTCAATCGATGTCGAACGACACGCCCTGCGCAAGCGGCAGCGCCTTGGAATAATTCACCGTATTGGTGGCGCGCCGCATATAGGCCTTCCAGGCATCGGAGCCGCTCTCGCGGCCGCCGCCGGTTTCCTTCTCGCCACCGAAGGCACCGCCGATCTCGGCCCCTGACGTGCCTATATTGACGTTGGCGATACCGCAGTCCGATCCGTCGACGCTAAGAAAGCGCTCGGATTCCTGCAGGTCGCGGGTAAAGATCGAGGATGACAGCCCCGCTCCCACCGCATTGTGTTCTTCTAGCACGGTGTCGAAGTCCGAATATTTCATCACATAGAGGATGGGCGCGAAGGTTTCCTCCGTCACCGGCGAAACCTGCCGCGGCATTTCGACCAGCGCCGGACGCACATAGTAGGCGTCGGGGTGACCGTTCTCGACCCGCATTCCGCCGGTTATCTTACCGCCATGCGAAGCCGCCTCCTCCAGCGCCTTCTGCATATTCTCGTAGGCAGCCTTGTCGATCAGCGGGCCAACCAGAGCGCTTGTCTCCAGCGGATTGCCGACCGAGACGCTCTCATAAGCCTTCTTCAGGCGCGGAACGAGCTGGTCATAGACGCTCTCATGCACGAACAGGCGCCTGAGCGTCGTGCAGCGCTGGCCGGCCGTGCCCATGGCGCCGAAGGCGATAGCGCGGAGCGCCATGTCCAGATCGGCCGTCGGGCAGACGATGCCGGCATTGTTGCCGCCGAGCTCCAGCACGGCACGGGCAAAGCGCTTCGCCAGCCGTGGGCCGACATCCCTGCCCATGCGCGTCGAGCCGGTGGCCGAGACCAGCGGCACCCTGGGATGATCGACCAGGATCTCGCCGACGGCGCGATCGCCGATCAGCACGGGCGCCAGTCCCTGCGGCGCGTCAGCACCGAAACGCTTTACCGCGCGTGCAAAAATCGCCTCACAGGCGAGCGCCGTCAGCGGTGTCTTCTCCGACGGCTTCCACACCACCGCGTCGCCGCAGACCAGCGCAAGTGCTGCGTTCCACGACCACACCGCGACCGGAAAGTTGAAGGCCGAGATGACGCCTACGACGCCGAGCGGATGCCAGGTCTCCATCATGCGATGGCCGGGACGCTCGGTGGCGATGGTCAGGCCGTACAATTGCCGGGAAAGACCGACGGCGAAATCGCAGATGTCGATCATCTCCTGCACTTCGCCAAGACCTTCGGATGGGATCTTGCCGACTTCGATCGATACCAACCGGCCAAGCTCGGCCTTGTGTGTGCGCAATTCCTCGCCGAGCAGCCGCACCAGTTCGCCACGCTTGGGAGCTGGCACCTGCCGCCACGCCAGGAAAGCTTTGTGGGCATTGTCGATGGTCGTTGCCGCATCGGCCGGCGAGATGGTCTTCAGCGCGGCGATCTGCTCGCCGGTCACCGGGCTGCGCACGATAAGATCGCCGCCCGTAAGCGCGCGCTCGGCAACGCCCAGTTTCGCCAGAAGCCCGGCCGTTTCCTTCGCAATCGTCATTTTCATCCCTTTCAGATCCCGTCGCTCATATGGCGTCGGTCCGAGCCTTGCGCCATACCCGCTCCCTGCCGGTTGGCACACCAGGCGCTGTCATGGCGTGGCATTACGCGTTTCAGGGAGAAATCGCCACCCCGGCATGGTCCAAGCCGGCGTCCGACTGTTGAACCAGCCAGATGGAGCGAATCAGTGTGCCGTCTTGGCGGTTTCCCGCACGGCGCTTTCTTTCATCAGCCGGTCGATATGCATGCGGATATGCGCTGCCTCGGCGGCCGTATTGGCAAGCGCGATGGCGCGGTCGAAAGCGACGCGCGCCTCCTCGCCGCGGCCAAGCTGCATCAGCAGTCCGCCCTTGAGGCCGAAGAAATGGAAATAGCCGGAAAGCCTTCCCTCCAGCGGCTCGATCATGGCGAGTGCGGCTTCCGGTCCACGCACCTTGGAGACCGCGACGGCGCGGTTGAGCGTCACCACCGGCGACGGCTGCATCTGCTCGAGCAGGCCGTAGAGCAGGTCGATCTCGTTCCAGTCCGTATCCTCGGGCTTTTCCGCCCGCGCATGCAGTGCGGCTATCGCCGCTTGCACCTGGTAGGGACCGGGCTTGCGATGGCGCAACGCCTTATCGACCAGCGCCAGGCCTTCATCAATCATCTTGCGGCTCCACAGGCTGCGGTCCTGGTCTTCGAGCAGCACGATCTCGCCGTTCTCGTCGAAGCGAGCCGGCGAGCGTGCATGCTGCAGCAGCAACAGCGCCGTCAGCCCCATGATCTCCGGCTCGGTCTGGAACAGCCTGAGCAGCAGCCGGGCCAGCCGGATCGCCTCTTCGCAAAGCGGCGCACGCGCCGAAGCCTCGCCGCTGTTGCTGGAATAGCCTTCGTTGAAGATCAAGTAGACCATGGCGGCGACGGCGGCGAGCCGTTCGGAGCGCTCGACCGCTCCCGGCGTCTCGAACGGCACCCCGGCGTCGGCGATACGCGCCTTGGCGCGCGTGATACGCTGCTCCATGGCGCTTTCACCGACCAGGAAGGCGCGGGCGATCTGCTTGACCGTCAGGCCGGAGACGATGCGTAACGCCACCGCGATCTGCTGTGTGGCCGGCAGGTCGGGATGGCAGCAGATAAACAGCAGCCGCAAAATATCGTCGCGGTAATGCGCCCCGTCCAGCCGCTCGGCGACGTCGCTCTCGGCATCCTCCAGATCGGAGATCTGGTCCTCCTCCGGCAGCGGCGCCTGCTTGGCGCGCTTGCGCACCGCATCGATGCCGCTGTTGCGGCCGACGAAGATCAGCCAGGCTGCCGGATCGCGCGGCGGACCGTTTTTCGGCCAGTTGTTCAGTGCCCTCAGGCAGGCGTCCTGGAATGCTTCCTCCGCCGCGTCGAGGTCGCGGAAGTAGCGCAGCAATGCCCCCATCGCCTGCGGGCGAGCGGTGCTGATTGCCGTGCTGATCCAGGCGAGTTCGGTCATGCGGAAACCTTGGCGGGATTGAAGAGCGAGACCGGCCGGATTTCGTAGGAGCCGCCGCTCGGGTTGACCTCGGAAAGCTCGCGCGCGAAGTCGACGGCCTCATCGAGGTCGGCGCATTCGAGCGTGTAAAAGCCGAGGAACTGTTCCTTGGTTTCGGCAAACGGGCCGTCGATGACGATCGATTCGCCCTTGACCTTCCTCAGCGTCGTCGCCGCGGTCGTCGGCAAGAGCCGCGCCACCGGGCCAAGCCGGCCCGCCTGGGCATATTTTTCCTGCACACCCAGAAGTTTTTCCATGACGGCGTCGTCCTGCTCCTTGCTCCAGGAGCAGACGACGTCTTCGGAGGCATAGCAGAGGATCGCGTAGAGCATGGGTCGTCCTTTTCTCTGTCAAAGGACGAAACACTAGGACCGATGCCGACATGGCGTCGACAAAAAAATACGCTCCGTCCGGCGTCCCAGCCCCTAACTGAAATGTGGAATGCTTTCTGCTGCAAAAGTCGGTCGCATAACTTCGAATTTTTGCGACTGACTTTGCGGCAGGAACTTCCCTGAAAATTCAACGCGATCGATTTTGTCGCAAAACTTAGGAGTTTCGCGACACCGGAATCGATGCAGTCGAGAAGTTGATGAACGTCGGATTCTCTCCAAAGAGCGGAGGGTTCTCGCGTCGTCATCCCAGGCTGCCTATGATGCGGCATGGAAGCAAAAGTGTTCATTCGTGACGATGGCGAAACAGACGCAACGGGCGTTACGGATTCGATTCCATGGTGGAGCTTTACGAAGACGGCGCTCTCCGTTGCTCTGTTGCGCCTGTCGGAACGCGGCAAGATCAACCTCGACGAAGCTGTCGAGGGGAAATCTTTCACACCTGCCCAACTCCTACAGCACGAGGCGGGGTTACCAGACTACGGTTCCCTTCCGGCCTACCACGCCGATGTTGAAGCGGGTCGTCCGCCGTGGTCTGTTGATGACCTGTTGAATGCAGTCGAAGCGGATCGGCTGCGATACGAACCCGGTCAAGGGTGGGCTTATTCGAACATCGGCTACCAGGAGGTCGCCCGATTGATCGAGGAGGCAACGAATGTCCCTCTTTCCGAGGCTCTTTCCAACCTCGTATTCATCCCTGCCGAACTCGCCACGGCCCGGCTCGCCCTCACTCCGGCTGATTTAGCAGACGTGCAGATGGGCGATGCGATCGGCTATCATCCGGCCTGGGTCTATCACGGATTGGTGGTCGGCACGGCGATGGATGCGGCCCGACTTCTTCGCCATCTACTCGCCGACAATTTGGTCGACGGGAACGCGCTGTCCAGAATGCTCGAACACAGGCCGCTCCCGCAATTCCGCTCTGAACTCCATCCCGATCCAGCATACGGATTGGGGCTGATGCTGCGGGCAACGAACTCGCTCGCCCATCCCATCGGTCACAGCGGAAGCGGTCCCGGAAGTCGAATTGCCGTCTATGGGCAGCAGGGGAGAACATGCGTCGTTTGGGCAACCGCCGCTTCAAGCACCATTCCCGAGGCGGAAGTTTTCCGTGCCTTGGAAAACGGGGGCTTTTGACACCCCCACCCGAAGCCGATCGGCCGTTTTCCAACCTTCCGCGATCTTGCCGTATCGCGAAATTCCCGATTGAAGCGACAAAATAACCGGCAAATGCCGATTAGGCATATTCCAGAACGCGCATTTCAACATGCAGTCCGGCCGCGACCACCATGTTGACGAGGGTGTCGAGGGCGAACAGGTTGATCTTACCGCGCAGGAGATCGGACACGCGGGGCTGCGTCACGCCGAGACGGCGCGCGGCTTCGACCTGCGTCCAGCCCTTTGCCCGGATATGCTGTTCCAGCGCCATCATCAGTGTGGAGCGGAGCTTCATGTTCTCTGCTTCGGCGGGGGTGTCTTCGATGGCGTCCCACACGCTTGCAAAAGTCTCGTTGCTCATTGGCCTAACTCCTTCATCAGATCGCCGTAGCGTTTCGTAGCCAGGTCCAGATCCATTTTGCTGGTCTTCTGCGTTTTCTTCTGAAAGCAATGCAGCACGTAGACCGCATCGGCGACTTTGGCGACGTAGATCAGCCGGAAGGCGCCGGCTTCGTCCCGAATCCTGATCTCCTGCACACCCTTCCCGATTGTCGCCATTGGCTTCCAGTCGGTTGGAGGTTGCTCATTCTGTACCTTGTCGAGCTGGTAGCCCGCTTCGCGCCGTGCCGAGTTCGGGAAAGCGCGCAGATCATTGAGGGCGCTGCCCCGGAACTTGAGCATTTTCATGCGGCGACTATACAAAAATTTGTATAGTCGCCGCAAGCCTCTTTTCTTCGGGCTGCATCAAGGACTACTTGTCACCTTGCCGCACCCAGATCTGGATGCAAATAGTGCAAAAGTCAGGATTTTCGCGACACGAAGGCAGCGGTTTTCGACCTCGAAGCGGCCATGACGGTCGGCGCAATCCGTGGTCAGGCAGGAACGTAAGTCAACCTGATGACCTCCCCGCCGATCCGATCGCTGGCCACAAGGCGGAGCGGCGGCCGACGACCGGTGAAGAAGGGCTTGCCGTGACCAAGCACCACAGGGTGAAAGTAGAGACGGTATTCGTCGATCAGACCGAGGTCAGTCAGGCTTTGCGCCAACTCCGGTCCGGAGGCGGAGATCTCTCCTGCAAGCCGGGTCTTCAGCCCGCGTATCACCACCTCGACGTCATCCATGACAAGCGTTGCGTTAGGGCCGATCGACTTCAACGAGCGGGACACGACCCATTTCGGCAGGCTTCGCCACGCCATCGCGAAGTCGCGTTGCTCCGGGGTCCACTCAGGATGGTTGTCGTCCCAATAGCGCATGACTTCATAAATGCGTCGACCGTAAATGCTGCCTGTCAGGTCGCGGACGTGGTCGATCCAATGACGAAAGAGAGCAGGATCAGGTCCAAATTCCTGATGGTCGACATAACCGTCGAGGGAGAGATTCATTCCAAAAACGAGCTTCGCCATGCCGTAAGTTTCCGTGCCGGTCAGGGTATGATGGCCACCCTGCTGCGTCATTCCTTTGTCGCGAAAATCCCATTAAAGCGACAGTTTTGCGATTGAATTTTGCGACGCCGCAAAATGGGACATTTTGCTACAATCGGGTGCGCAGAATGCCGCACGAGGATATTTTCGGCAAGAAGATCGCCCAGCACACCAATGCTGCAAACGGATTCGGCACCCCTATCTGCTTGGTTTTCACATTTCGGTTAAGAGCTGGGTCCCGGCGTCATTCCCTCGCCTTCAGCCATCTCAAGACCAAGGCCTCCTCGTCGTCGAGCCCGGCGATCGAGCGCTTGCCTTGGTTGGCATCCGCCATTTCGTCCAGCAGCCGTCCTTCGGGCCAGGCGCGGAACACTTCCGGATGGATGTAGCATTGGCGACAAACCGCGCGCGTATTGCCGAGCCGCTCGGCAACCTTGTCGATGACATTGTTCATCACCCGCTTTTGCTGCGCCTGGCTTTCCGGACGTTCGGTTTGCGCAAACAGCGACGCCGCATGGATGGTGCCACCCCAGGTTCTGAAGTGCTTGGAGCTGAACTCCGCTCCGGCGTTCTCCCTGATATAGCGGTTGACGTCGTCTGAGCGCACCGGATGCCTGTTTCCGTCCTCGTCGAGATACTGGAACAGTTTTTGGCCCGGCAGGTCCTGCGCTCCACGCACGACCTTGGCAATCCGGCGATCGACAAGCTTCAATCTCCATTCCTTGCCGGATTTACCGATGAAGGCAAAACGCAGGCTCGAGCCCTTGATGTCGACATGGCGGTCACGCAGCGTGGTCAGCCCAAAACTCTTGTTGTCGCGGGCATAGGCGGCATTGCCGACACGGATCATCGTGTTGTCGAGCAGCCAGACGATAGCCGCAACGACGCGTTCCAGCGGCAGGCCGTGACGGCGCAAATCGACGTCGATCTGCCGCCGCAGTTCGGGCAGGCTTTCGGCGAAGGCGATCAGGCTCGAATATTTGACGCCGTCACGCTCCTCCGCCCAGTGCGGGTGATAGCGGTATTGTTTGCGGCCGCGCTGGTCCCGACCGGTCGCCTGGATGTGACCGTCGGCATCCGGCGAGATCCACACATCCGTCCAGGCCGGTGGAATGGCGAGCGCCTTGATGCGTGCCAGCGCCTCCCCGTCGACAATCCGCCCGTCGGGTCCTTTGTACGAGAACCCCTTGCCCGAACGCAGCCGGCGAATACCGGGTTCAGTGTCGGTGACATAGTTGAGCGAGGCCCGAACGGCCGAGGCTTGCGCGCCGTTCTCCAGCGCTCCGTTGTGCGGCACCGCGTTTTTTGGTGCAGCTTTCCTCACAGCCGATTGGCCAGACGACGACCCGGATTTGTCCAGCATGTCCTCTCCACGGAATTTCCGTAGATAAGCCGCTTGCCGGCTGCGGGTTCCAACGCCTCTTGATCTCTTGGTTCCAGAACAGCCTATCGACGTCGCCGTGCAACGAAGACGTGCGTCGTCACGCCTTTTCGAGCACGACCGGAATGACGTCGACCGCTTGCTCGCCGACCTGCCCGCCGGTGGTTTTCAGCACGCCGACGATCGGCGCCACATCGGAGTAATCGCGGCCGTAGCCGACCGTGATATGGTCGTTGCTTGCCCGCATGCCATTGGTCGGATCGAATTCCTGCCAGCCGGCATCGCGCCCGCACCACACCTTGACCCAGGCGTGCATGGCGTCGGCACCTTCGAGCCGCGGCTTCCCGCGCGGCGGGATGGTGCGCAGGAACCCGCTGACATAGCCCGCGGGAATACCGAGGCCGCGCAGGCCGGCGATCATGATGTGGGAAAAATCCTGGCAGACGCCGCGCTTCAGGCCAAAGGCGTCGCTGGCCCGCGTCTGCACGGTGGTCGCCTCGCCGTCATAGGTGAAATCGCGGTGAATGCGGTTGCACAGAGCCATGGCCGTGCCGACTGTCGAACTGCCGGCACTGCCTTTCGCATAGGCAGTGATTGCCGCGTCGATGCCGGCATGATCGCTGGCGGCCAGAAAGTGATGCGGCGAAGCCGGCGCCAGCGAGTGCACTGCGCCGAGTTCTTCCCTCAGCCGGCGTATGTCCGGCGATACGTCGAGCCCGGGTTCGGGCCGCGACACTGAAACACGCGCGCTCATCCTGATGTCGAGCGCATCATGCGCGTCACGAAAGGCGATCGAGGTGACACTGTTGCCGAAAAAGTCGGAAAAGTCGGAACGTTCGCTGGGCGCCGGCACAAAAGACAGTGAAGCGGCAATGACGCGCTGCACGCCAGGGATGGTCGGCGGCAGCACGCGCACCTGATGGCGGCCGCCGCCGGCCGCCGCATCATAGTCGTAACGCAGGTGAAGCCTGATGTCGTAGAGCATGCTGTCTCTACCCGAAATAGGCTTTGGCGAGGCTGTTGTAGAGCCCGCCGATTTCATTGGCGAGATCGCCGAGGGCCTTGGCCGTCATGTCCGAGGGCTCCTTGATGGCGATCGACGTGTTGAGCTGCAGGATTTCCTTGGCCGCCGGCGACATATGGCCTTCAGCGCCGACAGCGGGCAGCAGCGCGATTTCGGCTTTCAGCCGTTCGAGCTGGAAAAGGATTGAGCGCGGGTTGAGCGGATCGAGCGCCAAAAGGTCGACCACCGTGCGCCGCCCCGCCTGCACCGGATACTGCCGACGGTGGGTCATGACGCTGTCGCCGATCTCCAGCATCATGTCGAGCGCGCCTTCCGGCGCCTGGGCTCCGGTCAGCCGGGCGAGCGTGCGGGCGATCTGGATGCCGCGTTCGAGCCTGCGGCCGATTTCCAGGAAACGCCAGCCGGCAAAGCGGTACATGTTCTCGTGCAGCAGGCCGGAAAACCCGGCCAGCTTGCGCAGGATGACCGTCATTGCCCTTGTCGCGTCGTCGCCCGGCGCCACTGTCGCGGCAAATTGATGGATGGTCTTCGACAGATCCTTCAATGCCAGCCAGCCATCGGGCGAGAAGCGGTCGCGGATCTGCCCGGCGCTGTAAACGGCGCTGTCCAGCGTGCCGATGAGCCCCAATGGGATTGCCGTTTCGACGTCGATGCCGAACGGCGCGAGATAGTCGCTGATATCGGCGAGCAGCGGCATCTCGGGATCGGATGTCTCGGCCAGCCGCACATGGTAGGCGCGCAGGATGCGCACCGTGTCTTCCGATCGCTCGATATAGCGGCCGAGCCATGTCAGGTTCTCAGCCGCGCGGCTGGGCAGACTGCCCGGCAGGGTTCGGGTGAAGCTGTCGTGCTCCTGCGGCAGCAGCGTCTCGCGCTCGACCGGCCTGTCGCTGACCACCCAGACATCCGCCGCCTGGCCGCCGCGCTGCATGGCAATGGCCGTCGGGTCGAGCGAAAAGCCGACACGGGCAAAACCGCCCGGCATCACCGTCCAGCCTTCCGGCGTCCGCGCCAGATAGACGCGCAGGCTTGCCGGCCGCGGCTCCAGCCAGCCGCCGACATAGACAGGCGTGGTCGACAGCGTCACCGCTTCCTGGCCGACGAAGTCGCCGCCGTCCCGTTCGATCCTGGCGACGAGCTCGGCCCGTTCCTCGACCGACAGCGCTGACCCGAGCTTGGTCGAGCCGTCGTCCTCGAAGGCAAGCCGCGTCGACAGCGCCGGGCCGATCACCATGCTATCGATATTGGCGAGCACATGTTCACGCTCCGTCTCCTGCCCGCACCACCATGTCGCGACCGTCGGCAGCAGCAGTTCCTCGTTGCGCAGGGCGCGCGAAATCTTGGGCAGGAAGGCGAGCAGCGCGCGCGTCTCCATCAGGCCGGAGCCCAGCGCATTGACGGCCGAAACCGCCCCTTGCCGAACCGCCTCGACCAGCCCCGGCGTGCCGATCTGCGAGTCCGGCCGCAATTCAAGCGGATCGGCGAAGGCGGCGTCGAGCCGCCGCCACAAGACGCTCACCGGCATCAGCCCCGAAACCGTGCGCACCATCAGCCTGCCGCCCGAGACGGTCAGGTCCTCGCCCTCGAGCAGCATGATGCCGAGATAGCGGGCGATATAGGCATGTTCGTAATAGGTTTCGTTTAGCGGTCCCGGCGTCAGGATGGCGACACGGCCGCCGGCTTGCTTGGCCATGCCGATCAGCGCGTCGCGGAAGCGACGGAAGAAGCCGGCCAGGCGGTGCACATGCATCTCGCCGTAGATGTCGGACAGCGCCCTCGTGGTGGCGACGCGGTTTTCCAGCGCAAAGCCGGCGCCCGACGGCGCCTGTGTGCGGTCGCCAAGCACCCACCAGCGGCCGTCCGGGCCACGACCGAGCTCGAAGGCGCAGAAATGCAGGAAATGGCCGCTGGCCGGCCTGGTGCCGACGACCGGCCGCAAATATTCCGGGCTGGCCGCGATCAATCCGGCCGGCAGAATGCCTTTCTCGACCAGCCGGTTCGGCCCGTAAATGTCGGCGATGGTCTCCTCGAACAGATCGGCGCGCTGGACCAGGCCGGCGCTGATGTCAGCCCATTCCTGCTCCTCGATCAGCAGCGGCACATGCGCCAGCGGCCATTCCCGCTCGTTGGCGCCGGCCTTGTCATAGACGCGGTAGTAGACGCCGGCGTCGCGCAGGTACTGGTCGGCGCGGGCGAAGCGCTGGGCAAGCTTTTCCGGCCCCAGGTCCTCCAGCGACTCGATGAAGTGCCGCCAGGCCGGCCGCGGATTGCCCGACGCATCGACCATCTCGTCGACGACGCCGTCGATCGGCTGGTAGTGCTCCAGCAGACTGTGGGTCTGCGGCTTGCTGCGCAGCCTTTTGTGATTCCCCTTCGCCATGGCTGATCAGAGTCTTTGCGGCCGCCGAAGGTCAAGGGTCATCGGGAAATCTTCAGAGGCTTCTTCGTTGCGCAGCACATAGCTGGACGGCGTATGGCCACGCGGCTCGAAGCGAGCGAGCCGCCGCGCCTCCGCTTCGTTGCCATTGACCGGGAAGGTGTCATAGCTGCGCCCGCCGGGATGTGCGACATGGTAGACGCAGCCGCCGACTGCGCGGCCCGACCAGCGGTCATAGATGTCGAAGACCAGCGGGGTGTTGACCGGCAGCGCCGGATGCAGGCCGGACGCCGGCTGCCAGGCCTTGAAGCGCACGCCGGCCACCGCGATCTCGCGGTTGTCGGTCACCTTCATCGGCACGACGCGGCCGTTGCAGACGACGGCGTGACGCTCCGGGTTGAGCCCCTCGGTCTTCACCTGCAGCCTTTCGACGGAGGAATCGACAAACCGTACGGTGCCGCCGATCGCGCCTTGCTCGCCCATCACGTGCCACGGCTCGAGCGCCTGCCTGAGCTCCAGCTTGACGCCGGCATGCTGGACGTCGCCGCAGAACGGGAAGCGGAATTCGAGCTGGGCATCGAACCATTCCGGACGGAACGCAAAGCCGTTCAGCTTGAGGTCGTCCAGCACATCGAGAAAATCCGCCCATACATAATGCGGCAGCATGAAACGGTCGTGCAGCGAAGTGCCCCAGCGCACGAAGCGGCCGTCGAGCGGGTTCTTCCAGGCCCGGGCGATGATGGCGCGCACCAGCAATTGCTGCGCCAGGCTCATGCGCGCGTTGGGCGGCATCTCGAAGCCGCGGAATTCGACCAGCCCGAGCCGGCCGGTCGGCCCGTCCGGCGAAAACAGCTTGTCGATGCAGATTTCCGAGCGATGGGTATTGCCGGTCACGTCTGTCAGAAGATTGCGGAACAGCCGGTCGACCAGCCACGGCAGGGGTGCCGCGCCCTTGTCCGGATGCGGCACCTGCGCCATCGCGATTTCGAGTTCGTAAAGCGAATCGTGGCGCGCCTCGTCGAAGCGCGGCGCCTGGCTGGTCGGGCCGATGAACAGGCCGGAGAACAGATAGGACAGCGACGGATGCCGCTGCCATTGCAGCACCAGGCTCTTCAACAGGTCGGGGCGGCGCAGGAACGGACTGTCATTGGGCGTTGCGCCGCCGACGACGACGTGGTTGCCGCCGCCGGTGCCGGTGTGGCGGCCGTCGATCATGAACTTGTCGGCGCCAAGCCGCGTCTGCCGCGCCTCTTCGTAGATCGCCGTGGTCGTCGCCACGCAATCCTGCCAATTCGCAGCGGGGTGGATATTGACCTCGATGACGCCGGGATCGGGTGCGACACGGATGACATTGAGGCGCGGATCGTGCGGCGGGCCGTAGCCTTCTATATGCACCGGCAGGCCGATCGCCCTTGCCGCGTTCTCAGCCGCCGCCACCAGTTCGAGATAATCCTCCAGCGCCTCGACCGGCGGCATGAACACACAAAGCCGTCCGTCGCGCGGCTCGACCGAAAGCGCCCTGCGCACCGCGCCCCCCAAAAAGGTGATATACAGTTAGACACGGTACAGCTGGCCCGTGGCGGCCGAGAATGAAAAGCCCAGCAGGCGTCGCGCCCATTAGTAAGCCCC